>NZ_CP015963.1:0-300000 GCF_001663155.1 Altererythrobacter ishigakiensis
ATGGCGCAAGACAGCGATACTGGACGCACGGCTAAGCGGAAGATTGACGAAGATTTGATGGAAGATGCAGAAGCAGTGAACCTGGCAGCAGACTGGGCTGATATCAGCCAAGGCCTGCGAAAAGATCTGGGTCACCAATTGCATAGTCAGTGGATCAAGCCGATCCAGCTAGGCAGTGTTTGCAAAGAGACGGGTACCCTCGATCTTTTCTTGCCTACCGAGTTCAGTGCGAACTGGGTGAATGATCGCTTTCACGACAGATTGCAGCTCGCATGGAAAATCGTGCGAAGTGAAGTGCGCAAAGTGCGTATTTCGGTTCATCCTGGACGCCGCCAACTGCCTGAGTTGATGCTTGATGGCGGTCGGCGTGCTGCAAACGATGCCGATACCAGCGCTATTGCCGTAGCCGCTGGAACAATTGGCGATGCAGGCTTTACCAGCTCCGTTGGCCTCGATCCTTCCTTGACCTTTGCAGCTTTCGTTACTGGCGAAACCAATATCCTGGGCAAGAATGCGGCAGAACGTATGGCTGCAACCGAACAGCCGCAGTTCTCTCCGCTCTATCTCAAGGCTGCAACGGGTCAGGGCAAGACACACCTCTTGCACGCCATTGGTCACGCGTACCTACAGGCTCACCCGCGCGCGCGCATTTTCTATTGCAGTGCCGAGCGCTTCATGGTCGAATTTGTGCAGGCACTGAAGGCCAATCAGATGATCGAATTCAAGGCGCGCCTGCGCAGTTTCGATCTGCTGCTGGTTGACGATATTCAGTTCATAATCGGCAAGGCATCAGCTCAGGAAGAACTGCTTTATACGATTGATGCACTGCTTGCCGAAGGCAAACGTCTGGTATTCGCTGCGGATCGGGCGCCACAAGCGCTCGACGGCGTTGAGCCGCGTTTGCTTAGCCGGCTTTCCATGGGCCTTGTGGCGGATATTCAACCCGCCGACATCGAACTGCGTCGCAAGATCCTAGAATCAAAACTGACGCGCTTTGCTCCGCTCAACGTGCCTGAAGACGTTGTCGACTTCCTTGCTCGTACGATAACACGCAATGTGCGCGAACTGGTTGGCGGCCTCAACAAGCTGATCGCCTATGCCCAGCTGACAGGGCAAGAGGTCTCTCTCAATCTGGCTGAAGAGCAGCTGACTGATATCCTGTCAGCCAATCGCCGCCGAATCACGATTGACGAAATCCAGCGTACCGTCTGCCAGTTCTACCGAATTGATCGCAGTGAGATGTCATCCAAGCGCAGGGCGCGCGCTGTAGTTCGGCCGCGTCAGGTAGCGATGTATCTCTCCAAGGTGCTGACACCCCGCTCCTATCCGGAAATCGGGCGCAAATTCGGCGGGCGAGACCATTCAACGGTTATCCACGCGGTTCGGCTGATCGAGGATTTGCGCAAGCGCGATGCAGATATGGATGGCGATGTGCGTAGCCTTTTGCGCCAGCTTGAAAGTTAATTCGCACGCAATTTCAACATGAATTGCCCCAATTGATCGACAGCCCTGTGGACAGGGCTGTCGACAGGGTATGCACAGGCTGTAAACAGCTTGTCCGATGAGTGATGCACCGCTTTCCCCACAACGTCTTGATCGCTTCGCGCGGCACATTGTGCTGCCAGAGATCGGCGGCGCAGGCCAGGTGGCACTAACCACGAAGCATGTTGTCATTGTCGGCCTGGGGGGGATCGGCTCGCCTGCTCTGCAATACCTGGCAGCGGCTGGAATCGGACGCTTCACGCTGATCGATGACGACACTGTCGATTTCAGCAATCTTCAACGCCAAACAATCTTCACAAGCCGCGATGTGGGTCATGGCAAAGCAACGAGCGCGCGTCGCTGGCTGGCGAATTTCGATGACACTCTGTCAGTTGAGATCAGCGATGCGCGGATTTCTGCCGCGAACGCGGCCAGCTTGATAGAGGATGCCAGTCTGGTGCTCGATGGGACAGATAATTTTGCCACGCGGCTCGCGGTTTCCGATGCTTGCGTCCTCACCCATGTCCCTCTTCTCAGCGCTGCTGTGGGTCGGTTTCAGGGGCAAGTCGGGGCGTTCGCAGGCCACCTTCCCGATCAACCCTGTTACCGCTGCTTTGTTGGGGATGCATTCGACGCGGAAGACTGCGACACTTGCGCCGAAGATGGCATGCTGGGGGCAATGGCTGGTTGGGCTGGCACATTCGGCGCGATGCAAGCGATACGTGTACTGCTCGACGGTGTAAGTACGTTCGGCGATCCACTTTTCGGCAAGCTGCATATACTGGACGGAATAAAGCCCGGCATGCGTTCACTTACGATTGCCAAGGATGGTTCATGCGGGGGCTGCTCAAGGCAGACTGATATGCTAGGATCTTCGAAATAGAGATAAGCAGCGACCAATCCTATCGAAAGAGCAAGGACACCGCCTCCAAATGCTGACAATCCTGATTTCGCTGGTCTTGGTCGCTGCTACGATCGCCATTCACTATGAAACCTTGCGCTACACATCGGCCCGGATCACGCACATGCCAGTTGCTCCGCGGTTGCGTATCATCATCGTACTGACGGCGGCGCTGACCTCTCATCTTATTCAGGTCACGGTCTATGCCGGTGCTTTCCTGTTCCTAGAGAATATTGGCGGGTTCGGTACAATCGACGGGCAGCAAGGACATGACTTCGAGGATGCTTTCTATTTCTCGATCACAAGCTACACGACTTTGGGGATCGGTGACCTTTATCCGACCGGGCCGCTCAGGGTGATCAGCGGTATCGAAGCACTCAATGGTTTGGTTATGGTCGGATGGACCGCCTCAATGACATATATCTATATGGAAAAGTTTTGGCATCTCCACCCATCCAAACCGGTCCGCAAGAATCGCAATTGACGCAGCTATCCGGGCAGGCTGAGCGGCCGGGTTTCATAGTGAAGCCGCCACTGATGAATCTCTGCCAACATGATGTCGCTTAACCTGCGAGAGCGATCAATCAGCCGTTCATAGGTCAATGGATCTCTTTCAATTGCGGTCCGTAGCTGAGCTAACTGACGAGCGATGACTGAAGATCGCTCACTCGTGGCCGCAAAATCCCCTTGCATGCGGATGCCGTAAAGTGCAGCGGCGAGCGCCGGGAAAAGCGCTGTCGCAAAAGTCACAAGCTCTGTAACCCCAAAAGGCCCCAAGCTGCCGGGCTTGCCGACAAATATGCTCACTGTGAGATAGGCGACGCAAGCCAGGATTGTGCCGAGAAAGAACGCATCGCCGGTACGATGCAGTGCGTGATTGGCATGGTGCATCGCCTGTGCGTTACTCGCATGATATTTGGCTTGCTCGTCGATGAGGTTGAGCATCGCACTGCGCACTTCAGCTAGGTAACTCTTGTCGAATGTTGCACCGACCAGTCCCAGCTCACGCGCCGTTGCACGCGCATACCAGCTGACCCAGCCCGGGTGCGTGGTGCCATCTTCGACCGCGCGCAGTGACAGCTGGCCCAAGGTCGATGACATCGCGAGAAGTCTCAGGCGCTCGGCAAGGTGCCGCAGATTGAGCCACTGCTGGTGCAGGTTGGACCGATTCGCGCCACGCGTGTTGATGATGATCGCCAAAATAACCAGCAACTCAGCTGAAATGAGCCATTTCTTTGCATCGGGAAAAAGAAGGCCAGACAAGGCCAGCATTACCGCAAGGCCGGCAAGAGCGAAATTGGCAACGAAGCTTGAGCGAAAACGAAGCGCAAAATAGCCTGCCTCGGCGTCCGCGCGCCCGAACCGTCGCGCAACCGGCCCAGTCAATTGCTCGCCAAATCGCCCTAGCCCGACAAAACCACTTACATGGCCGCGCAATGATCTGACACTGTCACCAGGTTTAGGAGGTAGAAACGACGTTCGACGCAGTTTCTTGGCTCCTGTTAACGCCAACAACGCAGGCCAAGCAAAATGGCGTTCGCGCCTGTCAGGATGCTGTTGGACAAAGCTATCAAGATGTCCCGCATCTTCGCCCACAGGAGGTGCACACAGCGCGTAAATCAGCCGCGGCAAAGCGGAGCGAGCATCAGTCCTTTCGACCCCGTCGAGCGAGGGGTGATCAGGAACGACATCGTGCAAACCGCTCCACAACAATTCTGGAGGCGAACGGCCGGATGCGTCAATGTGGACCACCGGCTGGTGTAGCGCGACGGCCTCTGCGATCACTTGCGTGGTCCCACCTCTTCCGCGCGATGCCTCTCCGTCCCAGACAGCAATCAATATGTCTGATTGGGATAAGACAATTCTTCCGGCAAGTTCGTAAGCTGCTTCGTCTCCACCCTTGAAATCGGCGAGGGCCATAGCTGTTCGCGCTTGATCAAGCATTGCGCTGGTTCGCGCCCACTCGGGTTCGCCGAAATCGCGTGCATAGACTTCCGCAGGAAATGGCAAACAGGCGGCCAGATCCAAACCGCATGTCAGCGCGGCTTCCGCGGCAATCACATCTGCTCCCTCCGCAAGAGAAGACACCAGCGCGACTCTGGCGGTTTCGTTCGAAAAGATGTCGCTATGTTCGCCGGCGATGTCTGTCAGCGTATCGACAGCGAGCTTGAACAAATCCTCGCATTGCTCGCGCACATGCTGATGATGCTCGGGCTTCAAACGCGGGGGACGATGTCCGGTGATTCCAAATCGCAAGGCGAGACGAGGCCGGAAACGATCGATTTCCTGATCCTTGCTCACATAGCCCCCTTCCCTGCAGCCTGCTGATCTTCCGTTGGAAACCGACAAGGCGAACTTCAAATTCGCCAGCATGTTAGACCAGCAAAGCGCAAAGCCACAAGTTGGCGGATGAAGTTACTCAACTGGCTTTTTCCCGGAATGAATTACCGGGGTGGGCTCAGAGTTGCGTCGGACTTCATGGTCTAAGTCGATTTACCCGAATCAGGAGATGACCATCGTGCAATCAGGCAACCCGGCAGAGCCAAGGACGGTATCCATTGACTATGCCGGGCTACCCGATGAGGTTTGCGACCCTAATATGCTCAGATCAGAAGTTGTAACCTACCTCGACCCCGAAGCGGCGCAGGCCTCCGGGCGAATTGAACGAGCCGCCGAACTCAATCGCCGGAATCACCTCGTTCAAATACTCACGATTGAGTAGGTTGTCCGCAAAGGCTGTAATATTCCAGTTCTCTCCTTCGATACCAATGCGCAGATCCAGCACACCAAACGCTTCGCGCTCTGTGATGGAATAATCGGCATCGCCAACAAATGCTGGAAGCTGGAGAGCGGAAATCGGCAGCAGTCCGCTGAATAGCGTCGGGCTGGTATCGTCCTGCACGGTATGGAACCAGGTCGGGCCAGTGATCCGATAGTCAGCGCGCATCACCAGATCGAGGCTGTTATTAAGCGGCGTATCGATCTGCGTACCGAGGTTGATGGTATAGTCGGCTGTGTATGGAGATTTATTCCCAACGGTCACAGGACGCGACGCATTCTCCTTGATTTCGCTTTCGGTGACATTGACTGAACCGAAAAGGTCCCATCCATCAATGATCTCAAAGTTCAGGTTGGCTTCGGCACCGTAGATTTCGACTTCGTCTATGTTCGAGACCACACGCAGCAGGCCAAAACCGCCAACGAAGAATTCGAAGAACTGCATATCATCGACAGTAGTGTGATAGCCTGCCAGATCGAAAGTAACACGACCGTCAGCTACCGCCCCTTTCACACCCAGTTCGAAGGCACTGGACGTTTCCTTGCGGTAGATGTCTTCAATCAGGACGTCGGTGCCAATAAACTGGTTAAAGGCCTGATCGACAATCGCTGCAGATCCCTGATTGTTGAAGCCACCGGATTTGAAGCCGACACCCCAGTTAGCATAGGCGTTGATGTCATCGCTCAAAGCGTAGCGCAGCGAGATTTTCGGCTGAAACTGTTTGAACTTGCGCGATTGATCAGGGATCGGACCGAATGCCTGACCAGGGTTGATCGGACCTCCGGTAATCGGGTCGGCAATCGCGGGAACCAGATTGTTTACCCGTCGGTCCTCCACGTCATAGCGGCCAGCGATGCCGATTTCGAACCGGTCACTCACTTCGTAGTCGACCGACGCGAACAGAGCGTACACATCGGTTGAGAAATCATCGTTATACAGCTGTGTAGTCGGGTTGTCCGAGCCCGGGGCATTGTAAAGGTCGCGACTTATCCCGTTGCCCAAATCTGCGCCCAGGCTGACACCTGTCTCACGGCTGATGTTCAGATAATACGCACCGATCTGCCACTGCAGCGGACCGATACCATTGGATGCCAGCCGGATTTCGGCGCTGACATCGGTCTGCTCGCGTAGCTGCAACTGTGTGCCATCGCAGGTAGTCGGGCTATACGGACCAAAGGTTGATCCCGTAGCCGGATCGAAAATGAACGGCACAGGCGTTTGCCCAATGAAGCCGGGCTGATTGACCGGGAAACCTGTCAGCTGCGCTGTCGTCGCAAAACAAAGTCCGGCTACGTCTGCGGCAGTCTGTGTTGGGGCAGGGAACGGGATGAAGCGCGCAAAGTCTGCAGAAGTGCCATCCGCGCCCAGAATCTGGTCAACATCGCTATAGAGCGCCCAGGCAGTCAACGTAACGCTATCGAACTCATGCTCGATCTTCGCGGAGACTTCGAACGACTGCTGCTCGTTGAACGAAGCAATGTTCGAATAGTAGTTGAAAGGGTGATCGTTCACGTCCTCGAAGAACGCCGGATTCACCCCTGCGAAATTGGGGAGATGGAAGGCTGCATTGAAGTTGATCGCATTTCCCGTGAGATCCGCATATCGCGCTTTGACATCAAGCTCCGTCGCCGGTGACAGTTCAGCTACAATTCGCCCATCAACCGACCAGATCTCCTGAGAATCTACCGTATTCGCGTTCTGAAATTCGTCACGATAGAAACCGTCGGTAGTATAGTAGCTACCCGAAAAAACGAGGCCCACACCTTCACCCAGAGGTGTCGAGACATAGGCGCTGGCTGAATAGGTGTTATCTTCAGCGGCGCTGGCTTTTATACCACCTGCCAAGAAGTCACCGGGCTTCAAGGTCTGGATCACAACGGCACCGGCCGCGGCATTGCGACCATAAAGCGCGCCTTGTGGGCCCTTGAGGATTTCAATCTGGCGTAGCGTGCCCTGATCCTGATTAAGCTGCGCGGTGTTGGTCTTGAGGATACCGTCCACCACCAGCGCGACAGAACTTTCCGCATCGCGGGCGCCGTTGATGCCGCGAATATTGATCTGAGTGTCGCCCGCTTCGGCCGTGCCAGTAACGATTGTCACGCCTGGGGTCAGTTGAACAAACTCGTCTGCTTTCTGGATGCCTGTCTTCTCCAACGCATCAGCAGTAAAGACTGTGATTGCGGTAGGGACTTCGGCCAGAGTTTCAGACTGGCGGCGCGCAGTGACTATGATGGCGTTGCCTTCCCCTGCGGCCTCCATGCTGTTTGGAGCGTCCTGAGCAATAGCCGGGTTTGCTGCAACCATAACCCCCAGAGCAATGCCCGATGCAAGTGTGCCTTTGAAGTTCCTCATCTTCTTTACTCCCTGTGCCGCGCAAAACAGAGCGGCTGTGGTAACAAAGGCGATGGCGGCAAAGCGCCCGCCTAAAATAACAAATCCCTCTTGACGTCACCCCCTATTGTATACAATTTGATCGCGTCAAGCGAAAACAGCCACGCTATCAATTTGGCTTGTGAAAACTGTCCAAGGGGTTGGCCGTGAAAAAAGCTAGGAAGCGCGCGATGCGCCTCTCATGTCGACCAGAATTTGATCCGCTTGATCAGCGCAGCGGCCAATGACCCGCGCATCTGACATTGCCTATGACAAGATTCGCGGTCATTTGCTGAGCGGTGAAGTGTCGCCTGGAGAGCAACTGACTGAGGAAAAACTTGCGGAGATAACAGGTGTCAGCCGAACACCGGTACGCGACGCAGTCCGACGCCTGGAAAGCGAGATGCTGCTGGTACGCAACGAGTCCAAACGCATCTTTGTTGCCGACTGGAGCCGCGATGATATCGACGAGATGTTCACTCTACGCCAAATGTTGGAGGGACATGCCGCAGAGCGCGCTGCCCAACGGATAACAACAGAGCAGATCGACCGACTTGATAAAGTCAATCGTGAGCTTCGTGAAGCGGTCGAACTGACCGAGCCCGACGTGGCGAGCTTCCTCAATGCCAACCGCATTTTTCACGAGATCATCACCGACGCTGCGCAATCACCCCGCTTGAAACAGGTGCTGGGAATGCTGGTTGAAACGCCAGTTGTCCTGCGAACTGCGCGTAATTACTCAATCGAGGATCTAAAGCAGTCTGCGCGAGATCACGACGAGCTTATCTCGGCCTTTCGCGCCGGCGATGCCGGCTGGGCGCGTGCCGTGATGGGCAGCCATCTGCGCCGCGCCTTCCACACTTTTGCTGACGCCGCCGAGGCCGCAGAATAGCAGCATCCACATTGATCGATTGCCGGAGTGATCGAGTCGACCGCAAACAGTCTATTTGCTTTTGTATACAATTTGCGTATCAGGCGGTTCCCCTCAGTCTTCTCTTGAAGCGATTCTGATGACGCAAACTGCGATTGAATTGGTTGAAGTCGGCCCACGTGACGGGCTGCAGAACGAACCGGACATCGTCTCGACGCAGGTCAAGCTCGAGATGATTGACCGCATGCTGGGCTATGGTGCGCGGCGGCTTGAGGTTGCCAGCTTCGTCCATCCGAAGCGCGTGCCGCAGATGGCGGATGCTGAAGATGTGATTGCTGGTCTGCCTGATCGCGATGAGGCAACCTATATCGGCCTGACCCTCAACAAACGCGGCGTGATGCGCGGCCTTGCGACCCGTGACGGCGGAAAGCGCGGTATCGATCAGGTCGGCTGCGTGCTGGTGGCCAGCGACACCTTCGGCCAGAAAAATCAGGGGCAAACCATCGCCGAAGGGATTGCAGAGAACCGCGATATGATCCGTTTTGCCAAGGCAGAAGGAATGCGCGCGCAGATCACCATCAGCGCGGCGTTCGGCTGTCCGTTTGAAGGCGAAGTCAAACTCGACACGGTCCTTCAGATCGTTGAAGAGATGGCCGCTGAAGGCCCTGAAGAAATCGCGCTTGCCGACACAATCGGCGTAGGCACGCCAGCACAAGTGAGCGAACTGTTCGGGCGGTTGAGTGAGCTGCTGCGCGATGACATCCCGATGCGGGCGCATTTTCACAACACCCGCGGCACTGGCATCGCCAATGCATGGGCCGCGTATCAAGCGGGCGTGCGTACTTTTGATGCGGCGCTCGGCGGGCTTGGCGGGTGCCCGTTTGCTCCCAAGGCGACCGGAAATATCGCCACTGAGGACCTAATCTACATGATGGAGCGTTCAGGCATCGACAGCGGTGTCGATCTGGATGCGGCCATCGCCACAAACCACTGGTTCGCTGAAAAGCTGGGCCGCGAATTGCCATCAATGGTCGCGCGCGCGGCCTGATCAGAAAGTCACGGAGAAGGTATGACTTATAGGCTAGGCGTCGACGTAGGCGGGACATTTACCGACCTGCTGCTGTTCGACGAGGGAAGCGGAAAATTCTGGCGACACAAGACGCCGTCGACCCCGCATGACAGTTCTGAAGGCATTTTGAACGGCGTGAAGGCGATCACTGCTGAGGCGGGTGTCTCTGCAAGCGATATCGCATACTTCCTGCACGGAACCACGGTCGCAACCAACGCCGTGCTGGAAGGCAAAGGCGCGAAAGTCGGTCTGGTCACGACAGAAGGCTACCGCGATATCATGCAAATCGCGCGCAGCTTTGTACCGGGCGGCCTCGCAGCGTGGATCGTCTGGCCCAAGCCGCAGCCACTCGCACATCTGGAGGATACCGTCGAAGTGCCCGGTCGGATGGATGCCGATGGCAACGAAGTACGCCCGCTTAACGAAGACGTGGTGCGCACGGCGCTACAGAAGCTCAAAGCCAATGGCGTCGAGGCGCTAACCGTCAGCCTGATCAATGCTTACGTCAATGGCGCGCATGAAAAGCGCATTGGCGAAATCGCGGCGGAGGAGCTGCCCGGGATTCCTGTGTCGTTGAGCCATGAAGTCCTGCCGGAAATGCAAGAGTATGAGCGCACGCTGTCGACAGTCGCCAATGCGGCGGTGCGCCCGGTGGTGAGCAAGTATGTCTCGAACCTGCGCAACAAGCTCGAGGATGAAGGGCTGGAGGGCAAGCTTTCGCTGCTGCGTTCTGACGGCGGGTTGATGAGTAGCCACAAGGCCGAAGAGCATCCAGTCAACATCCTGATGTCCGGCCCCGCTGGCGGTGTGACCGGTGCCAAATGGGTGGGCAAGAACGCGGGCCTCTCCAACATTCTCACGCTGGATGTTGGCGGAACCTCGACTGACGTGGCTTTGATTGAAGGCTTGGAAGCGCGCCGCGTGCGCACCACAGAAGTCGGCCACTTGTCTGTGCGTGCCTCTGCGCTGGATGTGAAAACCGTGGGTGCTGGCGGCGGCTCGATCGCACACGTGCCTGAACTGACGAAGGCCTTGCGCGTTGGCCCTGAAAGCGCGGGCGCGGTGCCGGGGCCGGTCGCTTATGGCAAGGGCGGCGAATTGCCGACGGTGACCGATGCCAATGTCGTGCTCGGCTATCTGCCAGAAGACTTGCTTGGCGGCAGCTTCCAGCTTGACCGCGAAGGCGCGAAGAAAGCGGTGCAGACAGTTGCCGATGCGCTGGGCGTTGGACTGATGGAGGCGGCGCGCGGCATCATCGACATTGTGAATGAAAATATGTTCGGCGCACTGCGCATGATCAGCGTTCAGCAGGGCTATGACCCGCGCGAATTTGCGCTGATGGGCTTTGGCGGCGCGGGACCGTTGCATGTGAATGCCGTTGCCAAGCTGATGGGCAGCTGGCCCGCGGTTTCACCGGTTTCGCCGGGCGTGCTTTGCGCGCTAGGCGATGCGACCACACAGATGCGCACGGAAACAGCGCGTAGTTTTTCCAAGCTCGCCAAGGATACGACGATTGCCGATCTCGAAGCGGTGCTTGATGAAATGGCGGCGCAAACACGTGGTGAATTGCTCGCTGACGGGATTGCGGATGAGCAGATCACCGTCGAGTTCGAGGTCGACATCCGTTATGCGGGGCAAGCGTTTGAAGTGCCGCTGACTATCGACAAGACCGTGCTGGAAGCCGACGGGATTGAAGGCATTCTGGCGCGTTTTGATGAAGAGCATTTGCGCCTCTTCACCTTCAACATGGAAACGCCGCACGAAATCGTAAACCTGCGCGCGGTCGCGCTGGGGCAGGCGCCTGCCCTGCCCGCCGCAGAACTGCCCAAGGGGGACGGCGATCCATCGGCTGCGAAGATCCGTGACCACACGCTGTGGATGGACGGGAAAGAGCAAGCGGCGGTTATCTATGACCGCGCGAAATTGCGCCAGGGGGACATGATCCCCGGCCCCGCCATTATCACTGAGATGGACTCGACCACGCTAGTTGAAAGCGGCTGCGAAGCGACCATCGACAAGGTGGGCAATATCCTCATCAACCCTAAAGCGGAGGGCTGATCCGATGCCAGCACAGATTATCGAAACCAATGACACTCCGTTCCAGAAGGTCGACATCGACCCGGTTACGCTCGACATCATCGAGAACGCACTGCGCAACGCCCGCATCGAAATGGACGCGACGCTGGTGCGCACCGCCATGTCGCCCGGCATCCGCGAACAAGGTGATGCTTTCCCGCTGATCGCTGACCCTGCAGGCAAGATGATCGTCGGTCAGTTCGGCAGCTTCATCGACGGCTTTCTGAAGGGCTACAACGACACACTGGAAGACGGCGACATGATCTTCCTGTCAGACCCCTATTCCTGCGAAGGGGCGATTTCGCACTCGAATGACTGGCTGGTGCTGCTGCCCGTGTTCAAGGATGGGCGATTGATCGCCTACACCGCGATGTTCGGCCACCAGTCTGACATTGGCGGGTCGGTGCCGGGTTCTATGCCAATCGGTGCCAGCTCGATCTTCGAAGAGGGCGTGCGCATTCCGCCGGTCAAGATCTGGAAGAAAGGCGAATACAATGACGACCTGATGAAGCTCGTCATGCATCAGACGCGCAAGCCCGACTGGTGCCAGGCGGACTTGAACGCGCTCATCGCCAGCTGCCGTGTTGCTGCCCGCCGCGTGGTCGAGATGGCGGAGCGCTTTGGCGACGATGTCTACTATTCCGCGACGCAGGAACTGCTCGATCGCAACTATCGCGCGATGAAAGCGCTCATATCGATGGCGGTGGCGGAAAAGCCCGCCAGCTTTGAGGATTACATCTGCGACGATGGCAAGGGATATGGCCCTTACAAGATCAAATGCACGATGTGGCGCGATGGCGAGAAGGTCATTCTCGATTTCGATGGCACTGATCCGCAATCTGCCGCCTCGATCAACTTTTACCTCAATGAGAACATGTTCAAGATGTTCTTCGGCATCTACATGATCATGGTCTTCGACCCGCAAATCCTGTTCAACGACGGGTTCTACGATCTGATCGAAGTGCGCATCCCGGAAGGATCGCTGCTGAAGCCGCAATTCCCCGCAGCGCTCTCGGGTCGCACCCACGCGCTGGGTCGCATTTTTGACATTCTGGGCGGATTGCTGGGCCAAGGTACGCCGGAATTCCTGAATGCCGCCGGTTTCAGCTCATCACCCCACCTATTCTACTCAGGCTGGGATAAGCGAGGCGGCAAGGATGCCGAGTGGTTCCAGCTGTTCCAGATCGGATTTGGCGGTATTCCTGGCAGGCCATTGGGCGATGGGCCAGACGGGCATTCGCTGTGGCCGGGCTTTACCAATGTCCCGAACGAGTTTCTGGAAAAGTATTTCCCGCTGCGGATTGAGCGATACTCAACCGAACCCGACAGCGGCGGCGCTGGCCTGCACCGCGGCGGCAACGGCATTCACATGACCTACCGCTTCCTGGCCGATGGCGAGATCGCCGTGCATGATGACCGCTGGTTCGTCCCGCCTTGGGGCGTCAATGGCGGCCATCCGGGCATGCGTGCCAAGAAAGTGCTTGAGCGCGCGGACGGCACAACCGAAATCGTGGGCAACAAGGTTGAAGATGTGCCGGTAAAGGAAGGCGATCTCTTGCACTACATCACCTGGGGCGGTGGCGGCTGGGGTGACCCGCTGGAACGCGATCCGGAGATTGTGGGTCTCGAAATCCGCCAAGGCCTCGTCACGCCTGAAGGCGCCAAGCACTATGGCGTCATCGTGGACGAGAACGGGGTTGTGGACGCGGACGCAACGGACAAGCTGCGCGCAGAGATGAAGGCTTCACGCGGTGAGCTGCCGCTGTTCGACTACGGCCCCTCAATCGATGACCTGCGCGCCAATTGCGAAGCGGAGACAGGTCTGCCGGCTCCAATTCAGCCCGTCTGGAACGAAGCCTTTGAACGTGAGGCAGCCGAGTAATGGGCGCACTTGATGATATTCGCGTTGTTGAGATGGGCCAGCTGCTCGCCGGTCCATTTTGCGGCCAGTTGCTGGGCGACATGGGCGCTGACGTGATCAAGATTGAACCGCCCGGTGCGGGCGACCCCATGCGGTTGTGGGGGCAAGGCGATGAAAAGGTCCAATGGGAAGTGATTGGCCGCAACAAGCGCTCGGTCACTTGCAATCTGCGCGTCCCAGAAGGGCAAGAGTTGGCCCGCAAACTGATCGCCAAGGCCGACGTTCTTATCGAAAATTTCAAACCTGGCACATTGGAGAAGTGGGGCCTTTCGCCGGAAGAACTGCACAAGGAAAACCCGGGGCTGATCATCGCACGCATGTCTGGCTATGGACAGGACGGGCCGTATTCTGGCCGCGCAGGCTTTGGCGGGATTGGCGAAGCGATGGGGGGCTGGCGCTATATCGTCGGCGATCCTGACAGGCCACCTGCGCGCATGGGCGTCTCTATCGGTGACACGCTATGTGCGTCGTATGGCTGCATGGGCGTTCTAGCAGCGCTGCATCACCGAGAGAAAACCGGCCAGGGCCAAGTGGTCGATACTGCACTTTACGAAGCCGTGTTGCAGGTCATGGAGGGGCTGGTGCCCGAGTATGACCGCAATGGCTTCATTCGCGAGCGTTCTGGATCCATCTTGCCCGGTATTGCGCCGTCAAATGTCTACAAGTGCAAGGACGGGCACTTCATGATCGGCGCAAACAAAGATGAGATCTTTGCGCGTCTGGCACAGGCCATGGGCCAGCCCGAGCTGGCTGACGATCCGAAATACGCAACCCATATCGCTCGCGGGAAAAACCAGACCGAGCTTGACGATCTGGTCAACGCCTGGACCGGCAGTCTGACCGTAGCGGAAGTCGAACAGGCGACAATCGACTATTCGATTCCTGCCGGGAAAGTGTATCGAGCCCCTGAAATGATCGAAGACCCGCATTTTCAGGCTCGCGAAGCGATTATCGAAGTCGAGACTGAGACCCGCGGAAAGCTGAAAATGCAGAATGCCTTTCCCAAACTGTCACAAACGCCGTCGGGTGTGCGCCGCCCCGCGCCCTCGACGCCGGGGCAGCACAATGAAGAGGTTTTGTCCGAACTGCTTGGCTATGACGCAAAGATGATCGAGGCTATGCAAGAAGCAGGTGTGATCTGACGCTGAATTTTGCGAAAAAGCGAGTGTGACGCACGAACAGTAGCGAGACTAATGATGCCTGAAAATCGCGATGCGAACTACGCCAAGGCGTACAATGGCAAAGCTGGCTTTGGCTCGTATCCGGCCTTGCTGATGGTTGATTTCGTGGAGGCCTACTTCGATCCCGACTGCGAGCTATACGCAGATGTCGATAATGCGCTCCAATCCGCCTTACGTGTACGCGAGGCGGCACATGAGGCTAACATACCCGTCGTCCTGACAAATGTCGTTTATCATGACAGCGGTATCGATGGAGGCCGCTTTTTTGAAAAGGTACGCCCGTTGAGGCACTTCCTTGAGGGCAGCCCGATGGGCGATTGGCCAAAAGGCTTAGTCCCAACTGATCGCGAACTGATCATATCGAAGCAATATCCGAGCGCCTTTTTCGGCACTTCGCTCGCCTCGACCCTCACTGCCATGGGCGTCGACAATGTGATCCTAACAGGATTGACCACCAGCGGCTGTGTTCGGGCGTCATGCGTCGATTCGATGTCACATGGCTTTATCACAACTGTTGTGCGCGATGCCTGCGGTGATCGCCATTCCGATCCACACGAAGCCAATTTGTTCGATATGCAAGCCAAATATGCCGATGTCGTCTCTGAGAAAGAGATTCTCGACTACTTATCGGCATTGCCGCGATAGAGCCGCCAAGCTCAAGAGCTAAAGAGAATTGTTTACTGGCCCATCCATCTGGGCCGCCAGAATTCGCGGCATCAAAATCAGAATGTCGGAACAATCATCGATCGATGGCGGAGAGGGAGGGATTCGAACCCTCGGTACTCGTGAGAGCACAACGGTTTTCGAGACCGCCCCGTTCGACCACTCCGGCACCTCTCCGCAGTGAAAGTGCAATGCAGCTCGCAAAAAAGCGAGCTATCAGCCAAATCGGGAGCGCGGCGGTTAGCTGAAGCCCACCGCCTTGCCAAGTACAAATTCACCGCAAAACTGGGGACGGAGTTCGTACACTCCCTTGTCTAACAAGCGTGATCACCCATATCCTGCCTCACTATGGACAGAACTGTGTTCTTTTCCAGCCAGGCTGGCCGCACAATCGAAGCCCCACGGCACGTCCGCTCCCGCTTCGGAATTGGTGATGTCGTACGTCACCGCATGTTCGATTTCCGGGGCGTGATCTTCGACATCGATCCGGTCTTCGCCAATAGCGAAGAATGGTATCAATCAATTCCTGAGGAAATTCGCCCGCATCGCGACCAGCCTTTCTATCACTTGCTGGCGGAGAATGATGACAGTTCCTATGTCGCATATGTCAGCCAACAAAACCTGTTGGCTGATGCGAGTGCAGGCCCGATCGACCACCCGCAGATTGCGCAATTGTTCGAGCAGTTTGACGGTAAGCGTTACCGTATGCGCCGCGCACTGACGCACTAGGCTCGACTAATCCTTGAGTTTCCAGCCGGACCGCAAGACCATATAAACCAAGGTTGCCAGCACAAGGTTGAGCGCCCCGAGGCCGATCGCAGCTTGAACTATAGCGCTCGACCCTTCACCGATATCGCTTTCGCCAATGAAGCCATAACGGAAGCCAGAGATAACATAGAAAAACGGGTTAGCACGGCTGACAGCCTGAAAGGCTGGCGCCAAATTATCGATCACATAGAAAGTGCCGGATAGCAGTGACAGCGGCGCCACCACGAAATTGGTGATCGCAGCATTGTGATCGAACTTTTCTGACCAGATAGAGGTCATCAACCCCATCAGTGACAACATAACTGCGCCCATCAGGCCGAACCAGATTATCGCCCACCAATGCTCGACCGAAAGACTAACGCCGGGCCATAGCAGCATCGCCAGTCCAACAGCCCCGCCAACCATCATGGCGCGGGTTACCGCCGCGCCCACAATACCAATCATCAGTTCACCATAGGAAAGTGGTGGCATCAATAGATCGACGATTGTCCCTTGGATCTTGCCAGCGAGCAGAGAAAAGGACGAGTTGGCAAAGGCATTCTGCATCATGCCCATCATGATCAGGCCAGGCGCGACAAAAGTCGCGAACGGCGCGCCCAGAACCTCCCGTCCTCCTCGACCCAGGGCGACCGAAAAGATAACCAGAAACAGCAATGTGGTGACGGCAGGCCCCCAAATAGTCTGCGTGTGCACCTTGAGAAACCGCCGAACCTCCTTAATATAGAGACTCCAAAGGCCAATGCGGTTGATCCCGGAAATCACGGGTACGCCGCGTGGCGAAAAACGGGTCCCTTCGCCCGATTGATCCATATCGAGGGGTGCCTCCGAATTCGGGCTGGCAGCAGGTGCTTGATCGGCCATGCAGGCGCGCCTAGTGCGATGTCGCGGTCGTGACAAGTCACGCGAACAAGATTCGCGCTGCTGATTGCCTCTGCCGAGGGGTGACATCGGGGCAAGGACACAGAATTGGAAGATACATGAGTTGGACTGACGAGCGTATCGCTACGCTGAAGAAAATGTGGGAAGGCGGATCAACCGCTAGCCAGATCGCGGAAGAGCTTGGCGGTGTCAGCCGCAACGCCGTGATTGGAAAAGCGCATCGGTTGGGGCTCAAGTCGCGCCCTTCTCCTGTAAAAGCTAACGACAAGAAGAAGAAGGCGCCAGCGAAGAAGCCTGCCCCCAAGCCTGCGGTAAAGAAGGCAGCTCCCAGAGCAGCGCCTAAGCCAGCCACGCAGCCAGCTGCCAAGCCGACCACTGCGCAAGCTTCGGGTGCCAGTATTCCTTCGCAACCGATCCCTAACAAGACACCTGATCTGCCGAAAATTGTCTCGGTTGGGCCGGGCGGGTTCTTGCGGCAAGGACCCGGAGACCAACAAGCTCCCATCCCGCCTGCGCCACCGCGTCGCCTGGTGCCCGCGAAACCAAGCCCGGAAATCGCTGACAAGACGAGCCTGCTTGACCTGACCGAGAAAGTTTGTCGTTGGCCAATGGGGCATCCGGGTGAGCCAGACTTCCACTTCTGTGGTGAGGCCGTGAACCCGGGCTACCCCTATTGCGTCGAGCATTGCGGACGTGCGTATCAGGCACAGCTGCCGCGCGGTGCGCGCAGACCGCCTCCACCGCTACCATTTGGCGGCCCGCGAGTTCGCTAAAGCATTCAACCACAGGCCCGGTCATCCAGATGGATCGCCGGGCCTTTCTGCCTTCAGGAGATCAACCATGGCCATCACGCTTTACGATGCATTCGTGCCCAGCTGTCAGCAGATCCTTGGCGGGCTTTCCGGTCTGATCGACAAAGGCGAAGCGCATGTAAAAGAGCACGGGTTGGATGATACCGACCTGATCGAAGCCAGATTGTCAGAGACCATGTGGACCCTTCCATGGCATGTGCGGGCATGCTGGGTGCACGGCGCCTACACTTTCGATCAACTGCCTACAGGCGAATTCACCCCGGACTTTACCGATGTGCCGGATAGCTGGGATTCCATGCGGGCGATGGTCGATGACGCGCAGGCCAAATTGGCGGCGCTCGACCCGGATACTGTCGAGGCTTTGGCAGACAAGACGATCGGCTTTGTGCTAGGCGGCAAGCGGTTGATGGAGTTCAGCGGGCAGGACTTTCTCTTGAGTTTCAATCAGCCCAATTTCTATTTCCACGCGACCACTTTTTACGACATTCTACGCCATAAGGGCGTTGCTTTGGGCAAGCGCGATTTCATGGGCGCACCTCGTCTGCGAACCTAGTCCAGCAAGAATTTTCGGAACACTCCGTGTCGCCGCCGATTGGCAGAGTGAAGGATAATTCAATGCGAAATAATCTATACGCGATACCGCTTCTTGCGGCTGTAACAAGTGCGCCCGTTCAGGCTGAGCTACCAGAGCCGGTTAAAGCCATGATCGATGCGGCGATAGAGAGCGGCGACCCAGCAACGGTGCAAGCAGTGACCTCCGTCGCGCGTCAGACCAATCCTGATGATGCCGAGGAAATCGATGCTCTCCTTGCGTCCTTCAATCAGGAACAAGCTCAACTTGCAGCCGCGCAAGCGGCGAAGAAGGAAGAGGCCATTCGCACCGCCAGCCTTCTAGAGAACTGGAGCGGCAAGGGCGAGTTCGGTGCGTTTCGGGCGACAGGCAACTCGTCCAACACAGGTGTAACCGCAGGGCTTTCGCTGAAGCGCCAGGGCATCGACTGGACCCACAAGCTGCGCGGGCGCGCCGATTACCAGCGCAACAACGGGGTAACGTCCCGCGAACAGTATTTTTTCGCTTATGAGCCCAACCTGAAGGTTTCGGAACGAATGTTCGTTTATGGACTTGCCCAATACGAGCGGGACCGTTTCCAGGGCTTCTCTGCCCGCTACGCCATCTCAGGCGGGATCGGCTACAAGTTCATCGATGAGCCAGACATTCAGCTGTCGGCAAAGGTCGGACCAGCTTACCGAGTGACCGACTTTGTGAATGGCGATAGCGAAAGTCGTATCGCTGGTCTTCTCGGGGTGGATTTCGACTGGAGCATTACAGACCGGCTGAAACTTACACATGAGACCAATGCGGTTGCGGAAACTGGCGGCTCTGCGACTGTTATTGTCGATTCAAATAACACAAGCCTCAACTTTGTTACTGGCCTCAATGCCAAGGTTAGCGACAAACTGACAACACGGTTTTCCTATGCAGTCGAGTACGACAGCAATCCCCCCGCGGGTTCGGAGAATACAGACACGCTTAGCCGGGTGACGCTGATCTACGACTTCTAGGAATCAACGTTTTCTTGCAAACCAGATCGTGTGGCGCGGGCCCTTATTGTTGGGCCGTGCCCGCACCTCGCGCACTTCCACTTCAAACCCGCCATCCATCAGGCGGCGCGTGAATTTGTGATCTGGCGCGGCTGACCAGATCGCCAGAATGCCGCCCGGATTGAGCGCGTCCTTAGCCTTCGCAATACCGGTTCGCGTGTAAAGCCGGTCGTTGGGGTCACGCACGATGCCGTCCGGGCCATTGTCCACATCAAGCAGGATCGCATCGAACTTACCGCAAGTGCCGTCATTGGCGTCATCGATCAACGCGGCCACATCGCAAAGCACAACCTCGCCGCGCGGATCCTTAAGACAATCACCGGTGAGTTCAGACAGCGGCCCTTCTGCCCATTCCAGAACTTCTGACACAATTTCGGCGACGACAACTTCGCCCTTTTCGCCCACGCCGGTCAAGGCCGCGCGAAAGGTAAAGCCCATCCCATAGCCGCCGATCAGCACCCGTGGCGCGGGTTTGTCCAGCTCCTTCAGGGTCAGCAGCGCTAGCTGCTCCTCGCTATACTGCATGCGCGTGCCCATCAGCTCGTCCCGGCCGAGCATTATGATGAAATCGCGTCCGTGACTGACTAGCGTCAGCTCGCCGCCGTCAGGTATCTGCGCTGTGGCCAGTGTCTCACGCGGAAGCATTAGGCTCTAGCTTCGAGTACCATGTTGGTTGGTGTTTCTGCGGCTCGGCGCACGTTCGAGAATCCTCCTTTATTCAAGACTTCGGCAAGCCGCTTCGGTCCAGCCTGGGCACCCAACCCATAACCCACACTCTGACTGAGAGAATTTGGCGTGCAGGCAGTGGTTGAAAATCCATAGTAAATTTGGCCTAATGGATGCAGATTTTCCGTCAAAGTATCGCCAGCCATAGGTTCTACCAGCATCAGTATGCCGTCCTCTTTCAACGCGCCACGTGCGCGCTTTGCGGCACCTACTGGATCTCCCATGTCATGTAGCGCATCGAAGATACAGGCGAAATCGAAACCTTCACCTTCAAAATTTTGTGCGGTCGCAACTTGGAATTCGACATTGGTGACGCCAGCGTCAGAGGCCTGCTTCCGCGCTGCCTCGATTGATGGCTCGTGAAAGTCGATCCCGACGAAATGCGAATTGGGATAGGCTTTGGCCATCATAACAACCGATGACCCATGCCCGCAGCCGATATCGGCCACCTTGGCACCTGCTTTCAGCTTGTCTTCCACTCCGTCAAGCGCGGGGAGCCATTCGCCCAGCAGATGCGCTTGATAGCCCGGACGGAAGAATCGGTCAGTCGCGCAGAAGCAGCAGGGAGACTGATCGCTCCATGGTCGGCCTTTGCCCGACTTGAACGTGTCGATCGCTTTCTCGTGCTCTTCATATTGCGAAACGATCGCTTGGAAGAAGCCCTGCATACACGCAGGTTGCCCCTCACGGGTGAATACCAGCGCCTGCTCCTCAGAGAGGTGATAGGTTTCATCCTCGGGATTATAAGTGACGTATCCGGCTGCGGTGACTGAACCCAGCCATTCGCGCAGGTATAGCTTGTTCATTCCGGTCTTTTGAGCCAGCTGGTCCACGGTGACCGGGCCAGCTTCGTCGATGGCTTCAAACACTCCGGCCTGATCACCCAGATAGGACATGAATACGCCCATTGCCCCGGCAACGTCGCCAACGACCTTACCTGCCAGCTCTTCCAGTTTTTCCATGTTTACTTCAGCCATTGTCAGCTCTCCCTCTGCAAATGCAGGAATAAGCGACCCAATGGTTTTCTTGGCGCGACTCGGCGCTAACGCCGAGACTAGCACGGCGCCGCAAAGCCACGAAAAAGCCCGCCGGGATTGCTCCTGGCGGGCCCTTCACTGTTCGAGGCTGAAGAAGCTTAGTCCTTCAAGAAGTCCGGCACGTGAGCGGCGCCGTCGCCGCCGTTGTCGCCACCTTTGTCGCGGCCACCGCCGCGGCGACCACCACGATCACCGCCACGGCCGCGATCACGGTTTCCGCGCGGGCCACGACGATCACCTTTGTCACCACGCGGTTCGCGCGGCGGGCGGGTGTCTTCCAGCTCTTCACCGGTCTCCTGGTCAACAACACGCATCGACAGGCGGACCTTGCCACGATTGTCGATCTCAAGAACCTTGACCTTAACTTCGTCACCTTCGGAAACGACGTCCGTCACTTTCTCGACGCGCTCGTTCTTCATTTCGCTGACGTGGACGAGACCGTCCTTGCCGCCCATGAAGTTCACGAATGCGCCGAAATCGACGATGTTGACGACCTTGCCGGTGTAAATCTTGCCGACTTCGGCTTCTTCGACGATGCCTTCGATCCACTTCTTCGCGGCTTCGATTTCATCAGCGTTCGAAGAACTGATCTTGATGACACCTTCGTCATCAATGTCGACCTTGGCGCCGGTTTCAGCAACGATCTCGCGGATCACCTTGCCGCCCGTGCCGATAACGTCACGGATCTTCGACTTGTCGATCTGCATGGTTTCGATACGCGGAGCATGCTTGGAAACGCCGGTACGCGCTGAACCAAGGGCTTTCGCCATTTCGCCAAGGATGTGCGTACGGCCGGCTTTCGCCTGCTCAAGCGCCTTGGCCATGATTTCCTGCGTGATGCCGGCAACCTTGATGTCCATCTGCATGGTGGTGATGCCTGCTTCCGAACCGGCAACCTTGAAGTCCATGTCACCCAGGTGATCTTCGTCACCCAGAATGTCTGACAGAACAGCAAAGTCATCGCCCTCAAGGATCAGGCCCATCGCGATGCCCGAGACTGGACGTTCGATTGGAACGCCAGCGTCCATCATCGACAGACAGCCACCGCACACAGTCGCCATCGAGCTTGAGCCGTTGGACTCGGTGATGTCTGACAGAACACGGATGGTGTACGGGAAGTCTTCATGGTCAGGCAGCACAGGGTGCAGCGCGCGCCATGCAAGCTTGCCGTGGCCAGTTTCGCGGCGACCAGTGAAACCAAAGCGGCCCACTTCACCAACCGAGTACGGCGGGAAGTTATAGTGCAGCATGAAGTGGTTGTAGGAGAGACCCTCCAGGCCATCGATCATCTGCTCAGCGTCTTTGGTGCCCAGCGTGGTGGTGCAGATCGCCTGCGTTTCACCGCGTGTGAACAGCGCAGAGCCGTGCGTACGTGGCAGCAAGCCAACCATGGCTTCGATCGGGCGAACCTGATCCAGCTTACGGCCGTCAATGCGCGTGCCATCCTTCAGGATCGCGCCGCGAACGATTTCCGCTTCCAGTTTCTTGACCGCTTTGCTGGCGACCAGCTGAGTCTGCGCTTCTTCCTCAGCGAAAGCTTCCTTCGCCTTGGCGCGCGCTTCATTGAGTGCGTCCGAACGGGCTGACTTGTCGGTCAGCTTGTACGCCGCTGCAATGTCATCGCCCACGATGCCGCGCAGCTTTTCCTTGATCGCCGCGGTATCGTCAGATGTATCGATCTCCCAAGGTTCCTTGGCAGCCTGTTCAGCCAGATCGATGATCGCGCCGATAACCTTGCGGCTTTCCTCGTGCGCGAACATGACTGCGCCGAGCATTTCTTCCTCGGTCAGTTCTTTCGCTTCGGATTCAACCATCATCACAGCGTCTTGTGTTGCCGCGACGACGAGGTCCAAACGACCTTCTTCATCAAGGCAGGTCTGAAGCGATGGGTTGAGTTCGTATTCGCCATTGCGGAAGCCAATGCGTGCTGCACCGATCGGGCCCATGAAGGGGACACCGCTGATGGTCAGCGCAGCAGAAGCCGCGATCATTGCAACGATATCTGGCTCAGTTTCGCCATCATAGCTCAGAACCTGAGCGATAACGTTGATTTCGTTGTAGAAGCCTTCAGGGAAAAGCGGGCGAACCGGGCGGTCAATCAACCGCGAAGTCAGCGTTTCCTTTTCCGTCGCGCGGCCTTCGCGCTTGAAGAAGCCACCCGGGATACGGCCAGCTGCAGAGAATTTTTCTTGATAGTGAACGGTCAGCGGGAAGAAATCCTGGCCTTCCTTCACTGACTTTGCGGCGGTCACGGCGCACAGCACCACGGTTTCGCCATAAGTGGCCAGAACGGCGCCGTCTGCCTGACGGGCAATCTGACCGGTTTCGAGAGTGAGGGTTTTTCCGCCCCATTCAATCGATACGGTTTTCTTGTCGAACATGTATTTTCCTTCTGAACCCGCGGGGCCTTATTGCCTGGCGGGGCCTATATTGTCTGGTTGTATCGCGGCCGCAGAAACCGGAATCTACTTTCTGCTGCGATCTTCCCAAATACCGGGTAATCCGTCCCGGTCCGGTTTGGGCGTTATCCTTGCCCCTTAAAGGCTTGCTCCACCGGATTGTGAAGGAAGCCAGATAAACGAAGCGGCCCGTTCTAGGGCCGCCTCGAGAAACTCTTACTTACGAAGACCCAGCTTCTGGATCAGGGCGTTATAGCGCTCGACGTCTTTCTTCTTGAGATAGGCGAGCAGGCTGCGACGCTTGTTGACCATCTGCAGAAGACCACGGCGTGAGTGGTTGTCCTTGTGATGATCCTTAAAGTGCTCGGTCAGGTTGCGGATACGCTGCGTCAGGATCGCGACCTGTACTTCGGGGCTGCCCGTGTCATTCTTGTCGCGGGCGTTCTCTTCGATAATCTTCGTTTTCGTTGCGGCATCAACCGACATAATATTTCTCTCTTACTCAGCGACATCGGGTAGATTAAAACCCCGCACAACCTTGGCCGTGCCTGCGATGCATTCCATTAACGCAACCGGAGTTTCACCCAGTTTCGCCAGATAGAGCCCATCGCTTTGGGGCATCCCGGAAAGGACCCGGCCCTGACGGACCGCCTGCGCACTATCCGGGTCAAGTTTCAGGGCCGGGATGTCGTCCAGCCCCGCCTCGAGCGGCAGGAGTAGGTCTGATAAGGCCGCGCCATTAGCTTGTTTCTCGAGTTTGTCCAGCGAAATCGCCTGATTCTCGAGGAATGGACCGGCCTTTACCCGCCTTAGATAGGTAACGTGCCCGACAGTTCCAAGCGCGCGCGCGATATCCCGAGCCAAAGAGCGGATATATGTGCCCTTTGAGACATGCGCAGTCAGAGTGACCGTCTCAGCCAATTCCAGCGGCATGGAGGGGTCATAGGGGTCTGGCCGACCGGCGGTGGTTTGGAAAGCAGACCGAAGCTCAGGGTCCTCGCGTTCGCCTGCAAATTCCAGCGAATGGATCGTGACCTGACGCGTCCTGATTTCGACCTCTTCCCCCGCCCGCGCCCGGTCATAGGCGCGCTTGCCGTCGACCTTCACCGCTGAATAGGCGGGCGGGACTTGCTCGACCTCTCCGGTAAAGTGCTCAAGGATCGCCGCGACGGCGGCCATCGGCGGCCTTCGGCTCGATCGTTCAATCACTTTGCCTTCCGTGTCGAGCGTGTCGGTCTCCTCGCCAAACTTGATCGTGAATTCATAAATCTTGCTCGCATCCAACATGCGGCCAGCCAGCTTGGTCGCTTCGCCCAGCGCGATTGGCAAAACCCCCTCGGCCAGTGGGTCCAGCGTGCCGCCATGACCAACCTTGGTCTTGGCATAGCCCGATTGGCGCAGAATGCGTTTGACCGCGCCGACAGCCTGCGTCGAGCCAAGCCCGCGCGGCTTGTCGATGATCAGCCAGCCGGAAACAGGAATTTCGCGCAGATCAGCCACCAGCCACCGCCGAAGCAATGCTTAAATATTGCGTCAGCGCCCAGTTCACGGGTGGTCCGATGGTATTTTCCAGCACGCCTAATTCAGGCGCGAACCATGTGAGGGCAACGAGAGCGAAAAACAGTATCATCCCGTATGGGCGCAGCCTACGATAGGCCTGAGAAAGCCCATCCGGCAAAATTCCCTCAACGATATGGGAACCGTCGAATGGCGGGATTGGCAGCAGGTTGAAAACACCAAGGAACACATTGATGAGGATGAAGTAAAACATGCCGCTTTGCAGCAGCAACGTTTCACCTGCCCCGTCCGCTATCAGTGAAAAGCCCGTCTCCGACGGCACAATTTGAGCACCGGCTGGCAAAGCCAAGCCCAGCGCCAATGCACCCAAAAGAGCCAATACAAAGTTGCTACCCGGCCCCGCTGCCGCCACCGCCATCATGCCGTAGCGGGGATTATCGAGCCGGTCCTGCCGCACGGGCACTGGCTTCGCCCAACCGAACACCGGCGCCCCCGCTAACGCAAGCGCGCCGGGAACAAGCAGCGTCCCCATGGGATCGACGTGGCGGATCGGGTTAAGGCTTAATCGCTTCGCGTCTCGCGCAGTCGTATCGCCGAGCAGTAACGCTGAATAGCCGTGCGCAACCTCGTGAAACACGATCGCCACTATCAGGCATGGGATTAGCACCAAGGCCAACGTCAGGGTATCTGTCATGTCTTGAAGATAGTGGCGAGCAGGTCAGCTCGCCAGAGCCTCGCTGAAATGTTTGCGGCACAAGGCCACGTAACGATCATTCCCGCCGATTTCAGTTTGCTCACCTGCTTTTACAGCTTTACCCTGCTCATCAACGCGCAGGTTCATCGTCGCCTTTCGCCCGCAGTCGCAGATGGCTTTCAGTTCCACGAGTGAATCCGCGATGCCCAGCAAGGCGGCGGAACCCGGAAACAGTTTGCCCTGAAAGTCAGTGCGCAAGCCATAGCAAAGCACCGGTGTTCCCGTTTCATCAGCCAGCCTTGCGCATTGCCAGACCTGTTCTTCGGTCAGAAACTGCGCTTCATCGATCAGCACGCAATCGACCCTGCCTTGCGAATGCTCTTCCAGCACATGCTCCAGAATATCGGTATCCGGTGCAAACCGATTTGCATCGCTGGCAAGGCCGATCCGGCTGCTTATTGCACCGAAGCCAGGGCGATCATCAATGGCCGCGGTCCAGAGTGAAACCCGCATTCCCCGCTCGCCATAATTGAAAGCGGCCTGCAGCAAGGTTGTGCTCTTTCCCGCATTCATGCTGGCATAATAGAAATAGAGCTTGGCCATGCTCGCGCGCCTTTGCTGTTCCGACAGGAGCCGCACGTTTGCAGCCGTGCCCGTGCCGTGCAAGCGCGGAACGCAAGTTATTCGGAAACAAATGTGGGGTTTCGCGGATTAAGCTGTGAGACAGGCGCTACCAGCAATGCTAGCGCTAAAGCAATTGGCAAGTATCGAGGGGCCTTAGGCACAATGGCTGAAACAAGCGCAGCAACGCAAAGCGGCATTCTGGGATGGATCGAGCGTACAGGCAACAAATTGCCTGATCCGGTTTTCCTGTTTTTCTATCTGATCGCTGCGCTGATCATAATTTCCGTCATTAGTTCGCTGCTGGGTGTTTCCGCACTTCATCCAACGGAGATCGACACAACGACCGGAGCAGCCCTGAGCATTGAAGCCGTTAGCCTGCTAAGCGCTGAGAATATCCAGCGGCTGTGGGTAGAAATGCCCAAGACTTTCACGCACTTTCACCCGCTGGGCTATGTCCTGGTGGTCATGCTGGGCGCAGGTGTCGCTGAGCGATCCGGCTTCTTCGCTGCCGGGATGGCAAAGGCAGTAAAAAGCGCGCCGAAGGCGCTCTTGACCCCCGTCGTCGCGCTGGTGGCAATGATCGGCAACCATGCCGCAGACGCAGGATACGTCGTACTGATCCCGCTGGCAGGCATCCTGTTTGCTGCAGCCGGACGGCATCCGTTGGCTGGTATTGCGGCTGCCTTTGCTGGTGTTTCCGGCGGTTTCTCCGCCAATATTTCGCCGGGCCAGCTCGATGCGCTGCTTTTCGGTATTACCGAGGAAGCAGTTGGTGCAAGTGCACTTGATCCAACATGGACGGCGAATCTGGCTGGTAATTGGTATTTTATCAGTGCGATGACCGTGCTGTTCCTGCCAATCATCTGGTATGTCACGGACAAGATTATCGAGCCCCGCCTTGGCCCATGGACCGGCGGCGGCTCGGCAGGTGCCGATGAAGACGGTAGCCCCGATCCGACAGAACACAGCGGCGAACTCGCCAGCAAGGGGCTGCGTCACGCTGGCTTGGCCGCTTTGTTTGTGGTTGGCCTTTGGATGGCAATGGTCTTCGCGCCGGGAACACCGCTGGTCAATGAAGCTGCATGTCTGACCCCAGACGGAGCGGCTGTTCCAGACTGCTCGATCCACAGTGAACTGCGCCCTTTGTATCAGTCGCTGGTAGCGGCATTCTTCATCCTGTTCCTGCTTACTGGCTGGGCCTACGGGCGTGCTACCGGCGTTATCAAGAACCACCGCGACATGGTCGACATGATGGCCGAGAGTATGAAGGACATGGGCTACTATCTGGTTCTGGCCTTCGCGGCGGCGCATTTTGTGGCCATGTTCAATTGGTCCAACCTTGGCCTGATTTCGGCTGTGCATGGCGCAGACGCGATCCAAGCAACCGGCCTGCCTTTGCCGATTGTCCTTGGCCTAATGGTGATTTTCGCAGGTATCTTGAACCTCTTCGTTGGCTCTGCGAGCGCGAAATGGGCGCTGCTTGCGCCTATCCTTGTTCCGATGCTCATGCTCTTGGGGATCAGCCCTGAAGGCGCGACCGCCGCTTATCGCGTCGGGGACAGTGCAACTAACATCATCACACCGTTGATGGTGTATTTCCCACTGATCCTGGTATTTGCGAAGCGCTGGCAGAAAGATTTCGGACTAGGCAGTCTGACAGCAATGATGATGCCATACTCGGTGTGGTTGCTAATCTCGGGCACCGTGCTGATCGTGATCTGGTTCTATCTCGGCATCCCACTGGGACCTGATGCGCCGGTTGGATACACTCTGCCGGGCAGTAACGAATAGCCGGACTTTAATCGATTAAGGGAACAGACTGGCCGGCAAGGTATATTAATAGCATGGCCTTGCTTCGCTCACTGATGGCTTTGGCAGCCGCAGCATTTCTGGTTGCAGCCCAGCCGGCTGGGCAAACATACTTTGTCGATAGCGCAGCAAGCAGTTTGTCGGCCAAGGTCCCGTTCTTTGGACTAGGGCGCAAATCTGCGGGCTTTCCCGAGGTTGCGGGCACGATAAAGTTGGATCGGGCGCGTCCGCAGAACATTGCGTTGGATGTGACAATTGATGCGACCAAACTCACCGCAGGTGACGATCTGACGCTTAACAGATTGAAGGGCGAACGCTTTTTTTGGGTAGAAAGACATCCCACCGTTCGTTTCGTCGGGCGCGAGATGAAAATGACCAGTCCAACACGAGGCAGCGTGGACGGTGACCTGACAGCGCGCGGTGTGACAAAGCCGGTCACTCTTGACGTAACTTTTGACAGACCGCCTGCCGAAGCGGCACCGGACGACATCATTGCGTTGACCGGTACTACACGCATCAACCGCTACGACTTCGGGATGAAATCCTATCGGCTGATCGTGGGGAAATATGTCAATATTGAGCTGCGCGCTCGCATGGTGCCTAAGCCCTAGCTCTTAAAGCTCGAGCAACCAATGCTCGCTGACTTCTTCCCTTCCAAATTCAGTCTGCACCTCTGTCGAGGTAATCCTGTAACCTTCGGCCGCATAAATCCTGCGCGCACTCTCCAACACTGCATGGGTCCACAACACCATTTGCTTGTACCCCGCCTCTCTGGCGAACTGCGTGCATTTACGGACTAGTGCGGAACCGACGCCCAGCCCGCGCGCCTCAGGCTCTACATAAAGCATCCGTAGGCGAGCGGTCTCATTATCCTCATTTGCGACAAAAACAGAGCCCAGCATTCGGCCATTTCGCTCTGCAATCCAACCCTGATCCTTACCCGGCTTGAGATCACGCAAATAGGCGGCGCAGATCTCCATCATCAGCGCTTCCAGTTTGTCGCCCCACCCCCAATGTTCGCGATAGATGATCGCCTGACGCGCGCAGATATGTCCAAGATCGCCTGGCTGTAACTCTCTTAAAGACCATTGGGACTGAGTGTCGCGGAACAGCAAGTCACCTGCCTCACCCAGCGCATTCACAAGGCGAACCGCGCCGTCTTCATCGAGCTGCGCCAGCAGCTTCTCCGTCTCAGCCAAAGTCACAGCATCAAGCGCCTGATATCTATCCTCGCCATCCGAGGTCAGCGAAAGCGGGCGTTCACGCGCATCCTCGCCTCTGCCGCGCTCAATCCATCCTTGCTTCTCCAGCTTGGCAACCGTTCGGCTGAGATAGCCGGGATCGAGGCCCATTACCTGCGCGACATCGCGGGCGAGCACAGGCTGTCGCTCCCGAATTTCATAAGTCACGCGCGCTTCAACCAGCGACAATTCGCCGCCCATATAGCGCGGCTCCAACAGCCCCATCAGCTGAGAGAATTGTCGGTTGAACGCACGAATGGCGGGCACGGCTTGCTGGATCGCGACAGTCATTCAGACGGCATCGCGATATTAGTTGCCAAAGTCAACTATAATTCAGCCGGGACTATTCGCCCTCATCCAGATCACGCGCCACCTTGGGATCGCGCAGCAGTCTTTCGATACGGTCGGCTTCGTCAAAGCTCTCGTCAGAACGGAATTTGAGCTTGGGCGCGAACTTCAGGCCCAACCGCTTGGCAACTTCTCGCTGCAGGAACGCTGTATTCTGCCTTAGCGCCTTTACGACTGCATCCTCATCCGCACCCAACAACGGCTTCACATAAGCGGTTGCATTGCGCAGATCGGGGGTCATGCGCACTTCAGTCACCGCAATATTTGCTGCGCTGACGATATCGTCATGCACTTCTTGCCGGGCGAGAAGTTCGCTCAGGATATGCCGCACACGCTCTGCCACTTTGAGGACGCGAACCGAGTGCTGTTCTGGTGTAAATTGCTGCCGCGCCATTATCCCATTCCTGTTTCAGTGGGCGTCGGGCGCATGGTCGGGATTGCTGTTGAGGTCGCGCGTGCCAGCATCTGCCCCTCTTCGGTCAGCAGTTCTCCCTCCAGGAAGATCACGCGTCGCCCGCCGCGCACAACACGGCCCTTGCCGATGATCGTTGCGCCTTCAGGCAACAACCCCAGCAACTGCATCGAAATCTCTAGGTTGAGCGGGGCCTGCTCTCCGCCCGTCATCGCGACGTAGGCATAGCCCATCACATCATCGAGATAACCCGCGACAAGCCCGCCCTGCACGCCTCCTCGCCAAGTGGTCATCTGCTTCTGGACAGTGAACCGCATGGTGGCCGTCGCGGTTTCTTCATCGAATCCGACAAACTCGCTACCTAGCAGCGCGCTATGCGGCGAGTCTGCGCCATCAGATGGGTGATATTGATATTCGCTCATCTGGATATGCCCAGCAGGACAGCCGAGGGCAAGCGGTGACCTTCGTAGATCTTCGTCACCCTCTAGCCCCCTTAGCCGACCTCGAGCGTCCGCTCACGCTCCTCTACTTCGAAGACTTCCAGCTGGTCGCCCGGCTGAATGTCGTTCGTGTCTTCGAGCACGACACCGCACTCAAGGCCCGCACGCACTTCGTCGACATCGTCCTTGAAGCGGCGCAGCGATGCGATTGTCGTCGCTGAGACGATAACATCTTCGCGGGTGAGACGCGCGAACAGGCCTTTGCGGATAACGCCTTCTTCGACCAGCAGACCAGCTGCCTTGTCGCGCTTGCCCGACTTGAAGACCTGCTTGACCTCAGCGCGGCCAACCACTGTCTCGATCCGCTCCGGACCAAGCTCGCCGGCCATTTCCTTCGCGACTTCTTCGGTCAGGTGATAGATGACATCGTAATACATCATCCGCACGTTATCGCGCTTTACCATGTCGCGTGCCTTGGCATTCGGACGAACGTTGAAGCCGATGATCGGCGCGTTGGAAGCCGCAGCCAGTGTCACGTCGCTTTCGGTGATCGCGCCAACGCCTGCATGCAACACGCGTACCTTGATCTCGTCATTCGAGATGTTGTGCAGCGCGGTGACGATTGCTTCGACCGAACCTTGCACGTCCGCCTTTACCAGCACCGGCCATTCAATGACATTCGATGCCAAATTGTTGAACATCGTATCAAAGCTGGTCGGAGCAAGCGCAGTACGCTTTTCGGTCGCCTTTTCCTGACGGTACTGAGCAACTTCACGCGCGCGCTGATCGTTCTCGACCACTGTCAGAAGATCACCAGCACCCGGCACTCCGCCAAGCCCCAGAACCTCGACTGGCATCGATGGGCCAGCTTCCTTGATCTGCTTACCCTGATCATTGACAATGGCGCGAACTTTGCCGCTCTCGGTCCCCACAACGAAGGTGTCGCCACGCTTCAGCGTACCGCGTGTGATGATAACCGTTGCAACGGGGCCGCGGCCCTTATCTAACTGAGCTTCGATCACGGTCGCTTCGGCATCGCGATCTGGGCGTGCTTTCAGCTCGAGGAGCTCTGCCTGAAGTTCGATCTTCTCAATCAATTCGTCCAAGCCGGTGCCTTTAAGTGCTGAAATTTCAACATCTTGCACATCACCCGACATCGCCTCGACGATCACTTCATGCTCAAGCAAACGCGAACGGATATTGTTCGGGTCGGCTTCAGGCTTGTCGCATTTGTTGATCGCGACAATCATCGGAACGCCAGCGGCCTTCGTGTGATTGATCGCTTCAATCGTCTGCGGCATCACGCCGTCGTCTGCTGCGACAACCAGTACGACAATGTCGGTTACATTCGCACCGCGGGCACGCATTTCAGAGAACGCAGCGTGGCCCGGAGTGTCAAGGAAAGTGATCTTCCCACCAGACTTGGTATCAATCTGATAGCTGCCGATATGCTGCGTAATGCCACCAGCTTCCCCTTTGGTCACGTTGGTTCCGCGCAGCGCATCGAGCAGGCTGGTCTTGCCGTGGTCAACGTGCCCCATGATGGTCACAACCGGTGGACGCGGCTTCAGCGTTTCTTCCGGATCGACATCCTCTTCGGTTTGAATATCGACGTCGGCTTCTGAGACCTTCTGGATGTTATGGCCAAACTGCTCGACCAAAAGCTCAGCCGTATCCTGATCGATGGTCTGATTGACTGTGACCATCATGTCCAGATTGAACAGTTCCTTGACCAGATCAGCGCCTTTTTCACCCATCCGCTTGGCAAGTTCACCAACCGTAATGGCTTCCGGCACGACAACGTCGCGGATCTGCTTCTCACGGGGGCGATTATCGCCCCCGCCTTGTAACCTGCGTTCTTTCTCACGCGCACGTTTCAGCGCCGCGAGCGAACGCGCCCGGCGTCCTTCGTCTTCATTCAGCGCTTTTGTTACTGTCAGCTTGCCCGAACGGCGCTTGTCCTTGCCCCCACCACGCTTCGGCTTCTCTTCCTTCTTCTTCTCGGGTCGCTTGGGTTCAGGCCGGGCAACCGGCGTAAACTTGCGCGCAGATGGCGTGGGCGTATCGCCTGCCGCCGCAGCAGAGGCATCTGCGGCATCTTCAGCAACTTGCGCCTCAGCCTCAGCAGCCGCCTTGGCTTCCTCCGCAGCACGCTTCTCAGCCTCTTCTTCTGCCTTGCGATTTTCCTCCGCGCGCTTCTTCTCGTCAGCCTTGGCCTCCTTGGCCTTCTTGTCATCACGCTTGCGCGCCTCTTCGAGGGCTTTCAGGCGCGCCTCCTCAGCTTCGCGTGCCAGACGGGCAGCGAGTTCCTGAGGTGTTTCTTTAGGAGCAGCCGGCTTCTTTGGCGCGGCCTTCTTGGCCGCTGGCGCAGGCGCTGGCTCTGGTTCGGGCGCAGGTGCTGGCGTAGGCGCAGGTGTTTCACCCGGTTTCAACAGCTTGCGGCGGCGCTTAACCTCGACCGCAACCTTGTTGGTGCGGCCATGGCTAAAGGTCTGCTTGACCTCGCCAGGTTGCGCACCTTTCAGTGTCAGCGGTTTACGGGCCGGTTTTTTTTCTTCGTCGCTCATCTAGCAATTGCGTCCTTCACACATTCAATTCTTCGTCCAGGTGACCGGAAGAGGTCTGATCACCATCAGTTTCAGAAGGCGATTGGCCTCCGAGATATTGCAGCAGCCGTACCAAAGCACCCTCGATCCGGCGCGCCGCAGCACCATTATTCAGCGCCAGGTGGACAACATTGTCGCGGCCCAATGCCACAGACAAAGCCGCCCGGTCCAGTGGCAAGACAATTCCTCGCTCGCCGCTGCCTTCTGCATCGCGTCCCACACGCCATGCCTGATCCAATTTCTTACGCCCGTCTTCACTCGCATCAGAAGCATGCAGAAGCAGCTCTGTACGTCTGGTGCGGGCTTGTTCTTCAATCCGCGACGTACCCAACACAAGGTGCCCCGCACGCAATTCCAAACCCAGCCGGTCAAGAAGCAGTTTGGTCAAAGCTTGTTCAGCCATTGCTGGCAAATCAGCTGGAATCTCGAGCTTTGCACCTTTGAATGCGCGCCCCAAAGCACCCTTTAACTGGCCCTTAGCAAGCGCGGATTCAAGCTCAGCTCGCGTAACACCGATCCATGCGCCACGCCCAGGAGCTTTCGCATGAGGATCGGGCAACACCAATCCGTCCGGCGAAATAGCGAGGCGCAGCAGACTGTCGCGCGAGGCATGCTTGCCAGTCAGGATGCACTTGCGTTCTGGCGCACTCTTGCTGGCGCAGGCTTCGCCGGACGCCGTTTTACGGTGTCTCGGCTTGTCAACGATGTCGGAGCTTACGCGCTCATTGGGTGGAGTCCGCATCGGCGGCCTCCTGAGTTGCGGCATCTTCGGCGGCCGGAGCCACCTCTTCCTCATCTTCAAACCAATGCGCGCGAGCGGCCATGATGATCTCGTTGCCCTGCTCTTCAGTCAGGCCATATTCACCCAGCACTCCGCCCTTGTCTTGCTCGCGGATCGACGGACGACGCATCGGCGGTCCGTCCGAGTTACGGCGACGCGGAGCTTCGCGCTTCTTGGCAATAAGTTCATCCGTCGCGAGGTCGGCCAAATCGTCAAGCGTCTTGATGCCCGCTTTGCCCAGGGTCACCAACATGACTTCTGTCAGATGCGGCATGTCGGCCAGATCGTCTTCGACGCCCAGCTCACGACGCTCAGTGCGTGCAGCTTCTTCGTGGCGATCAAGCGCTTCCTTGGCACGGCTTTGAAGTTCTTCAGCGAGCTCTTCGTCAAAACCCTCGATCGATGCCAGCTCTTCCAGTTCGACGTAGGCAACTTCGTCAAGCTCGGCGAACCCTTCTGCAACAAGCAGCTGAGACAGCGTTTCATCAACGTCGAGCTCTTCTTCGAACATCTTCGAGCGCTCGGCGAATTCCTTCGAACGCTTTTCGCTCGCTTCCTCTTCAGTCATGATATCGATCTGGTGACCGGTGAGTTGGCTAGCCAGGCGCACGTTCTGACCGCGGCGACCGATTGCCAGCGATAGCTGGTCATCGGGTACAACCACTTCGATTCGGCCTTCTTCCTCGTCCAGAACCACGCGAGCCACCGTTGCCGGTTGCAGCGCATTCACGACGAAAGTTGCGGTGTCCTCGGACCATGGAATAATGTCGATCTTCTCGCCCTGCAGTTCCTGCACAACGGCCTGAACGCGAGAACCCTTCATACCGACACAGGCACCGACCGGATCAATCGAGCTGTCATGGCTGATCACGCCGATCTTCGCACGGCTGCCCGGATCTCGGGCAGCGGCCTTGATCTCGATGATGCCGTCGTAGATCTCGGGCACTTCCTGCGCGAACAGCTTGCGCATGAAATCAGGGTGCGCGCGGCTAAGGAAGATCTGCTGACCGCGATTGTTGCGCTCAACCTTTGTAATGATCGCACGGATCCGTTCGCCAACACGCGCCGCTTCACGCGGGATTTGCTGGTCACGGCGGATAACGCCTTCGGCTCGACCAAGGTTGACGATCACGTGACCGAATTCAACTGACTTGATCACACCGGTAATGACTTCGCCTGCGCGATCCTTGAATTCTTCATACTGACGCTCGCGTTCTGCATCGCGAACTTTCTGGAAGATCACCTGCTTGGCGCTCTGCGCGTCGATGCGACCCAAATCAACCGGTGGCAGGGGATCAACGATGAAATCGCCGATCTTGGCATCTTCCTGCAGTTTTTGCGCCGCCTTCAGATCAACCTGCTTGAAGTAGTCTTCGACTTCCTCGACCACTTCAACCACACGCCAAAGGCGCAGATCGCCAGTTTGCGGGTCCAGCTTGGCGCGAATGTCGTTCTCCGCGCCATAGCGGTTGCGCGCGCTTTTCTGGATCGCTTCTTCCATCGCTTCAATGACGATCGCCTTGTCGATCATCTTTTCCGAAGCGACTGCATTTGCAATCGCAAGCAGTTCAGCCTTGTTCGCAGAAATTGCCGTGGCCATCAGTCTTGAGCCTCTTCTTCTTCAAGTATGTCTTCAGCGCCGCTCGTATCGAGCGGCTGAGTGGCGGCGATCAGCGCGTCGGTCAAGACAAGCTTCGCCGAATGAACCATTTCAAGCGGGTAGGAAACCTCCCCCGCCTTGTTGTCTTCGATGGTAACTATACCACCTTCGATACCCTTCAAGATACCGCGAAGGTTACGCTGACCGTCCCAATCCTTGGCCATGGAGACTTTCGCTTCGTGGCCCAGCCAATTCGCGTAGTCTTTGGCGCGTGTCAGCGGGCGGTCGATGCCGGGCGAACTCACTTCAAGGTGATAGGCACCTTCAATCAGAGTTTCGCCCGCTTCTTCAGCGGCATCCATCGCGTCAGACACCGCACGAGAAAGCGCAGCGCATTGATCGATGATCAGCTGGCCCGTCGCTGGGTCTTCCGCCATGATCTGCAACGCCATACCGCCGTCACCGGCTTCCGAAGGCATCATCTTCACGCGCACGAGATCAAAGCCGAGAGCTTTCGCTTCGGGCTCGATAATCTCAGTCAGTCGCGCAATGTTTGCCATTCGGTCTCCGTAGTCCTCGCGTCATTGCTGACAAAAGCCGTTTGGGCCGGCCCCTTGCGGCGCCAGCATCTCAACTTTGTGTCGACAATGTCGGGATGAGGGGCAGATAGGCGCGAGTCGCACGAATGGCAAGCAGTAAAGAAAAGGGGGCCGCAACGCCGGCCCCTTAATCTTGCAAAGTGGCTAAGTCCTAGAAGTGAAGGTCACCGCTATGCTGGCGGGGGCCATTGTGACCTTCTGTATGATCGTCATGATGATCAGGGCCTTCGCCAATAGCCCAAGTGACGTGAGTGATTACATCAAAACTAGCTTCTGATCGTCTATAGATGTTCGGACGTCCCTGGGCATCGCGTCCAATTGGTGTACCCCAATCTGCCGGACCAGTGCCGCTCAAACTAAGCTTCTTGCCTCTCCCGTTGCCATTTCCGCCGCCGCCGCCGCCGCCGCCGCCGTCAGTGCCATGACTATGCGCATAAATGTCGGCTAGTTGAGCAAAGTCGTGTGGATCTGGGGTTTTATCTTTAGAATCTGGATTGCCCTGATATTCCATGCAGGAATCGGTTATACTTGTGTTGAAATCTTCATTTTGGTGGCCGAGGCCGAAATCGTGGCCGATTTCTTGGCACATCACCAGTTGACGCCAAACATCCGTGTTATAACCCTGACCGGGCGGATCTCCGTCGAAATAGGTATCATTCACCTTTGTATAGCCGGCAATAATATGTTTAGTCTTGCCGCGGGTTGTAGCTATGCCGGCAATGCCCAGCCAACCATTCGGACCATAGTCATCATTACAAACATGGATCTGGCCCGAAATGAGAGGGCAACTTGTGTTCGTGCCATCGCCGCGAGAGTACGGCGATTGGATGAAGTCTGAGACATTCCAGTCTTGGACCGCAATAAACGTACGATCGGATGCTGCCCATTCCCCGGTTGTAAAGTCGACCACCGGAACGGCAATCTCGGGCGTAGTGCGTTCCCAGTGATATGTGCTCCAAGAGTGACTCGCAAAAACCGGCGCAGCCAATGCTGCGACCGAAACTGCACCGATAGTGAGAATTTTCTTGCTGACCATGTTGATCGCCTCCCAGTAAAGGGCGCGAATTCAACCCCACGATGGCCTTGCCATCAATCCCCGCGCCAATCCCATTAATGCTCTCTGTACACCCGGCGCCCTTGGCGTGCAAATATTGGCAACCAAACCCGAGACGCTGTACAAGAAAGGGGCCAGCCATACGGCCAGCCCCTCAGGTACCGAACCTTGAAATGAATATTAGTGGTGTTCACCATCGTGATGGTGATTGCCGCCCTCCGGACCTTCACCAATGGCCCAGGTGACATGCGTGACTACCAGTGCGCCATCCATCTCGCGAACGAAAACGTTGGGACGACCATCGCCATCGTAGTCGGTCGGGCGCCCCCAGTCCTTCGGGGTATTTCCCAGACCAAACTTCTTTCCCTTGCCGCCGCCTTTGCCGCCGCCATTGCCTCCGCCCTTTCCAGGCTTTCCACCACCGCCACCATCACCGGTGTCTCCGCCTTCACTATGCGCATAGATCAGTGCCAACTGTTCATAGTCATGCGCATCTGGGCCTTCATTGCCCGCCGGCTGGCTGGTATACTCCATGCAGGACGTCGTCACATCCGTGCTGAAATTCTCGTTCTGGTGACCCAGCCCATAGTCGTGGCCGATCTCCTGACAGGTGACCAGCTGGCGCCAAGTATCGTTATTGTACCGATCCTGATTGAAATAATAATCATTCAGCAGCGTTGCCCCGCCGGTGATATGCCCGCTGGAGATAGTTATGCGGGCAAGACCAAGCCACCCAACAGAACCGTAGTCATCATTGCAGACATTGATCTCATCGCGAACGATAGCACAAGCAGGATCCGCATTGCCGCGAACCAGCGGCGCTTCAATATATGGTGAGACGTTCCAATCAGCCACCGCAATCCCGGTGTGATTGCGCAGGGCCCAAATGCCGGTGGTGTTGTCAATTACGGGAACGGTGATCTCGTTGCTGGTCCGCACCCAGTGATATGTGCTCCAGGAATGGTTCGCGAGCACCGGTGCCGCCAGAACCGCCGAAATGCTCAGCCCCACTGATGCTGCTGCCAGTTTTTTGCCCAATTTCATAATCCGTTTGCCCCTTGCTGGAATACGCCAAACCCGCGCCGGGAAAGTCTTGGCGCGCAAAGGGGTAATGACAGCCTAACCGCTGTGCTTATCAGGCAATGCTAATTGGATTTAACCATCTGCCTCTTTTTCCTGCATCAGATCATGTTTCTTGATGCAGTGGCGCAGCTGATCATAAGTCAGGCCCAGCGCCTTGGCCGTCTGGCGCTGGTTCCAGCGATGTTTACCCAGAGCATGCTCTACGATTGAGCGCTCATGCGCATCCACCGCAGCGCGCAGATCATCCACATTCTCAAGCTCGGTGGCCAAAGCTGCTTTGTGCGCAGTTTCTGTGCCCGTAGGTTTTGGTTCCGCCTTTGTTGTGTGCGCGGCTGGCTTGCGATGCGCAGGGGTAAAGGGCTTCCATGGGCTGTCGAACGGATCGAACTGGACATGCGCGATCGGCTCGTCCCAATTGTCCCAACGGTAAACCGCGCGCTCAACCACATTGCGCAGCTCGCGGACATTGCCCGGCCATGCATATTCATCAAGCTGGCGCCGCACGTGATCAGCAAATCCAGGCCAGCCTTCCCAATGCAGTTCAGCGGCCATCCGTCTTCCAAAGTAATCTGCCAAGACATCCACGTCACCGTCGCGAACCCGCAGCGGCGGTAAGGTGATAACTTCAAAGCTCAAGCGATCGAGCAAGTCAGCGCGAAACTCGCCTTGCTCGGCAAGCGCAGGCAGATCATCGTTGGTCGCTGCGACAATTCGTACATCAACGCGGATCGGACGCGAAGAACCGATGCGGGTGACTTCGCCATACTCAACTGCGCGCAGCAGCCGTTCTTGTGCACCCATCGATAGAGTGCCCAGTTCGTCGAGAAATAGCGTGCCTTTGTCGGCTTCTTCAAACCTTCCTGTGCGCGCTTTGGTAGCACCGGTAAATGCTCCAGCTTCGTGGCCAAACAATTCGGCTTCGATCAGCGTTTCAGGCAGGGCCGCACAATTCATAGTCACCAGCGGCTCTCCCCAACGCGGAGATAGGCGGTGAAGGCGCTCGGCGATTAATTCCTTGCCAGTTCCGCGCTCGCCAATGACGAGGACAGGACGATCCATGGGCGCGGCTCTAGAAGCTCGCTCAACGGCGTCCAGAAAGGCCCCGGACTGGCCAATAAATTGATTCTCACGCTCCATTACCCAACCTGTAGGAAAAAACACCAACTGTTGGCAAGAGAAACCAATCGGTCTCTTGGCCGAAAATTCCATACCATTGTTTTAGAAGCATTTTTTAAGTTTGGCACACCACTTGCAGATTCCTAAGCATACCGCAAGGGAGTTTAGAAAAATGTTCAATCGCGAATTCATCCAGAGCAAGCTTGGCAAGGCTTCAGTTGCCAGCGTCGCTGCGATGGCTTTGTTCGTCGCGCTTAGCACGCAGATGCAGATCGCGCCCGCCGTTGCCGCCACACCGATGGCGAGCGGTGTGCTGGTCGAGATGGCATGACCAAGCCTGACAAAAATAACCCCTTTGGACCGGAGAGCTCAGTCCCCCCCGCGAGCAAGTCCGAAGGCGCGCACTCCAGTCCGCGCGCCACGCCTCCGGTCCAACCCCTTTCCCCCGAGCGCCCCAAGAAGCGCTCGCGGCTCGATGCAGAAATCGAACGCCTGCGCCAGAGCCCGACTCCCACTCAATCAAATGGGCGTTCGAATGAAGAAGAGAATTTTTTCAACGGAGTAGCCTTTATGGGGATTTTCAGTCGGACCCGCGACATCATCGCCGCCAACTTCAATGACATGCTCGATAAGGCCGATGATCCGGCCAAGATGATCCGCATGATCATCCTCGAGATGGAAGAAACCCTGGTGGAAGTACGCGCCAGCGCGGCGCGTACCATCGCGGACCAAAAGGAAATGCACCGCCACGTCGTGAAGCTCGACCGGCTGCAGGCTGACTGGGGCGAGAAAGCACAGTTGGCGCTGAGCAAGGATCGCGAAGATCTTGCTCGTGCAGCTCTGGTCGAGAAGAAAAAGGCCTCTGACATGGCCGACCAGCTCAAGCAGGAGATAGGCGTACTGGACGATGCGCTTCGTGCCTACGAGGAAGACATCCAGAAACTGCAGCATCGCCTGCGTGAGGCACGTAGCCGCCAGACCGCGATCGCAGCACGCCTCGAAAGTGCCGAGAACCGCGTCAAGCTCCGCACGCTGATGAGCACTGAGCGTACGGACGAAGCGCTGTCACGCTTCGACCAACTGGAACGCCGCGTTGATTACGCCGAAGGCCGCGCGGAAGCATTGAGCATTGCCGATCAGACCGGCGGGCCGAGCCTGTCAGACGAAATCGCCGCACTCGAAGGCGCTGATGCAATCGACGATGAACTTGAGCAGATGAAGAAAGCGCTGGGCAAAGATGGCGCCGACAAGAAAGGGGACTAAGTCGTGGATCCGGAATTTGTAGTTATACCGTTACTTTTTATTGGCCTGCCGTGGTTGGTCCTCCATTACATTACCAAATGGAAGACTGCCGCGACCATCACAACCGATGATGAAGTTCTGCTGGATGAACTCTATCAGCTGGCAAAGCGGCTGGATGACCGAATGGATACGGTCGAGCGCCTAGTTGCCAGCGACAACCCTGAATTCCAGCCCAAGCGCATCCAGGCCGATCTGGAACAGGATAATCAGCAGTTGCGCGAGCTCGACCGCCTGATTGCCGACAAGAAAGGAACCGCACAGTGAATAGCCCCCGCACCACGCTTTACCGCGATAAGCACAATGCCAAATTGATGGGTGTTTGCGCTGGGATCGCTGACTACACTGGTGTCAACGCGCTGTGGGTTCGTCTGGGTTTCTTGATCCTGCTGTTCACTGTCGCGCCAATCTTGCTACCGGCTTATTTCGTCGCGGGTCTCTTGCTCAGCAAGAAGCCGCCGCATCTCTATGTCGACAAGGAAGAGCAGCAGTATTGGCAGCGCGTTCGCCAAAGCCCGAAGCGTACCGCCCGCGAAATCCGTGCGCGCTTCCGCGACGTCGATCGCCGGTTGGCAGCCGTTGAGCATCACTACGTGAGCAGCAATCCGCGGCTGACCGCAGAGATCGAGCGCCTGCGCTAAGGACGAGCACGCCAGACAGGGGAGGGAAATTTGCCCGGTGAACTAATTCCGATAATTGCGATCATTTTCGGATGTACCATCCCGATGGTCGCAATCTGGTCCAAGCACAAACAGAAGATCGCTGAAATGGAGATCAGTGCGACTGCTGAGCATACTGCAGAAAAAGCGGCGCAGTATGCGAGCCAGGTTCAGCGCCTCGAAGATCGCGTTCAGGTGCTCGAGCGCATCGTCACTGACAAGGGATATGATGTAGCCACGCAAATAGAAGCGCTTCGCGACACGCGCGCAGTAGAACACCCCGACAGAGGTGTACCTATCGACATGGCAAGCAAGGAGCGCACATAATGTTTCCATTAACCGAGACAGCTATCATCGTTGGCGTCGCAATCATAACAGGCGGCTGGATAGTGAACAGCTGGATGCGAATGAAGATGGGCTATCCGCTGGAAAACAGCTGGGGCAAAGCGATCTACCCGAAGAACGATGGCGAGGCTGTCGAACGGGTGAAATTGCTAAGCCAGGAAAATGCGCAACTGCGCGCAGAGCTCGGTTCAATGAAAGACCGGCTTGCCAACGTCGAGCGTATTGTGACCGACAGTGGATATCAGTTGACCCATGAGATTGACCGCCTGCGTCAAGAAACGACCGAAAAGGACGTAAACTGATGGATTGGGACCTGATCACCATATTTGGCTTCGTACTGATAGTTTGCATGATCGTGTTCCCCTTCGCTGCTCGTTCGCATCGCCGAGCTATCGAACATGAAGAGCGCAAGTTGGAATTGCTAGCTCGCGCTGAAGAAGCGAAAGCCGGCAAGACAAGCAGTGACCAAGCAGAATACCGCAAGCTTGAGGAGCGTGTCCGCGTGCTTGAACGTATAGCAACTGACGGCAAGCAGGATCTCGCGCTTCAAATTGAGCAGCTGCGAGACTTGCAGGAGATCGACGACCTAGCCACTGCGCGAGCCAACCAGCAGGAGGCGGCACGATGAGTTTCTGGACTGCCATTGTGCTGATTGTTCTCATTGGCTCAATTGCAAGCGTTTTGCGCTCGCGAAATCATAGGCGAGTTGAAGATCAGTCAACCAATGGCAACGCTACTCGCGACGAAGAGGCGCAGAGGGAGCTGCAAGAGCTCCGCGAGCGTGTGAAGGTGCTCGAACGGATTACAGTCGATGGCCGCGAAGCGCGCGCCATCGCGGACGAGATTGAAAGCTTGCGCGGCAAGCCGAATAAACAGGACGGCTAAGGCCGCAGGTTCACGGAGGACATGAGGGAAATGTTTGAACCAACTATGATCATCGCTGCGGCATCGCTAGTGGGCCTGTGTATAGTTGCATTTGCCCTGCTAAAGGCATGGCACAGCTGGTTGGCGCTTAAACAGCGCGAGCTCGAAAGTTCTTCTGGCGAGATTGAAGGCGGCGTAGGCAATAGTGCGGCCCGGATTGAGATTGCCGACCTGAAGGAGCGCATCAAGAAGCTGGAAGCCATCGCAAGCGGGGTGGATTTGTGAGCCAAAGCGCTTAAGTGCGCAATCTATGAGACCGCTTGACGATATCTACGAAGAATATGAATTCCTTGAAGGCGACGAACGTTACCGCCTTCTGATCGAGCTGGGCCGCGAGCTGGAACCGATGCCTGACGCGCTTAAAACCGATGCGACCTTGGTGCGCGGTTGTTCCGCCAGCGTATGGGTCTATCCCACCGACCGCGAAGGTAAACTACACTTCATGGCAGACAGCAATGCGGCGATCACCAAGGGGATCGTGGCTCTGGTCATTTCTGCAGTCCAAGACAAGCCGGCCAGCGAAGTAGCGCAATTGGATATTGCCGCAGCACTCGTGCCGTTTGACCTCAAGAACCAGCTGTCCTCCAATCGTACACAAGGTGTGCCAAACATGATCGCATTGGTGCGCGAGCACGCCGCACGGCTCGCCAATGCCTGATCGGGCGATCTGACATGCGCCCGCTTTATGCTGCGGGAGGGATAATCGCGACCGGCCTCGCTGCGATTGGCGCATTCTTGCCAATCATGCCTACAGTACCTTTCTTGCTGATCGCGGTGTTCTGCTTTGCCCGCAGCAATCCCGCCTGGGAGCAAAAGATACTGGATCATCCACATTGGGGCCCGCAGGTCCGTGATTGGCGAGAACGACGCGCGATCAACCGTCGCGCCAAGATTATGGCTGTGGGAGCATTGAGCGTGGGAGTGGGCTTCACCTGGCTCACATTGGGCACCCCTTGGGTCTTCTTGTCGCTTGCCATACTGGCAATCGGCGGCACGTGGATCTGGACTCGCAATGAGTAAACGCGTTGTTCTGTTCGGTGCCAGCGGCACGATAGGGAGAGCTGTAGGAAAAGAGCTGCGACTGGGCGGCCTCGACTTTGTTTGTGTCCTGCGAAGCTCCAGCAAAATGCCGGAGGATCTCGCTGAATACAGCGTCAAGCCTGACGCCCTTGCGGATGTATTTGAGCGCGAGGAATTCGATGTCGCGATCTCCTGCATGGCATCGCGCACCGGTACGCCAGAAGACGCCTGGAGGGTGGACTACCAAGCAAACAGCGACATACTGAAGGCTGCACAAACAAGCGGCGTAAAACATTTCATACTGTTGTCTGCAATCTGTGTGCAAAAGCCCAAACTGGCATTTCAACACGCCAAGCTCGCGTTCGAGAAGGAGCTGATCGAAAGCGGTCTCACGTACTCCATTGTACGCCCCACGGCTTTCTTCAAATCGCTGTCTGGTCAGATCGCACGCGTGAGATCAGGCAATCCCTATCTGCTGTTCGGCAATGGCGAGCTAACGCGTTGCAAGCCGATCAGTGATCGCGATCTGGCCCGCTTTGTCGTGGGCTGTATCAATGACCCGGAGCGCCGCAACCGCATCCTGCCTGTCGGTGGGCCGGGCCCTGCGATCACGCCTCTGCAGCAGGGTGAGGACTTGTTCCGGTTGACGGGACAAGAACCGCGCTATCGCCGCGTGCCCATTGCGCTGATGAATGTAATCATCGGTGCGCTCAGCCTTGCGGGCCTCGCATCAAAGCGCGCGGCCGCAAAGGCTGAATATGCCAAGATCGGTCGTTATTACGCGACGGAGAGCATGCTGGTTTGGGACGAGAAAACCGGACGGTATGACGAAGCGGCGACACCCGAATTCGGCACGGACACCTTATTCGAACACTACCGGAAAAAGCTTGGCTAGACTTAACTCAAATCTGCTTCACGCACCTTCGCAATGCCCGCCTTGCGCTGTTCTTTCAGCTCAGCCTTGAGCTTCACCGGATCACGCGCGAAAACAAAGCCGAAGCTGACCCCACCTTCCTTGCCGATTGTGGCGTGGTGTAGTTTGTGTGCCTGCACAAGCCGTTTGGCATAGCCTTTCTTAGGCACCCAGCGGAAATAACGTTGATGCACGAGCCCGTCGTGAACCAGTGTGTAGATCACGCCATAAAGCGTGATTCCCAGCGCAAACCACCATAGCGCATCCGAATAGAGCGCACCGTAAATATACATCGCGGCATTGATCGTGCCGAAGACGACAGCGAACAGGTCATTCTTTTCCAGGGTATTGTCATGCGGCTCATGATGGTCACGATGCCACTCCCAGCCCCAGCCGTGCATGATGTATTTGTGGGCATACCAGGCAAAGAATTCCATGCCGAGCAGCGCGGCCAAAACGATTGCGATGATTTCCCACCAGCTCATGCGGCTACTCCTGCACGCCGCGCGCCAGGCAATGCCCACCAGGGCACATCAGGACGGCGGTGATGTTCTAGATGATAGCCGAAATGGAAACAGCTGGCGAGGCTTGCCAGCGTGCTGAAATTGTCAGAGCGCGCATTGTGCCCGTCAGCGAACGACTCACCCAAATGACGATGCGGACGATAGGTGCCAAAGTAAAACAGCTGCAGAGATGACAGCAAAGCAGGCGCTCCATAAAGCAGGAATATCTGCATGAACGGGATGCCAAAAACGAAAAGATAAATGCCCACTACCATGTGGACGTAAAGTAAGGACTGCCAGCCGAAATACCGCTTGAAGAAGGTCCAGTACCATGCCCAGAAGTGCGTCGGATTAGCTGTGTCGAAATCAGGATCCCCATCTTTCCCGGTATGCTTGTGATGCGCGAAATGCGCGTCGCGTATCTTTCTCCACGCAAAGCCTGCATAGAGGAACAACAGGATTGCACCGAGTGCGGAATTAACTCTTTGCCAGCCGGGCGCGAGGGAACCATGCATCGCGTCATGGCATACGATGAAGACACCCACTGAGAGCCAGCATTGCAGCGTAGCCATCAGCAGGACCTGCGGCCAAGCTTGCCAGCTCAGCTCAAAAACGAACATCGCGTAGAAATGAATGCCCAGCCACGACCCTGCGATCAACGCCGCCAGCACAAGACCGAGGAGGCGTTGTGAATTTCGGGAAGGAAGTTTCATGGGATGCGACACGGTGGACGCCCTATAGGGCATTAGCCCTCAGGAAAAAAGAACTCGCGCAAATGCTCGCCAATCTTTGCCGGGCGCAAAGTCTGCGCGTCGATGCAGCACCAGCTGGATTGCACCTCAGCCAGCACTTCTTCACCGCGGCTGATGACTGTTTTGTAGAACGCGCGCGCGCCCTGAAAATGCTCAAGCACGGTTTGCGCAATTACATCATCTTCAAGGAATGCAGGCTTGCGATAGGTAATCTCATGCTTCAGCGCGACCCATGCCTTGCTCGCCACATCTTCTGCCGGGGCAAGCTTTTGCCAGTGCGCCAGAACCGCGTCCTGTACCCAATTCAAGTATCGCGCATTGTTCACGTGCCCCATGAAATCGATATCTTCAGGAAGGACTTTGATCGGAAAGGCAAAAGGCGTTGCTGACATGAGTGTCAGTTAATCACTTAAATCTTTCCTTTCCATGACTAATCATTTCGTGGAGTTCATCTGGCTTGCCAGTGTTGCCGATAGGCCGCTAATCGCATTGATAAGAGGACATCCCAATGGCTAGCAAACCCCGCACATTCTACGAAAAGATCTGGGACGCACACGTCGTCGAAACACGCGATGACGGGACGTCGCTGATCTACATTGATCGGCATCTGGTCCACGAAGTGACAAGCCCGCAGGCGTTTGAAGCACTGCGACTGCAGGGACGCAAAGTGCGCCGACCCGACCTGACGTTGGCTGTGCCGGACCACAATCTGCCAACGACCGCGCGTTTGGACAAAGACGGCAACAGGATCCCCATCGCAGACCCGATGAGCGCGCAGCAGCTAGCTGCCTTGGAGGCCAATGCGCCTGCTTTCGGTATCCGCTACATCGACGCGACAGCGGCTGCACAAGGCATCGTGCATGTGGTGGGGCCGGAGCAAGGCTTTTCACTACCTGGTACAACTATCGTGTGCGGGGATTCGCATACTGCCAGCCACGGTGGGATCGGCGCCCTTGCTTTCGGTATCGGCACCAGCGAAGTCGAGCATGTGCTGGCAACGCAGACACTGCAGCTTAAACGCTCGAAATCGATGGAAGTGCGGGTGGAGGGAGAGCTTGGTGCAGGGGTAACTGCCAAGGACTTGATCCTGCACATCATCGGTACAATTGGTGCGGCCGGTGGCACCGGATACGTCATCGAGTATCGCGGTCCCGTGTTCGAACAGATGAGCGTCGAAGAACGCCTCACTGTCTGCAACATGAGCATTGAGGCGGGCGCCCGCGCGGGCCTGATCGCGCCCGATGAAACTGTTTTCCGTTATCTCAAAGGGCGTCCGCTGGCGCCCAAGGGGGCGGAATGGGACGAAGCCGTTTCTTATTGGAAAACGCTGCACAGCGATGAAGGCGCTCAATTCGACAAGTCGGTCACAATCGACGCGAGCGAAGTGGAGCCAACCGTCACTTGGGGCACCAGCCCGGAAGATACCGTCGCAATTGGCGGCATTGTGCCCGATCCTGCCAGTTTCGCCGATCCGTCTAAACAGCAAGCAGCCGCCAAGAGCCTGGAGTATATGGGGCTGACGCCGGGGCAGCGGATCGAGGATATTCCGGTCGAAAACATCTTCATTGGGAGCTGCACGAATAGCCGGATCGAGGACTTGCGCGCCGCCGCCAAAATACTGGAAGGCCGCACAAAGGCAGACAATGTCAAGTGGGCCATTGTCGTGCCCGGGTCCGGTCTGGTGAAAGCGATGGCCGAAGACGAGGGATTGGATCGGATTTTCAGGGACGCTGGCTTTGAATGGCGCGAGCCGGGTTGCTCGGCCTGCCTGGGAATGAATCCTGACAAGGTTCCACCGGGTGAGCGCTGTGCCTCAACCAGCAACCGTAACTTTGTCGGCCGCCAAGGTCCCGGCGCGCGCACGCACCTTGTTTCACCAGCAATGGCAGCTGCGGCAGCCGTTGCCGGACATCTCACCGATGTGCGAAAATTCGATTAAGTGAATGGCCCCGTCATTGAAGGGATGCGATTCCACTTGCAGTAGGGCTGGCCATTAGGAAGGATCAGTGAGATGGATGTGATGAAAGGAATTCGGGTTCCGGAAAGGCTCTACAAGGGCGTATTGTGGCTCATTTCCATTGTTTTCGCTGCCTTCCTCGTTGGTTTTGGCAACCTGGTCATTGGCGATCTTCCTCAAGTCGAAACCCGCATCGAGCGCAGCGATTTCGTTGAAACGCCAGAAGTCACGCAACTTCGCAGTGAATTGTCCAGCGTCAACGGAGAGCGAGCAGCGATCAACGACCGGCTTGATCTTATCCGGATTCAGCAGCGGCAAGCTGCATCAGAGACCCAATCGGCCAAACAGACATTCGAAGCATGGATAAAGACGCGCACGGCTACAACGGATCCCACGCAAGACCCCGAGGTCATTCGCAGAACCAGAGAACTCGAACAGCTTCAACAGAACGAACGCTCGATTAACAATTCAGTCAGCGAACTTGAGTCGGGGCTGACCGAACTCGAGCAAAAGTCCAACGCAATCTACGACGAACTCTCCGAAGCCGAACTAACCGGCATCCCCGCGTTCGAACGAGCGCAGTTTTGGCAAGAGTTGCGCATCTTTGCGCTGCGCCTTTTGATTACCCTGCCGATGTTAGGCTTTGCCGCCTGGCTTGTGGCGAAACGGCGCAAGGGAGACTACTGGCCGATCTCGCGCGGATTTGTTCTGGCAGCTGTTTTCGTCTTCTTCGTCGAGCTTGTTCCCTATCTGCCAAGCTACGGCGGTTATGTCCGTTACGGGGTGGGTATAATCCTGACCTTTGCGGCAGGACATTTTCTTATCAAGAACATGCGGCAATATCTCGCCAAGCGGCAAGAGGTTGAACAAAAGGCCGAGGAAGAGCGCCGCAAGCTCGTCTCACACGATGAAGCATTCAAGAAAATGTCATCCAATGTATGTCCTGGCTGTGATCGCCCCATCGCAAAGATGGAAGGAACAGAGACGAACTTCTGCGTCCATTGCGGTATGACATTGTTCGATACATGCAAATCTTGCGATACGCGCAAGATGGCTTTCTTTCGTTTTTGTATGAAATGTGGAACAGTCGCACAGGATGAGCCGAGCGCCGCGCCCTCCGCGCAGCCAGCTTCATAGCTCTGCGTTCGTTTCCAGTCTTGTTAAGTTCACGCCCCAGCCCCAAGAAGAAACTATGACTAAGAAAACCAAAGCCGCCATCGGCGCAGCAGCCATCGGTTCCGCCGCAATTGCCGCAGCTCTTCTTTATGCCAACAAACGCAAGAAGAAGGACGAACCGAAACCTACAATCCCTTCTGGCGAGAAGCCCGAAACAGACTGAAGACACCGGTGCAGAGAGGAGAATGACGCATGAAGAAATTACTACCGATACTCGCTGCTCTGTCTCTTTCGTCGCCGATTGCCGCTGAAGACGATGCAGTCGTTGAAATGTGGCGGCTCGATTGCGGCACGCTCCAAGTCAGCGATGTCGCGCCTTTCTCCGATGCCCACCTCTATGACGGTGATGAAAGAACGCTTGTCGTCAGCTGCTATCTCATTCGCAACGGTGACACTTACCTGTTGTGGGACGCCGGTTTATCAAAGGAACTGGTCGGGACGAGCTATACCGAAGGCGTCTTTACCGCTTCGGTAGAGCGTTCGATTGTTGACCAGTTGAGTGACCTCGGACTGGAACCTTCCCAGATCGATTACGCAGCTGTCAGTCATTATCATTTCGACCATACGAGCCAGCTCGCAGATTTCCCGGAAGCGACCCTTTTGATCGGAGCTGCGGATTGGGAAGCGGTCAAAGCTGCCGAAGGTCCCAATCCACTGATTGATCCGCGCCCCTTTGCTCCATGGCTTGACAACGACGCCGCTGTGGTAACCGCGATTGCACAGGATCATGACGTGTTTGGAGACGGCTTAGTCCAGATGAAGGCGATGCCGGGACATACGCCGGGTCACACCAGCCTTCTGGTAAGATTGCCTGAAACAGGGGACGTCTTGCTCACCGGAGACCTCTACCATTTCGAGGAGCAAGTGACCAATCGCGGAGTTCCGCAATTCAACACTGATCGAGCTGACACATTGGCCTCGATGGATCGCTTTGACGCTATTGCCAAGTCACTTGATGCAACGGTGATCATCCAGCACGACTCGCGTCATCTTGATCGATTGCCGTCATTTCCGGAGTCAGCCAAATAATGGAGAAAGTCCGCGAAATCGAAGGGCGCGCATACCCCTATGGCGCGAAGAACGTTGATACGGACGTCATCATTCCCGCGGAATGGCTTAAAACCATCACGCGTGAAGGATTGGGCAAGGGCGCATTTGAAAGCGTGCGTGCGCAGCCTAACAACGTCTTCGATGACGAGCGTTATGCCGGTTCTCCGATCCTGATCGCAGGCGACAATTTCGGCTGCGGTTCCAGCCGCGAACACGCCGCATGGGCGCTGGGCGACCTAGGCATCAAAGCGGTGATTGCGCCGAGTTTCTCCGACATCTTCTCAGGAAATGCGTTCAAGAACGGAATCCTGACTGTGGTTCTGCCGCAGGAAGCCGTCGACCGCCTGCTGGAAGTTGCAGAGACAGACGAAATCACCATCGATCTGGAAAGCCAGACCGTGACCACTCCATTTCAGGATCGATTTACATTCGAGATCGATCCGTTTCGCAAGCAATGCTTGATGGAAGGGCTGGATGAGATTGGGCTGACACTGGCCCGCGATGCAGCCATCGCAAATTACGAACAACGCCGGGGTGCGCAGATGCCCTGGATCGAGAGAGGAACAGAGGTTTAAGACATGAAGGCACTCAGAACGCATGACGTAGGCGGCCCCGAAACACTCACGCTGGACGAAGTCGAGGTTCCGACGCCGGGCAAGGGCGAAGTGCTGGTCGATGTGAAGGCCTGCGCGATCAACTATCCCGACACGCTGATGATCCGTGACCTTTACCAGTTCAGGCCTGAACGCCCTTACTCCCCGGGAGGCGAAATCGCCGGAGTGATCGAGGCCGTGGGCGAAGGCGTGGAAGGCTATTCCGTAGGCGACAATGTCATGGCCGGGATCGGCAATGGCGGACTGGCCGAAAAGGTCGTGGTGCCTGCTGGCCGCATGTTCCCCATCCCCGATGGCGTCGCGTTCGATAAGGCCGCGAGCCTGTTGATGACGTACGGCACGACAATTCATGGCCTGAAAGATCGGGGACACATCAAGGAAGGTGACACTGTTCTGGTTCTGGGCGCGGCAGGCGGCGTTGGCCTATCTGCGGTCGAGTTGGCCAAGGCATTTGGTGCGCGCGTCGTAGCGGCGGTATCCTCTGAAGAAAAAGGCGAGGTTGCCAAGAACGCTGGTGCCGATGAGGTCGTAATCTATCCTAAGACCGAGATGGACAAGGCCGCATCGAAGGAGCTCGCCAATGCGTTCAAGGCGGCTTGTGGTCCGGAAGGCGCCAACATCGTCTATGACATTGTTGGCGGACAATATTCGGAGCCTGCGCTGCGCTCTATCGCATGGGAAGGCAAATTCCTGGTGGTTGGCTTCCCCGCCGGCATCGCCAAGATGCCGCTCAACCTGACGCTGCTGAAAAGCTGCGACATTGCTGGTGTCTTCTGGGGCGCATTCACTGCGCGTGAACCGGTGAAATTCCGCCAGCAAGTGGAAGAGCTGTTCCAGATGATGAAGGACGGCAAGATCGATCCATTGGTTTCAGAGACATTCCCGCTTGAGCGCGGCGGTGATGCAATCGCCAAGCTTGAAAACCGGCAAGCCGTGGGCAAGCTTGTTGTGACGATGGATTAGTGAGGTTTGGGGATCGAACGCGCTTGTAGCAACGACCAGCGCGCCCTATTCTATCACTAGACAAGATTTCCCAAGGGGACTGATCAGATGACCGATTTTAAAGACCGCGAACGCGCTGAAGAAGCCAAGTTCGCAATGGATGAAGACACCGCTTTCCGTGTCGCAGCGCGCCGCAACCGCTTGCTGGGTGAATGGGCCGCTGGCCTGATGGGTCTGACCGAAGAAGAAACAGATGCTTACAAGAAAGCAGTCGTACAGGCTGACTTCGAAGAAGCAGGCGATGAAGATGTTATCCGCAAGCTTCTGGGCGATCTGACAGCGGCGGAAACTGATATCAGCGAAGCAGACATTCGTGCGAAGCTGGAAGAATGCTCGGTTGAAGCACGTCGTCAATTGATGGGCGAGAGCTGATCACATGCCGATGTCGGCGACCGAAATCGAAGACATGATCACCGCCGCGCTTCCTGGCGCAATGGTCGAGATGACTGACCTTGCTGGAGATAATGATCACTGGGCAGCGAAGGTCACCGCGCCGCAATTCGCAGGCAAGAACCGCGTTCAGCAGCACAAAATGGTCTACGAAGCCTTAGGCGGTCGCATGGGCGGAGTGCTGCATGCCTTGCAACTAACGACTGCAGTTCCCACCTCTGACTGAGCAAGAAATTCAACTTCCAGGTTTGAACCACCATGTCTGACACTGACGCACGCATTTCGACTCTCGTTAATGACAACGACGTTGTCCTGTTCATGAAAGGGACCCCGCTGTTCCCACAATGCGGCTTTTCCAGCCGTGCTGTTGCCATCCTTGATCACTGCGGCATCGCGTATGAAAGCGTCGATGTGCTGCAGGACATGGAAATCCGCCAAGGTATCAAGAGCTTCTCTGACTGGCCCACCATCCCGCAACTTTACGTCAAGGGCGAGTTCCTGGGCGGAAGCGACATCATGATGGAAATGTTTGAAGCGGGCGAGCTACAACAGCTGCTCGATGAAAAGCAGGTTGCAAAAGCCGAAGGCTGACTTCGCCAAATATTTCGGCAAAAGAAAAAGCCGCCCCGGGGTACCAGTGGGGCGGCTATTCTTTGTCGGGGAGGTTAGCCGGGGAGACGGCGGCGTCACCTCATTGCGAAGACTGACTTCTTCACGAAAACCGATGCAGCAAGCGTGCCAGTTTCTAGGAACAGCGCACTTCTGCGCCTCTCGATGGTTGCCAATTCCTTACTTGAAACGCGAGTGTCAGATTTTCCGACAGCTTGGCGATTTTGCTGGGTGGCAATTGCGCTCCGCAATGCGCATAAGACCGCCGATGAGCACACCAGACACCCAAGCGCCTGAGGGCATACCGGCTGCCACCGTCGTCATTTTCCGCAATGGGCCCGATGACGGTCCACCCGAAATATTGATGACGATCCGGTCGCGCGAAATGGTGTTCGCAGGCGGCATGGCAGTATTTCCCGGCGGTCGGGTTGATCCGGCTGATTTTGAGCTTGGTGCAATGATGGGTGGGCCGCTGGAGCCTGATGAAGCTGCGCATCAGATCGCTGTTGTTCGTGAAACTCTGGAAGAGACTGGCCTTGTCATCGGGTTATCCGGTGAAATCGACGCCAGCAAAGCGCAGGCTGCGCGCCACTTCCTCCAGGAAACAGGTGAGCTTGCGCCAGTGCTCGAGCATTTTGGGTGGGAATTGGACCTAGCACAGCTTACGCCGTTTGCGCGCTGGTATCCCAAGAACGAGCGTATCCCACGGGTTTATGACACGCGGTTCTACCTCGCCAATCTGGGCACGGGAGCGGTCGATATTGCAGCAGACTTGTCGGAGAACACGCATTTGTTCTGGACCAGCGCGCAAGGCGCATTGGACGCAGCAGAGAAGGGTGACATCAAGGTCATTTTTCCGACCCGCCGTAATCTGGAACGGCTCGCACTGTTCAGCACCTTCGAAGAGGCCAAGGCCCAGGCTGAGGCGATCCCCGTACGCACAATCACGCCGTTCATGGAAGATATGGAAGGCAAGACATGGCTCCAGATCGGCGAAGATCTCGGTTACCCCGTGACCGGAGAGCCGCTGGACAGCGTAATGCGGGGCTAATCGACCATTGAACCATTAAATTTCTGGCGCGCCCGGCAGGACTCGAACCTGCTGCCTCAAGATTAGAAGTCTCGCGCTCTATCCAGATGAGCTACGGGCGCGCGCCGAATTCGCCAATAGCGTGCTTTCGCATTGGTTCAAATGGCGTTAGGCCCTCAAAGCATGGAAAAACCGTCTACGCCTGTCGCTACATCCGACGCGCCACAAAGCTTTCGCTATTACGATCTGGTGATGGCCGCCTTTGTTGCGATCTTGCTGCTATCCAACCTTATAGGCGCCAGCAAGCCGAGCTACATCCCGCTACCGGGCGGAGAGACGTGGATCTTTGGTGCAGGCGTCCTGTTCTTCCCGATCAGCTACATCATCGGCGACGTATTGACCGAGGTCTACGGCTATGCGCGCGCGCGCCGGGTAATCTGGACGGGCTTTGCCGCACTGTTGTTCATGGCCTTCATGGCGTGGGTTGTGGTTTCGCTGCCTCCAGCAGACGGATGGCCATTCCAAAGCGATTATGAGAACGTCTTTGGCAATAGCTGGCGGATCGTACTTGCTTCGATGACCGCGTTCTGGGTCGGCGAGTTCGCCAATTCCTATGTGCTCGCAAAAATGAAGGTTTGGACTCAAGGCCGCTTCTTGTGGATGCGCACGATCGGGTCGACCGTGGTGGGTCAGGGTCTCGACAGCCTGATATTCTATCCGCTCGCGTTCTGGGGCATCGCTGGCTGGCCACCCGAAACACTGGTTCAAGTCGTCGTTTCGCAATGGCTGATCAAGACCGCGTGGGAGGCGCTGCTGACGCCGTTCACCTATCTTGTGATCAATGCGCTGAAACGCCGTGAAGGGATCGATCTTTACGATACAGAGACGGATTTCTCACCATTTGCGACTACTGAGAAAGGCGACGCCTAGCGTCTATTGCGCCGCGTCGAGCAAATCATCCGGTTCACTCTCCCACACTGCGTCCTCCGGCACGATTTCGACAACCGGCTCCAGATTGAACCGGTCTGACAACAGTTTGAGATCTTTCTCGACCGGCACGCCGTAAAGATCTTGATGACTTTCCTGCAGACGAAGGATCAAGCGATCTTCGTCGCGTAGCAGACGGCTGATCTGAAATGATTTGGGCGCACGCGCACCTATCCGGCGAGCCAAGCGAATGCCGAGGCCCCAATTGATCGCTTCGTCGAGCGCTTCAGGTGGTGCAAGCTTCTTTAGCTCTCTGGGTAGATCCAGCACATTGCCATTCGCTGAAAGCGTCGCGGCCATCATCGCTCGTCCTTCAGCGTCAAGCGCCAGCCAACGTTTGTGAAGTGCCCAGTCCATCCCAATATTGAGCCGCAGATTGGGTTCAATCTGCATTCCAGCCAGCGCCAGCATGGTCGCTGCCAAGCGTACCCGTTCGCTTCCTGTATCTCCGGTAGGCACGGCTGCAGAAGTCCATCCCGCGATACGAGTTGCCAACTGTGGTGGTGCGCCGCGCGAAGCCGCGAAATGCGAAACGCCGGCCAACAGCGGGTCTTGCGCGCGCTTGTGATCCTCTAGGCGAGAATAGAGCAGCCCTTCCCGAAGCCCCCAGGATGAGAAGACAACTGTTTCTGGTTCGAGCGTGCGCAAGAGCGATTGAAGCAAAACAGCTGCATCGGGAAGGATCGCTGCGCGCATCGAGGTAAGCCGCGGGATTTGCTTAAGCTTGTCAACATCTTCCTGTGCAAGCTTACGGGCCAGCGACAGCACTTCCTTTCGCGTAAGTTCCAAGGCATGCGGGTCAGTAAGCGGGAATTTCTGAATATGCATGGCGTAAACTGCCATTGCACGCCATGTTCCGCCCACCAAATAAAGCGGTCCAGTCATCGCGTTGCTCCAACCACTGGCTTTGAGCTTTTTGGAGAGACGCTGACGCATTGGGAGCACCCCCTCATCGCCCTCCTCGCGGTATTCGCGCAATCGCAATGTGCCGAGCGGGAAGGTAGTTGCGCCTTCGCTCTCGCCATCAAGAATACGGACCAGTTCGAGACTTCCCCCGCCAAGGTCAGCAACGCAGCCTGCTGCCCCGGGAAAGGCGCCGATCACACCCTGAGCGCTGACTTTTGCCTCTTCTTCGCCAGCAAGCAGTCGCGGTTCAAACCCCAGTTCTCGCACCATTCCAAGGAACTCGGGTCCGTTTTCCGCATCGCGGGAGGCCGCGGTAGCGACCGTTTCAACGTCCTCAACGCCGAGCTCGCGCAAAAGCAGAGCGAACCTCTTGAGCCCGCGCATGGCAAGATCGATCGAGTCCTGCGGCAATCTGCCCGTTGAGTTGATCTCGCGGCCCAACTGCGCGACCACTTTTTCATTAAGCAAGGTTGTAGGCGCACGCATTGTGCCGCCATAGACAACCATACGCACGGTGTTTGAACCGATGTCGATAATCGCACGCTCAGCGGTACTGCCAGAGAAACTGCCGGCACGGTCCCGCCGTTTGCGTGGCAAGTTCACGCCTCACGCCCTTTGCGCAAGGAAAGCTTCGGCACAGCGTCAGGGTCAAGCGCGTCACCACGCCCGGAAAGAGATGGGTTGGTCATGAAATAGTGATGACAATTAAATAGCTTATCACTTAATCCAGCCCGCTGGTAGTGACCATCTTCGCCAAGCAGCCAGCTCTGTTCGTTGTCCAACATATTCGCGAGCAAGACCTGTTGAAGTACCTGATCATGCACTGTCCGATTACGTATCGGAATCAGCGTCTCCACCCGACGATCCAGGTTGCGTTCCATAAGATCTGCCGAAGAAATATATAGCTTTGCTTCTCCGCTGGGCATTGGATGCCCATTGGCGAAGGCATAAATCCGGCCGTGTTCAAGGAAACGCCCGATGATCGATTTGACTCGGATGTTCTCACTTACGCCACGGATGCCGGGGCGCAGACAGCAAATGCCACGCACGACCAAATCAATCTCGACACCAGCTTGGCTTGCTTCATAAAGCTTGTCGATCATCTGCTGGTCGGTGATCTGATTGCACTTACCCCAAATCGCCGCAGGCTTGCCTTCGCGCGCATTCGCGATTTCGGCATCAATCTCCGCGTAAAGGTGATCTCGCAACTGGATCGGTGAAATGATCAGCGCTTCCGTGCTACGCGGCTCGACATAACCACTGACGAAGTTGAACAGCTTGGCGGCATCACGGCCAAATTCGGGCGCGGCTGTAAAGAAGCTCAGATCAGTGTAAGTGCGTGTTGTGACAGGGTGATAATTCCCAGTGCCAAAGTGGCAATAGGTGCGGAACCCCTCTTCCTCGCGCCGCACCACCATCGCCACCTTTGCGTGCGTTTTCCAGTCAACAAAGCCATAGATGACCTGCACACCGGCGCGCTCAAGCTTGCTGGCCCACATCAGGTTCTGCTCTTCGTCGAACCGGGCCTTGATCTCGACAACGGCGGTGACAGACTTGCCTTCCTCAGCAGCAGCAATCAGCGCGCTGATAATCGCGGATTGATTACCCGCACGATAAAGCGTCTGCTTGATCGCCACCACGTCAGGGTCCGCCGCGGCCTGACGGATGAAATCGACCACCACTTCAAAACTTTCGTAAGGGTGATGAATGATGATGTCTTTCTCACGGATCGCAGCGAAGCAGTCGCCATCATGCTCACGTATCCGTTCCGGGTAGCGGGGATTATAGCTTTCAAATTTCAGCTCTGGCCGGTCAGCAGCGACGATTTCGCTCAATGCGCTCATCCCGATAATGCCATCGGTCTTCATAACCATCGCGTCGGAAACGCCCAGCTGCTCCAGCAGCACTTGCTCTGCAATCGGGTCGAAGTCCTCTTCCAATTCAAGCTGGATAACGCGGCCCCTGCGGCGGCGTTGGATCGCGCTGCGGAACGTGCGGACCAGATCCTCGGCCTCCTCTTCGATCTCGATATCGCTGTCACGAAGCACCCGGAAAAGCCCGTCACCTTCAATCTTGAAGCCGGGAAAAACATGATCTGCGAAGCGGCAGATCAAACTGGCGACAGAGATATACAGCGCTTCGTCACCCGGGACGCGGACAAAACGCGGCATGGCTGGCGGGATCAGGATCATCTCGATGACCTGTTCCTGATCGGCCTCTCGCGTCAGCGTGAACAGCAAGCCAAGCCCGCCGTTGTTCACAAAAGGAAATGGATGCGCCGGATCAAGAGCTTGCGGTGTTATGACCGGCAAGATCTCCTCAAGGAAATGCTCCTCCAGCCAGCCGATTGCTTCGGGCTTGATGCGGTGTTCATCCGCGACATGGATACCGGAATAAGAAAGTTGATCGTGAAGTTCGCGCCAGATCTCTTCTTGCGTCAGCGATAACCGTGCAACACGTTCGCGCACAGCGGCAAGCTGCTGTGCTGGTGTGCTACCATCGATTGAAAGCCGCTCAATCCCGCGCTGGACCTGTCCCGCAAGGCCAGCGACGCGGATCATGACGAACTCATCCAGATTGCTGCCTGAAATCGCCAGAAACCTTAGTCGCTCCAGCAGGGGATAGTTTGCGTTCCTTGCCTCTGCCAGAACGCGCTCATTGAACGCAAGCCAGCTTAGCTCGCGGTTGAAATAGGGTATTTCGCTCGGGCTCGCCGCAAGATTGTCGTTAAAGCTGATCGGATTGCTGGCCATGATAGAGTTATCCTAACTCGCGGCATCGATAATGTCGAAAAATTCAGAGTAGCGTCGCGCTTTCTGCAATTTCGGTTATCCCACGCTTGCCGCTGCCATCGCGCCCAAGTTGAACGATCACGTCGATCACAGAGGCCGCATAAGCAATCGTATCGCTGCGCGTCAGGCCAATCCCAGTTTGCATGACCATCAAAGCCAGTTGCTCAAGCGCGCCGCGTAGACTGTTGGCATGAATCGTCGAGAAGCTACCCGGGTGACCGGTGTTTATCGCGCGAAGGAAGCTGACACTCTCCGCCCCACGCAACTCACCCAGAACGATGCGGTCAGGGCGCAACCGTAACGCTGCTTGCAGCAGTTCGTTGGCGCTTACTTTGGCTTCGCCCAGTTCGCCCTTGACCGCCACCAAGCCTACGCCATTTTCGCCAGGTAGTTTCAACTCTGGCGTATCTTCGACCAAAACCACGCGCTCCTGGCGCGGAATTTCCTGAAGCATGGCATTCAAAAAGGTGGTTTTGCCGGTGCTCGTACCGCCTGAGATCAGGATGGTGCGGCGCTGGCGGATGGCTTCACGCAGATAGGCAATCGGCTCAGCCTGCGGGTCAGGCATTTGCGGTGGCACAGGCTTTGAGAGCGGCCCTGCATCATAGGCATCCAGCGGCAAGTCCAAGCGGCGGTGACGGCGGATCGCCATCGTCCAATGCTTGCGCGCTGCAGGCGGCCCGCAAAACTGGATCCGCGCGCCATCTGGCAGCGTGGCACCCAGCAATGGATGTTCACGGTTGATGCCCTGATGACTAACGCGGGCGACCTGTTCAGCCAGCCGCTGGACCAGCGAATCGTCGATGTCTGGTGTTTCGATGCGCTGCATACCCGGATTGGCAGCATCCTCGATCCATACTTCGCCCGGCTTGTTGACCATAATTTCTGTGACTGTGTCGCGGTCAAGCCATTGGCGCAACGGTGCCAAGTAGGCCTCTAAATAGACGCTGCGCTCGCTTGCTGGAACTGGCGGTTCACTGGTCAAAGGGTGGACTTCAGCGCTCATGTCTCAGTTTCGGACCTGAGAAAAATCAAGATCGCGCGAAGTGAAAACACGAATGGGTTCCCCTTGCCGCACGCGCACTGTGGGGCCGATCTGTCCGTCTTGCTCGATTGCGGCCGCTGCGGCTGAACTTCCTCCGCCAAGCACCACCGACGCGCCGCCTGAGGCAATCGCTGTCAGTCCGTCGACAACCGAAAGCAGCAGCGCGGAGCCGAACCGGCGGAAGAAATTCGAATTAACATCGCCTTCTAACCCGGTCGTACCGTCAAACCCAACGGCGGGCGAAGCGAGATTGACTGATGCGCCGTCCGGGCGGATCAAGCGTGTCCAAATGACAAAGGCGCGCTTCTGGCCGCCTTGCAGCCCTGATTGATATTGCCCGACGAGCCGCGAAGAGCGAGGCACCAGGATACGTGTGCCGTCAAAACTGCGTACATCCTCGCTTACAACCGCCCGGACAAATCCCGGAACATCTGTGTCGATCGCGGTCTCAAGAATCGCAGGGATCAAGGTGCCTTGCGTGACGGTTGTTGAAGGGTTGGTCATTGGCGTTGCTTGCGCAGGTGCGCCGCCCACGCCGCCAATCCGGCTTGCGAATTCCTCCGCCGATGTCCGCGCCGTGGCCGAAGCGGAAGCAGGAGTAGTAACTGCTTCAGCAGCTGCGGCCTCCAGCGGCTGGCCTTGCGCGCTGGCGTCAAAGACCATGGTCGGACTGGAATAGGGATTGGTTGTTGGCGCGGTGACCGCCGCTCCGCTTTCGTCAATTGGTTCCGGCACTATGAACGGTGGCGGGGCTGCTTGCACAGGTTCAGGTTCGGGCACCTCTGCTGGAGCGACCGGCACTTGCGCGGGTTCAGACGACAATACTGGCAGTTCTTCAACTTGAGCCGCAGTCATCGCCCAATAGGCAACCAGCCCCAGTCCGGCCACAATCGCGAAGCCAGCCGTTAGCCCAAGTACATCTGACTTGCCTTGTTGGTGCGCAACAGCCGGATAGGCCGTACGGCTTGCCAGATCGATGATTTCTGCCGATTCCTGATCACGCGGATCATTGTCTGAAGTCTTGCCAGCCAACCGCATCAATTATTCTCCTGCGCTTCAGCTTCAACTCGCGCCAGCGCGGCGTCGTCACGCAATGGCGGCGATGGCCGAACCGGCCCGTTGTTGATCAAAAGAGCGGATTCGTCACCATGCCTTAGCACGATCTGGCGTGGTACCGCCTGAACTACGATTGTCTCACCGCGCACGGTGAAATTCACCGGCCCTTCGGTCCCCTCTGAATCCGTGATCAGAATGGCAGGAACTGCGCGGTCAGATGGCCAGCTAAGGAACGTTGCACGGCCATCATCATAGGCGCGCACCGGGTGCAGGCTGGCATCGCCCCGCTTTTCCCAGGCGAAATTCAAGCTAGCGGGATCCAGTACAGCAAAGGGGTCATTCGCAGCGGCCATCTCACTGGCATTCGCTTCGCGACGCGCCTCCAGTTCAGCAGCGGCAGCTTTGGCCGCCTCCAACTCTGGATAGCGAAAGCTCATGACGTAGACGGGTTGGTTGCGCGGGTTGGCAACCAGATCGAACAGGTACGTCCGCTGGCTTGTAACAACGGTAAGATTGGTCACTGCATTGTCGGCAAGCGGCTTCACGAACAGCAGGTTCGCCCGCTTGTTCGGGGTGACCTGCCAGCTTTGCGAATCCCCGATCGCGACATTCTCGATCACTTCGTCTTCAGCGAACATGATCGTTGCCTGGACGCGTGCCTTGCCATTGATGCGCACGACTTGTGACGGGTTATATTCCAATTCAATCAAGCGCGGGTCGCCAGCAACAGCCGGGGTCGATACCAACGATGCAGTTGCAAGGGCGAGCGCAAATGCGGCTGCGCGGATCATGACAGAGTCTCCGATTTGCGCGCTAAAGCACGCGCTTGCACAGGACGGAACCGGCTTCCGATCCCGTGTGTACGTGATGTGGATTGACCATTGTTCTTTGATGCGGATGCATCACCGCCAGACGTCGCGTAGACGCGGGTTTCACGAACGCGCGATGCACCGCCAGAACTGTTGCCGCCTTCCTTCGAGGCGTTAGTCAAAGTGGCAGCGGCCACATCGACACGGCGCGCGCCAGCGGCTGTTGCTGCGATAGTGGCATTGCGTGCCTCTGCAACGCGAGCGGAAGTCTGTTGAGCAGCACTAAATGCACCAGCGTCTACCGTATCGCTCTGTTGAACCAGACCGAATACCCGCCAGCCAGCCACCATGGTCGCGGCCACTTTGAGCACCATCAGCATCAAAGCCACATGGACTGCACCGATCAGGAAGAATGCCATCGCGGCTTGTGGATCGACTTGCCCCGGTATGGCCACCAGCGCGGACAGCACAGGCACAGCCAGCTCCAGCATGATGGACCCCCCCAGAACAGCAAAGAGAGGGACCAGCGCCAGCATGACGAGACCCTTCAGCCATCCAGTGAAGAGACCGCGCGTGCCATTGAACAAAGCCATCACAACGAACGCGGGCCCGATTGCCACAAGCAACGCCAATGCAATCTTTGATGTCGCCAAAACACCCACTGTGCCCAGCAGCAGCAGAACCGCTCCCAACCACATCAAACCCGGCGGCGAGAATGCTTCAAAGTTCTCCTGACCCTGGCTCGCTTGCTGCACAGCTTCGAATACCACGTCCAGCTTTTGCCCGAATACCAGAGTAGCCGGGCCATCGCTGCCAGTGAGTACTCTGCCTAGCCATTCCGGCCCCCATACAATGATGTTCCAGACGACACCTTGGTAAGCGACCCAGCTTGTCGCAAAGGTAAGAACAAGGCCCAAGGTCATCATGCGCGGAACAAGCGCCCGAACACTCAAGCTTGAGCGGCCAAGCATCAAGCTGATCCCGAAGAAGGCCACGTAGAACGTCAGCAGAATGATAAGGGTTGTTTGCAAAGCGCCACCGGGCGCGAACAAACTGCTGAACATGCCGGCTGCGCCTTGCTGAGCCATGCACTCAACGGCTTGCAAGGCCGCGGCAATGCCGCCACCCATGCCTTCAAGTGCAGTGTCGCAAACACCCGCCATTATTCAGCCGCCTGCCACAGCGGCAATTCGCCGCCTGCATCATTGTCCGCGTGCTCGGGCCAGACACGCCCGGTAAGCGGCGGAAACCAATCTGCCGGACTTTCACCCACGGTTGCGCGCAGCTGATCCAGTTTACGCACGGAGGCTTCGCGGCCAGATAGGATGGTCAGAACTTCCGGAGCGCCAGAGAGATCAAGCCGCACCACAACGCTCGCGTCTGGCTGGCGAACCAGGAAGCAACGGCTGTGTGCCGGAAGCGAGCGGATCAGCGCCAGTTCGTGATCGGTCAGGCCAAAGCCATCGCAATAATCCTCTGCCCGGGCGCGGCTGTTGGGCATGAAGATCATGGTTGCGGTCTGTTCAACCAATGCGGCCGAGATCCGGCTTTCGAGCGCATCGCTTGCGCTCTGAGTGGCAAAACCAACCAGCGCATTTCGCTTCCGCAGTGTCTTCAGCCAATCCCGGATACGCGCGGCGAAGACTTCATCGTCCAGCGCTTTCCAACCTTCATCGATCAGGATCATGGTCGGATCGCCGTCCAGCCGCTCATCGATGCGGTGGAACAGATACATCATCGTGGGTGTGCGCAAGCGCGGGTTCTCAAGGAGCGCGGTCATGTCGAAACCAAGCACGCGGTTCGCAAGATCCAGTTTGTCGCTTGCGTTATCGAACAACCAGGCATGCTCGCCTTCACCGATCCATGCAGATAGCCGGTCTGCGAGGTCGCCGGGCTGCGGCCTGCGCGATCCGGCCAGCAGTTCCTTGAAATGGCGCAAGCGGCGCAGCGAAGGATCATTCTGGTAGGCGGCATCCACTGCAGACGCGATTGTTGCCAGTTCTTCCGGGCCGTTCGCCTCCAGAGTCACGCCTAACCAATCGCGCAAGAAAGCCTTGTTCTCCGCCGTGTCCGGCAGCGCGAGCGGATTGAAGCCGGTTGGTTCACCTGCGCTGATCCGGTCATAGCGCCCGCCAATCCCGCGAATGAACAGCTCTGCACCGCGATCCTTGTCAAACAGGACCGTGCGCGGATTGAATTTCTGCGCCTGTGCAGCGAGGAAGTTCATCACCACGGTCTTTCCAGAGCCGGACGGACCGACGACAGAGAAATTGCCCAGATCACCATTGTGAAAGTTGAAGAAAAACGGCGTAGCGCTGGTAGTTTGTAGCAGCGTGACCGCCTCGCCCCAGTGGTTGCCGCTTGCCTTCCCCAGCGCAAAGCCGTGCATGGAGCCGAAACTCGCCATATTCGCGCTGCTGATCAGCGCGCGGCGCACCACATATTGCTCATTGCCCGGGAATTGAGCCCAGAAACCCGGCTCAAGATTGATATCCTCGCGCACGGCGATTGCGCCAGCATCGGCCAATGCCGCTGCACATGATGCGGTTGCCTCATCAAGCCGGGCCAAATCGCTTTCGCGTACCAGCACGGTCAGGTGATGATCACCGAAGCCAACCGAGCCATTGCCCAACTCGTCACGCGCCGTGAGCATATCAGCGCGCTCCGCAGCTGCCTCTTCATCCACGGCGCGCAGCCGCCGCAGCGCCAAATCAATCCGCTCACGTGCTGTTGTTCGCTCTGCCGGCGCATAGCTCTCAGTCACAATCATCTCGTACGGCTGCCGTAGCAATCCGTCGAGAATTCCCGGCGAAGTCGCATCGGGGTATTCTTTGAGCCCCAGCAGCGCCGCGAAATCCGCTCCTCCAGAGCCGCGTAATTCCATCGCATCCAGACCAAAGCTGACGCGCCGATAGGGCAGCAGCTGGCCTACGTCTGTGTCGTAGTCCGGCTCGCGTACAGGACGCATTTCGCCATTGAAGATGGCCGACAGAAGTTCGAGCATCTCCGAATTGCTGCCCGTTAGCCCTTCATATTCACCGAGTACTTGCGCGCCATAACTTTGCAGCGAAGCAACGAGCCCGGTCACCGCTGCTTTCAAAGTGCGCACATCCTTAAGATCGGCTTCGACTTCGCTGCTGGCCGCGCGGTTGAAGAAACGCGCGGCGCGCTCCGCCAGTCCCGCCTTTCCACGCGCCGGCCGGCGGATCAGCGTAATAAACTGGTCATTGATAAACAGTGAACCACCGGCGAGCCGTTCTTTCCAGCGCGCATCGATATGGCGGCATAGCGGATCATCGAATTCCGCATCCAGCTCCACTTCAACGCGACGCCTGATAATGTGATGATACAGCACGAAGCGCGAATCCAAGGTAGAGCGCAGCACCACCTCACGCGTCGCCGCATGGGCATTCAGGCTGTCTGTGTCCTCCGTCTCGAACAACAGGCCGGGCACCTGGATCGATGACATGACCGATCCATCGCGAAGCAACAGCGTGCTTTCATCGACCATCCGCAGGTACGGCAAACGGTCGCCAGCCTTGGCTTCCTTTGGGCCCCAACCCGCTGTTCCGATCCACTTGCTCATATCAGCTCAAATCCTGCGTCAAGGCGTGTAGCTGTTACAGCCCCAACGCTTGTAATTCTTAACCCGCGGGCATTGTGACACCTTGGTGATCCAAAGGTCGAAAATGCGCGGCTCTCGCAAACACGCAAAGTACCCCACGATGTGCACGACAAAAGGCACGATGACGATCCACAGGCTGCTCAGGATCAGGAAGGCAATCGTCGTAACCATCAGATTGATGATGAAGAAATTCATCGTCACCCCGGCAAACATCTGTGGCCGGGTCAGTGCTCGGTGCACACTATGGCGAACGAGATTGCTCATCGCTTGACCTAAAAGCCTCCGATCGAGGCAACCAGCCGCGGCGCGCCAAAAATGATGAAAACGCCTATGATGACTGTACCGCCATAGCGCCAGTTCATCCTGCCGGTCAGCATCATGAACCCGACACCAGCCACTGCCATCACGGCCAGACTGGTCGCAATCGGGCCAAGCAATATGCCCTGCATCCAAGTCAGTGCTGCCGTGATCGGGTCATCGCTTTGCTGGACATTCTGCGCAAACGCAGCACTGGGCGAAGCGAGCAGAAGCAGCGCTGCAAAGATACGCGCCGAATAGTGGCGGATTGTCGAAATCATTTATGTCGTCCCGTCTTGTCTGTTGCGATGATGCGCCGCCAGACGGCCCATGATCGATTTCACATAGTCCTGTGTTTCACGAATGCGCGGAATGCCGTTCGCGCGCTCGACCCGGCCAGGGCCCGCGTTATAAGCGGCGAGCGCTTTTACCAAATCGCCGTCAAACCGGTTCAGCTGCATACGCAAGTAGCGTGCGCCGCCTTCCAGATTCGCGAGCGGATCGTCCGGATCGACGCCCAGATAGCGCGCCGTTGCAGGCATCAGTTGCGCCAGCCCCCGCGCGCCTTTTGGTGAAATGGACTGATGCCGCCACCGGCTCTCTTGCCAAACCAGCGCCTCCATCAGCGCCGGGCTGAGGTCATAACGCGTGCATACTTCCGCGATGGTCGCGGCATATGACGTTGGCACACCAACTGCGTGCACTTCGGCAAGCATTACCGGTGTTACCGCGATCGCGACTCTGTCAGGAATGACAATCGCCTGTGACGTCTCGTTGGCAACCGGCGCAGAGAGTTTAGGCTGCGTGATCGGTCCGCCGGCTATCCATTGCGCGCCGTCTGATCCGACCTCCATCACATCGGCATGTAAAGGCGAACCTATCGCAAGAGCGCCAAATAGCCCTGCAATAACCGGCCCGCGCGCGGGAAAGAGAATCAGGTTTCGACCTTTCATTGATCCCGAATGCTTAGCTCAAATGACAGTGACGTGACAGAACAGGGTTACCAAGCAAGATAGATTTCTTGCGAAAAAGCGCAAAACATGGGCAAATCAGGCAGGCTAGGCCTCAGAAATAGCTGATTTTAATGATTTACCGGCTTCACCGAAACTTGGTTCATAGGTGGCAACGGCATCCCCATCCCCGTGGGTACTTTTGGCCGGTAGGGAGTTTCCAAAGCCGCAACTTCTTCTTCCGTTAGCTCGATTTCGAGCGCCGCCAACGCAGCATCGATGTGATGTTCCTTGGACGCACCAATTATTGGCGCGGCGGCGACAGGCTTGGTGAAATGCCAAGCTAGCGCGACACTGGCGCGAGAAACCTCGCGTGCATCAGCGATTGTGCCGACCGCATTGATTATGTCTCTGTCAGCCGTATCGTCATCCTTGTAGAGGGCCTTGCCGACACCGTCCGTCTTGCTGCGAACGGTCTCTTCACCATTGGCTCGCGCCAGCCTGCCGCGCGCGAGCGGGCTCCACGGGATCACGCTGACACCCTGATCTTCGCACAGCGGAAGCATTTCACGCTCTTCTTCGCGATAGAGCAGATTGAGCTGGTTCTGCATCGAGATGAACCGGGTCCAGCCATTGGCCCGGGCCACTTCCTGCGCCTTGGCAAACTGCCACGCATACATAGAGGACGCGCCGATATGCAGCACCTTGCCTGACTTCACGATGTCATGCAGCGCTTCCATTGTTTCTTCGATTGGCGTTTCGTCATCCCAACGGTGGATCTGGAACAGATCAACATAATCCATGCCAAGTCGCGTCAAACTATCGTCGATTGCCTGCATGAGGGCCTTACGCGAATTGCCGCCGGCATTAGGCGCCTGTCGCCACGGGAAATAGGCCTTCGTCGCAAGCACGATCTCATCACGTTGGGCCATTTCCTTAAGGAGTTTTCCAGTGATCTCCTCCGACGTTCCGCCTGCGTAAACATTGGCCGTGTCGAAGAAATTTATACCGCATTCCAGAGCCTTGCGGAAGAATGGCCGGCTTTCCTCTTCGTCCAGAAGCCAGTCACCATGCCAACCCTTTGTCGTGTCGCCATAGGTCATACAACCAAGGCAAAGGCGCGAGATTGTCAGTCCCGACGTTCCCAATTTCGTGAACTTCATTATGCTTCCTTTATAGGGACAGGCCGCCATCAACGATCAGCGATTGCCCGGTGATATAGCCAGCCAATGGCGACGCCAGGAACAACGCAGCCCCTGCCATATCGTCAGGCGTGCCCATCCGGCCCAGCGGAATTCGCGCGATCGCGCCAACGCGGCGTTGTTCGTTTTCGGTCGTAATCTTGGTCATCTTTGTGGGTACAAAGCCGGGCGCGATGCCGTTCACACGAATACCGTCTCGCGCCCATGCTTGCGCCAGCGAACCCACCAGACTGGCAGCGCCTGCTTTGCTGGCGCCATAGGCTGGATTGCCGATCATCGCGTGGAATGCCCCGGTCGAGCTGACAATGATGATCGAGCCATCGCGCTTCGCGAGCCCCAAATGAAAGGCTCGCGCACAATCCATGACTGAGTTCAGGTTTACGTCGATAACTGCGTCCCAGCCTTCACGCTCAAACTCGCCGCGTCCGTATCGCACCGCGCCCTGACAAAGGACCAGCACGTCAATGGGGCCCAACTTCGCCGCAAGTACATCTGGCGCGTCACGATCTGTCACATCCAGCTGGTGATAGGTCAGCCCGGTGAAATCACTGTCTTCAGCTTCCAGATAGTCGCCTTCATCAGGCCGCGTGCCCGTAACATGCGCTTCTGCACCCCGCGTCGCAAAACCCCGAGCGATACCGTTGCCGATCCCGCTCGACCCACCAATCACGAGCACGCGTCTGCCAGAAAAGTCGAGCGGATCAGTCATGGTCTAGGCTCCTCAGATCGAACGCGAAATCACTTCCTTCATGATTTCATTGGTTCCGCCAAAAATGCGCGTCACACGCGCATCGCGCCACAGCCGTGCGATGGTATACTCATTCATATAGCCCGCACCACCGTGCAGTTGCAGCGCTGTGTCGCACGCCTCCCATTGCAGATCGGTGTGCCACAGCTTCGCCGCACTTGCTTCGTCAGTCGTCAACTCGCCCGCTAGATGCTTCTTGATCGCCCAATCCAGATGCGCCCAGCCCACTTGCAGCTTCGCCTTGAGATCCGCCAATGTGAACCTGGTATTCTGAAAGTCGAACACGGTTTTGCCAAAGGCCTTGCGGTCCTTGGTGAATTTCACCGCTTCATCGAATGCTCGTTGCGCGGCCGCCTGTGCACCAACGGCGATGCCCAAGCGCTCCTGAGGCAGTTCTTCCATCAAATGAATGAACCCGCGCCCTTCACCGCCTAGGATATTGGTCTTGGGAACGCGGCAGTCGTTGAAGAAAAGCTCCGAGGTATCGGCAGAATGCTGCCCGATCTTGTCGAGGTTGCGCCCGCGCTCGAAGCCCGGAGTGCCTGCGTCGACCAATACCAGCGTGGTACCTTTCGCGCCTTGGCTGGGATCAGTCTTGGCAACTACGATGACACAGTCCGCATTCTGGCCATTGGTGATGTAGGTTTTTGAACCATTGATCACGAGATGATTGCCATCTTCAACCGCGGTCGTGCGAATGCCCTGCAAATCAGAGCCTGCGCCCGGCTCAGTCATGGCGATCGCTGTGATGATATCGCCCGAAACCATGCCCGGAAGATATTTTTGGCGCTGCTCTTCTGTGCCGAGGCGTTCGAAGTAATTCGCGGTGATGTCACTCTGCAATGTGAAGCCGGCGGACGAGCCAAGGTAAGACAGCTCTTCGCACAGCACGCAGTTGAACCCGAAATCGAGCCCCAACCCGCCGTTTTCCTCTTTCACAGTCGGGCATAACAGACCAGCTTCGCCCACCGCTTTCCAAACCTCACGCGGGACGATGCCATCCTCTTCATGCTTGTCGAGATCAGGCTCAAGATGCTGCGCAAAGACCTTGCGGACAGTGTCTCGAAAGGCTTCGTGATCTTCATTATAGGCGGTGCGATAGCTGGTATCGAGCATTCTGCTTCTCTTCCCTTGGTTCAGCGGTCGTTTCGTGGTCCTTGGCGGGGCTTTTCCGAGTTAGTGCCATGCCAGCACAAACCTGACAACGGACTTGGCGATTGTGACAGCCGGCTCGCTACTGGACTCGCCACTGTCATCGGCTAAAAATGGCTTTGGGCGCGCAAATTGGGGGATGAAGAGATGGACCCGCTCGATACCGGCGCATTGGTCGGCTGGAAAATGGACGATCTTGGAAAACGGATGGTGCTGCACTTGCAAACGGCCCACCGCACCGAAGACGAAGATCGGGCAGTGCGCGAGCGTGCAATACTGATTGATCGCAATCAGGCCGTATTACTTGCAAACTACCTTTACGAAATTACCGGTCAGTCCAAGCCGCAAAGGCGCGGCTTCCTGCAATCGCTGTTCGGAAACTAGGGTCACGCCGGCACCGCAAATCAATTCATAGCGGGCTTGCAAAAAGGCGTATGGCTGCGCACATGGTCCGCATGGAAGCGCCCGCATCACCAATTTATCACTCTGGATCGGACAAGCTCACTCTGCGCAGCGCATTGGGATGCTTTGCGACAGGAGTGACAGTGGTAACCGCTCGCACGCCAGATGGGGAACCCGTAGGTCTGACCGCAAACAGCTTTACTTCAGTTAGCCTGGACCCACCCCTGCTGCTCGTTTGCCCGGCTTTGTCCGCTGCAACGACCAAGGTGCTGCTGGATGCCGAACATTTTGCTGTAAATGTTCTGACCCGTGATCAGGTAGAGCTTTCGCACCGGTTTGCGACCAAGGGCACCGATAGATTTGCAAAAACGCAATGCGAGACCTGGCATCACGATGTCCCGATCATCCGCGATGCTCTCGCAAACTTTGAGTGCAAGAGATACTCGGTGGCCGATGGCGGCGACCATGCCATTCTGGTCGGCCAGGTGGAACACGTCCGCTTTGCCGATGAAGGTGATCCGTTACTCTATTTCCGGAGCGAGTATCGCAGTTTGTCCGAAGAATAGAGCCGTCTCAAGTTTTGCCGGACAAACAAAAAAGGGCCGGCACGAAGCCGGCCCTTCCCCCCATTCTGATCCTCAGGGAGAGAGGAATCCCCCCAATAACGGATCAGAAATTCACACCCACGGCCACACCGTAACGGCGCGGATCGAGGGTGAAGATATTGCTGAACAGACCAGAACTGGCGTCCGTCACATAAAGGCCAGTGACTGAGTCACTGTCGAAGATGTTCTGGACGAAGCCGCGCACGAACCAGCGATCTTCAGCCGAATTGAGCTGAATCTGTGCGTTCGCTTGCACGAAGGGTTCAAGCCGGTTGACACTGCCGTTGAAGACATTGCCGTATTGCTCACCAGTCATCGCGATATCGAAACGAGGTACCAGTGTCATGCCGCTATCGAACTCATGGGTATACTGAATACCTGCCGATGCTTTGATCGTGGGTGCCTGAGGCAGCTTGTTGCCTTTGAGGTTCACTTGCACGCCTGGGCTTAGAACCTGAAGACCTGCCGGAGCATTCGCGTCAAGCACACTGCAGATACTGAACGCACCGGTTGAAGCAATGTTACCATCGGCTGGGAACGAGGTTGGGCCTTGCAGTCCAAGACTTCCATTTACAGCCGTTACGAAACCGGCGGTTACTGCCTGCGACGGACCGGTAACGGCACACAGGGCACCATTGGTGATATCCTTGATGATCACCGCATTGGGATCGCCACCACCAGGATCACGCGGATTGGAGAAGAATTGATCACCAGCGACCTCTGCATTGAGGTAGCTGAAGTTCATATTGATCAACCAAGCCGGGTCAGGTCGGATAACGGATTCAAGCTCGACCCCCCAAATATCTGCGTCAATGGTGTCGTTCACCGATGTACGCGCGATAATCCGGCTTAGCTGAAGATCCTTGTACTTGTAAAAGAATGCAGTTGCGTTGAGCTGGAACATCCCATTTGCGAAGGTATTCTTCGAACCGATTTCGAAAGCATCGATCGTCTCGGCTCCAAAGGATTCCGGCACCGCAAAAATCGGTTGCAGAGGCGGATTGATACCCCCCGACTTGTACCCGCGTGAATAGGATGCATAGAGATGGTTGTCCGGCGTGATGGCGTAATCAACAACGAAACGCCCTGTGATTTCATCAAAGCCCACTTCACGGTCAGCAGTCAGCTGGTTGCCTGCGATGCCTGGGTCGGCATCGAAGGTGCCGATAAATGGAGAATCAAATGGGTCACCGTCGTTCGAATACGGGTTGAGGAAACTCGCAAGAGTCGAACGCGCCGATATGGTTTTCTTGTCGTCATTGTAGCGAATACCCGCTGTCACCTTAAGGCGATCCGTCACGTCGAAGTAGCCTTCAGCGAACACGCCGAAGCTCTCAAGTTGGAAGCTACGTGTGTTGTTACGGAAATAGGAGGTACCCAGATATGACGGAGGAAGGCCAGCACCCAGTGCCGTAAACGAACCGAGCACACCAGTGATATAATCGATCGCGAAGGCGTTCACGTAATAGCTGTTTTCCAGAACCTTGGAGTCAGCGTAGATACCACCAAGCAGGAAGTTGAACGGGCCGTCAAAATCGGACGAGACGATAGCCTCAATTGAGTAGCTTTCGTTTTCCTGATTGGACCGGTCAAACTGCGTACCATCTGGCGTACAAACCCGCTGTCCTTCAAACGCACCGCGTCCGTCTAGCAAGGTGTCTGACACGCATAGATTGCCTGACCCATCGAACAAAGCATCGACGATGGGTTGGAAGTAGGCTCCACTACCAGGACCAAAAACACCATCAGCCGCTCCGGCAGCAAAAGCATCGAGCGAGAAGAACGCCGAGAGGGCGTTCGGAATTTCGCCTACACCCAAGTTGTAGTCTTGGCGCGAATCTACACTGGTTTCCTGATAAGTACCGGTCACCCCAAGCTGAATGTTGCCGAAATTATGCTCGAAATGCGCCTGAAGCTGCAATTCATCCGCATAATATTCAGGCGTGAACTGCGTGTTGACCACGCGCACATCATCCGGCTCATCGAAGTTGGCATATGCATCTGGGCCGTAAAGACTGTTCAGACCAAAGTTGGTAGGAATACCATTTACAGCCAGAAACTCAGAAGAACCCAGCGTACCCGTGAACGTCGAGTTCGAGTTGGTCTTGTCGAAATCACGACGCGCATTCAAGCAGCCAAGCACGCCAGTGGGGTCGCGTTGGCATTGCTGCTTCTGGATACGCATGCGATTGTCATCTTCCTCAAAGTAATAAGCCATGAGGTCAATGGTCGTGTCCGGTCCCGGTTCGAAGCGCAAAGAGCCGCGAACTGCATACATCTCGCGGTCATCGATATCGTTGCCATCGAAAAGATTTTCTGTGTAGCCATCGCGCTTCAGATAGAAGCCAGCCACACGCGCACCGATAGCTTCGCCAATCGGCAAATTGACCATGCCCTTGGCTTTCATGCTGTTGAAGTTGCCGTATTCAAATTCTGCGCGTCCAGAGAAGCCGGATAGGTCCGGCTTGGCGCTGACCACGTTGACCACGCCCGAAGTCGCATTGCGGCCAAACAGAGTGCCCTGCGGACCACGCAGAACCTCGATCCGCTCAAGATCGAAATATTCGGTTTCAAACAGGCGCGTTCCGAACAGCGGCGCAGAGTTCAAGTGAATCGCGGTCGCACTGTCACAACTCACACCCACGCACAGGTCGCCGATGCCGCGGATTGTGAAGCTTGATGCAGTAAAGTTGCTTTTGGTGAACGAAACGTTGGGCAGTGTCAGCTGCAAGTCGCTGGCATTTTCGATCTGTTGCGATTCCAGTGCCTCAGCGTCGAACGCACTAACGGCGATTGGAACCTCTTGAAGGCTTTGTGCCTGACGCTGCGCGGTCACAACAATGACCGGACCAGCGCTTTCAAAACCATCGTCTTCTGATTGCGAATCCTGCGCAAACGCAGGCGTGCATATTGTGCCCGCGCAGATGCCAGACAGCAGCAATGCTTTCAATTTCATTGAACCCTCTCCCAAATTCCCCAGTCCGCTTTTGCGGATCTGATTTGGAAGCTAACTCAATTTGTGGTCATTCGACAAACTGATTTTTCAACAAGGAGTCGCAAAATCTCGATTCAGGCCCAACCCACCCGGCTGTAATCGAACAGTATCTCGACCCTGTCTGCAACCTTCAGGGCAGCGTCAAACTGACCGGAAACCCGCACAGTTTGGCCGTTTCTTGCCGCTATGATCAATGTGGAACGTCCAGCTGAAAGCTCATGATCGATGACCTCACACTCGCCATCTTTGGACGCTCGCGCTGACAATGCTGCCGGGCGTATGAGCGCCAGTTTCGCGCTGTCTGACGCCATTTGAGAATTTTCAATTGTCCCGAACGCGGTACTGAACTGGCCGTTCTCCCATTCACCGGAAAGTTCGTTCACTTCACCCAGAAGCCTTGCGGCGACAACGCTTCGCGGCCGCCAGAACAGATCTTCGGGCGTTCCTGTTTGGACGACCCGGCCGGCATCAAGCACAACAATTGTATCCGCGAACTCCAGCGCCTCGTCAGGATCATGGGTGACCGCAAGCACAGCAGCGCCGGCCTCTCGCAGCAGCCCCTTAGCCTCACGCCTCACTGACTTGCGTAGTTGCTGATCCAGACTGGAGAACGCCTCATCCAACAGAACGACATCTGGCCCTCTCGCCAGCGCACGTGCAAGCGCAACGCGTTGCTGTTCACCGCCCGAAAGCTCGTGGGGATAGGCGTCTGCACGATCAGCCAGCTTCACCCGCTCCAGCCATCTGAGGGCAACATCTTTCGCAGAAGACTTGTCGAGACCGAAGCGCACATTCTTTAGCGCGGTTAGATGTGGAAACAGGGCAAAACTCTGCACCACAAAGCCGATCCTGCGATGCTCTGGCGGGGCGGTGTAAGATGTCGATGAAAGCATGCCCGAAGGCGCAGTTATACTCCCTGCGCTCACCGGTTCAAATCCTGCAATCGCTCGCAGCAAAGTGGATTTGCCCGCGCCAGACGGGCCGAGCACCACTGTGATCTCACCGCGGCGCAGATCCAGATCAACCTCGTCCAGAATCCGCTGACCACCAAGATCGCATGAGACGCCCACCAAGCTGATCATTGTCTTGTCGGCACTCATTGATCTGGCCTTACAAGATTGAGGAGCGCCGTTAAGGGAACGCAGATCGCGATCAGGATCAATGCCGGCAGCGCGGCCTGCGCCAGCCGTTCATCGCTGGCATAGTTGTGCGCAGTCACCGCCAAGGTATCCAGACTGAAGGGACGCAATATCATGGTTGCCGGCAATTCTTTCATGACTTCTATGGCAACAAGCAGTCCCGCTGTTACAAGTCCCGTCAGAACCAATGGCATGTGCACTTTGGTCAACACTTGTGTCGGTCTTGCCCCCAGGCTCCGAGCGGCTTCGTCAAGCTCGCGGCGAACTTTCGTCAGCGCAGCTTCGCAGGGCAGGATAGCCACAGCAGCAAAGCGTGATTGATAGGCCAGAAGCAGCGCCAAGATACTGCCGCCTGTCAGTATTGCTGCATTGGTTCCCGTCACATTGTTGATCATAGATTGGGTGATCGCCAACGCAGAAAGGATCGCAATCGCTGCAACCGCGCCCGGCACGGCATAACCGGCTTGTACCATCCGGACTGATATCTTTGCCATCCCATCGCCGCTGCGCAGCGCGTAAGCTGCAGTGAGTCCGAGGACCACGGCGAGCGCTCCCGATGCAGTTGCTAGCAGCAATGTTCCCTGAAGCGCTGGCAGAACGGATGGCGATACGCGTGTTTCTATCGCCAACCAGACAAGGTTGCCTGCAGGAACAAGCAGCCCGAGAACAAGCGGAAGAGCCGCCACCGCTGCCGCACCGATAGCGCGCCAGCCGCTGAGACGGAGACGTGGACCGTTTCGGTTGTCACTTGCATTGGTCGATGAGAACTGCCGCCGCCCGCGTGCTGCACGCTCTCCCCCAAGAGCAAGCAACGCACCAAACAACAGCAGTACCGCTAATTGTGCAGCAGCAGCAGGATCGCTGAATGATGACCATGCACGCACAATCCCGACGGTCAGTGTCGATACACCCAGAAAATCAGCGACTCCGTAATCTGCAAGTACCTCCATCACCACCAGTGCAGTTCCGGCAGCTGCGGCCGGCCACGTCAGCGGCATGGTTACCTTACGAAAAGCGCCCCATGGACCCACGCCCAAGCTTCGCGCCACGTCCCAGGTCAAACGTCCGTGAGCTTCCATCGCGTTTCGGCTGAGTAGATAGACGTAAGGATATAGCGTCAGCGCAAAAACAAACGCTGCACCCGAAACACCTGATACAGTTGGCAGGTCCCAGCCACTCGCGGCCTCGAACTTGCTGCCGGGCGCTGTGATTGCGTACCAGCTGTAAGCCGCGACATAGCCTGGCATCGCTAAGGGAAGGATCAGCAGCCAGCCTAGCGCTCGGCGGCCGGCAAACTCATAACGCGTGACCAGCCAGGAACAGCAAACACCGATCAGCGCAGCGATCGAGCCTGAGAGAATCGCAAGCTGGGCGGACTTGAACGAAAACTCAATGAGCCGCGTAGAGGCGATGTGAACGAGATATTCCCTGTCACCGGACAACGCGAGCGCGAACAGCGCCAGAATAGGCAGCGCGAACAGCGCCGCCAGCACGGTACCGATAACCGCCGGGTTCAGTCGATGAAGCACGCGCTGTGGCAGCGCATCACGGTCGTCAGTGTGTTGATCCGTTGCTACCGCCAATGCCTTTTCCGCTTAGGGCCAGCCTGCCCGGTCAAACAGACGCTGCGCATCGTCCTGACGCGAACCAATCGTTGTTCCGTCAAGCGGATCAGCCTTGAACGTACCAAGTTCCTCAAGCACCGCATTGCTGTAGGTTACCGTCGAGACAATCGGATACTCGCTGGTCAGCTCCGGGAACAATCGCTGTGCTTCGTCGGACACTGCGAACTCAATGAACTGTTTGGCCAGCTCTGGATGACGGGCGTTTGCAGCCACACCGGCACCTGAGATGTTCACATGCACACCCGGTTCGGCTTCCGGCCAGAATACAGCAACGCCACTGACATCATCCTCCGTACCAAGCGCCATACGTGCATAGTAATAATTGTTGACCAACGCGATGTCGCATTCGCCCGCAGCTACAGCGCGTATCTGATCGCTATCGCCGCCTTGCGGATCACGCGCGAAGTTTCCGGCTGTCTTGGTCGCCCAATCCTGCGCGCGCTCCTCGCCCCAACGGTCAATCAATGCCGAAAGAAGCGAGATATTGTAAATGTTGCCAGAGCTACGCGCACAAACACGCCCGGCAAATTCCGGATCAACCAAGCTTTCGTATCCGGTCAATTCGCTCTCGCTCACGCGATCCTTTGCGTAGACTAGCACACGTGCGCGGCTGGAGATGCCGTACCAATGCCCATTGCTGTGCCGCATTGATTGAGGGACGCGTTCATTCAGAATGTCAGAAGTGATTGGTGCGAATAAGCCTTCCTGATCGGCCTTCCAAAGCCGGCCTGAGTCAACTGTAATGATGACATCGGGCGGATTGCTCGCCCCATCTGCCTTGATCCGTTCGATCAACAGATCACCATCGGCCTCGACCACTTGCACGTCGACGCCTGTTGCCTTCTCGAATGCTTCGTAGAGCGCGTAATCGGAATCGTAGTGGCGTGACGAGTAAACCACCAAGGTGTTGTTGCTGTCGCTCGGTTCTTCAGAACACGCTACCAGCAAAGCAAGCGGAGCAAGTAAGATGCCCGCAGCAAAACGATTGGCCATTAGTGATCCCTTCGACTCAGTAGAATTACGATCTCGGACGGCAATAAGCGCCTGTCACTTGGAATGTCGAGAACTTTATTGCGAATAGTTCGCAATTAGATATCAAGCAAGGGAATTGGGGCAGCTAAAGGTGTTCAGCGCAAGATTTTTGCCATAGTTGTGCGATCTATGAGTGGGGAGCTCAACTTCACATTAGTCACCTGCATCGCAGTAATGGCTCTGATCGCATGGATCAGCTGGCGTAAAACGCGCGGTTCGGTTGACACCCGCGAAGGGTATTTCCTTGCCGGGCGCGGGCTGACCGCAGGCTTTATCGCTGGGTCACTATTGCTGACAAACCTGTCCGCAGAACAGCTTATCGGGCTCAATGGATCTGCCTACGGCCACAATCTTTCGAGCATGGCGTGGGAAGTAACCGCGGCAATCGCGACGGTTGCGATGGCGTTTCTGTTCTTGCCCAAATACCTTGCCGGCGCGTTCATGACCTTGCCAGAATTCTTGGCTGAACGGTTTGATCCGACAGTACGGCGCATGTCCGTGCTGCTGTTCATGCTTGGATACGGGCTCGTGACGATCCCCTCTGTGCTCTACTCGGGCTCGCTCGCCGTGATGCAGTTCTTCGACGTGCCAGGACTTTCAGGGCTGGAGCTGTTTCCCGCGCTTGTGCTGACAGTGATCGTGATCGGCCTGACGGGAGCCGGCTATGCCGTGTTCGGCGGTTTGCGCGCGGTGGCCGTGTCAGACACGCTCAACGGTATCGGGCTACTGTTTATCGGCCTGCTGGTGCCGATCCTGGGCCTTGTCGCATTGGGAGATGGTAATCTTAGTGACGGGCTTTCACGCTTAACCAGCGATCACCCGGAAAAGCTGAATGCGATCGGATCGAGCACTGACCCGACACCCTTCGGCACGATCTTCACCGGGATGATCTTCGCTAATCTGTTTTACTGGTGCACGAACCAATATGTGATCCAGCGCACATTGGGCGCACAGTCCCTAGCAGAGGGTCAGAAGGGCGTGCTGGTATCCGGCTTCTTTAAGATCATGGTGCCGTTAATGATGATGATCCCGGGTGTGATCGCGTTCCATCTCTATGGCCCTGGATTTGGATCGATCGACGAGGCGTATCCGCGGCTCGTTTCAGACTTACTGCCAGCCTATCTCGGTGGGCTTTTCCTGGCGGTGCTGTTGGGCGCGGTTTTCAGTTCGTTCAATTCGCTACTGAACAGTGCGGCAACGCTGTTCACACTCGACATCTATGCACCTTCACGCAAGCAGGCGAGCGACGCCCATCTGGTGCGAGTGGCGAAGATCGCCAGTGTTGTGATCGCACTGTTTTCTTTCACCGTTGCACCACTGCTCTACTTCGCTGAGGAAGGCCTATGGCAAGTGGTGCGTGTATTCACCGGCTTCTACAATATCCCCACGGTGGTGATCGTGATCATGGGGCTGTTCACAGCGCGCGTTCCGGCGCTGGGCGCAAAACTCGTGATCATCTTCCATGTTACGGCGTACGGCCTGCTGCGGTTCGTGTTCGACGATGTCGTGACGCTACATTTCATCCACCAATACGCCGTCCTGTTCGTGATTGAAGTCGGCATCATGTTGGCGGTAGGATATTGGCAGCCGCGCGAGAGGCCCTATCAGCCTGTCAACCGCCATGAAGTCGACATGACGCCATGGCGCTTTGCCCGGCCGACCGCTTTCACGCTTTTGTCAGGCGTAGTGGCGCTGTATCTGATTTTCTCACCCCTTGGGCTGGCCAGTGGCGGTGGCGTCTCCGCGCTATTCAGCCTGTTGATGGGACTGCTGGTCGCGGCGAACCTGGCTGCATGGGTGATGGCGGTTAGGAAGCCAGCCGTTAGCTGATCAGCGAGGCCAGCACGCGGCGCTTGCCCGCAAACGGCCTGCGCCCATGCATCACCGTACAGTTGTCGATCAAAGCCACGTCGCCCGCTTGCCAAGCAATATCGGCAGTCAACTCGTCAGCGATCGCAATCACATCCGCCATGGCGTCCGCTGAAATCGGTTCCCCATTGCCTAGCGTGATCGCGCGGTTCGGGTCATTGCGGCTATCCGACCAACCGCGATAGGCGGCAATCAGTTGATTGAAGAAAGTCTCCCGACCATCCTGAAGCTGTCGGATGGCAGGCAGCACTGGCGTGGTCGCGCGCAGCAGATCACTGTCCAGCCATTCCCAATCATAGCCTAGTTCTGCGAGCCGCGATTCCGCTTGCTCGCGGTTCGCGACGCTCAGCGTGCTACGCCAACTGCGCCCTTGGCCTGAGCCAGCATCATCGCTGCCCGGCATGACATTGGTATAACGCACGCCATGCTCGCGGCAATCGGCGTAAAAACTCGGCGTCTGAGCCTTCAAACGATCGAGCACCCAGTCCGAGCGGCACACTGGCGTTGCCCCGCCCTCACCCGGTGCAATCTCGCAGTAGAAAAGCAGCTTGCTTGGAAAGAGCGGCGTTTGCGCCATCTCATGATGCAGGAATATCTCAGTCGTTGGCGGTGCCTCGTTCGCAGTGAATACGCGCGGCGTCACATTGGTGCGCACTGCATTTGAGAGCGAGTCCTCATAGGTGAAGCCCGCCTCCCCATAGCCATTGATCGCCGTATCGAAAGCCAAGGGGTCGGGCACATCGAATCCGCGGAACAGCAGCGCGCCCGCATCGGCAAGCGCCGCATCAACCGCGCTCTTGTTGCCAGACAAAAATTCGGAGAGGTCGCCCCCTCCATCGATGATGGCGGGAAAGTCAGTCATAGATCGGATGGAATGTGTTGAAGGCCGCTTCTGTGAACGTGCCCGGATCATTGAAGCGGTGGTTCTGGTTGAGCTCTGAAATTGCGTCCATTTCGTCGTTGCTAAGCGCGAAGTCCATGATGTTCAGGTTCTCGCGCATCCGCTCAGGCTTGGACGTCTTGGGAATGATCGCAGTGCCTCTTTGCACACCCCAGCGCAGCACAATCTGTGCCGGCGTTTTGCCATGCGCCTGCGCCGCGGACAGCACAGCAGGTTCAGTCAATACGCTGTCCCCTTGCCCGGCCATATCCAGCTCGACATAAGACAGCGCGCCCAGCGGCGAAAACGCTGTCACTTCGATTCCATAGTCCTTGGCCAGCCGGATCAAGCGCTCCTGCGTCAGATAGGGATGCGCTTCGATCTGAAGCGTGTGAGGCTGAACATTTGCATAGCTCATCAGATCATGGATCAGACCGCTGTTGTAGTTGGACACGCCGATCCACTTGGTGAGGCCGTTCTCCACCAGCGTCTCCATTGCCCCCCATGTCGCCTGTAGAGGCACCTTTGCGCGCTTCATCCCGCTTTCGGCATCGGGATCATGCACCCATTCAGGCGGATAACGCGTCTCGATCGGCACATATTCCAGCGCGATCGGGAAATGGATCAGGTAAAGATCGAAATAGTCTAGCCCCAGGTCCGAAAGCGACTTGCGGCACCCCTCTTCGACATGTTCCGGCGCATGGAAAGTGTTCCAGAGCTTGGACGTGATCCACAGTTCGTCGCGGGTCACCAGGCCATCCGCGATAGCTCGCGCGATCCCCTGCCCCACTTCGATTTCATTGCCATAGTCAGCCGCGCAATCGAGGTGGCGATAGCCCGCCGCAATCGCCTCATAGGCGACATTGGCCGCATCTTCGCGTGCGACCTTCCAAAAGCCGAAGCCGATCGGGGGCAAAGTGTCAGCCAATGCTCTCTCCTGAAGATAGAAAATCAAGTTCCACCGGTAATCCGGTTGCAATTGATTGCTGTGCCGCTGCGCCCATTTGAACCGAGCGCAAACCGTCAACGGCGCTCAATTTGGGAGAACCGCCAGACACCAGAGCGCTGTGGAAGTCGAGCAGTTGGAAATAGGTCGCGCCGTGGTGATCGCCTGCGGCCAACGCATCCGGGGGCGTGGCGACATGCTCCACAACCGGCCCGCTCTTGTCCCGCGGTGACCAAGTGACGTTCGCAGCAGGGATTTGCACCTCCAGCCGCCCCTTCGCGCCCAAAGCATAAATCTCTTCCTGCTGCTCTGCCCCTTCGGCAAACATGCACAGGTCCAGCACGGCCCGCGCTCCGCGCGCAAAATCCACCGTCACAAATGCATTGTCGAGAATGTCCGGGACTTCGCCACCATAGCGCTCTTCCAGATGGTTTTCATCCTGTCCGCCGCTTGCGAAAATCCGAACCGGCTCGTCGCGCAAAGTGTGCCGCATCAGGTCGAAGAAATGACAGCACTTCTCAACCAAAGTGCCACCTGTGTTGCGGTTGAACCGGTTCCAGTCACCCACTTTGGGCAAGAAGGGAAAGCGGTGTTCGCGAATATACATCATCCGCACATCGTCCGTTTCGCCGCCGTGCACACGCTCAATAAACCGCGCGACCGGCGGCATGTAGCGATACTCCAGACCGACCCAAAATAGCGCGGGAAAGTCAGCCGCCAGTGCCGCAATCTCTTCAGCATGTTCGACCGTCGTGCACAGCGGCTTTTCAACCAGGATCGCTAGCCCACGTGGCATGACCTCTTTCAAAACCGCATGATGCGTGAAATTGGGCGATGCGATGATAACGGCGTCGGGGGAAGATGCATCCAGCATCTCGGCGGTATCCGCGAAAGCTTCGATGCGCTGGCCCAATCTGCTTGCCAGCTCTTGGGCAGCATCGCGCGAGCCGACATCAGGGTCTGCAATCGCGACTAACTCGGCGCCAGGCACCAAGGCCAGATTGCGCATATGCTCGCGGCCCATCATGCCGCATCCGACAATCGCATATCGCCGAGTGGTACTCATCCGCGCGCCATGCGATCAGTCAGCCTCGCTTTCAAGCGCAATTCCCTGCTATTGGGACCAAAGCGAAATTAACCAGCGGGATCGTTGAAATAGGAAGGCAGCCAAGCGTTCACTACGCCGCCGTCCACAATCACGGTTTCGCCTACAACATAGTCGCCCGCGCGGCTGCATAGGTAAATCGCCGCAGCAGCCATGTCCTCTGCCGTGCCGATCCGCTTGGCCGGAATGCCTGCAGCCGATGCATCGGGCGCGTTCTTCGCAGCCTTGTTCATCTCGCTTGGGAAAGCGCCCGGTGCGATTGAGCTGACCACGATGTTGTCCTTGATCAGGCGCGCTGCAACACGGCGAGTCAGCTGAACCACGCCAGCCTTTGAAGCCTGATAGGCATAGGTCTCCCATGGATTGATGCGGAAACCGTCAATCGATGAGACATTGATCACCTTGGCAGGGCGGCCTTCACTCGCCGCAGTAACCAGCAAATTGTGCAGTTTCTGTGTCAGGAAGAACGGCGTCTTCACGTTCAGATCCATCGTCCGATGCCAGCCCGCCTCGCTGAATTCGAGATAGTCCTGACCCCATGCCGCACCGGCGTTATTGATCAGAATATCAAGCTTGTCTTCCTTTGCCGAAATCGCATCGGCAAGCTGCTGCATGCCGTCCATTTGGGACAGGTCAGCTGGAATGCCGATGACCTTGTCAGCACCGAACTCGTCGATCGTTTCCTGCATCTGCTCGACCTTGCGGGCGGAGATGTAGACACGCGAGCAGCCCGCAGCGAGCAAGCCTTCGACGAACATTTTGCCGATCCCGCGCGAGCCGCCTGTGACCAGAGCAATCCGCCCATCAAGGCCAAAAAGTGATTGAATATCCATTGTTTAGCCCTTCCTAGTAACCGCTTAGCTCAGCCACACGATTGGTGTGGTAGTACGCATCGCCCAGGAATTCCTGCAGCGCGCGATCACGCTTCATGTAAAGCCCGATATCATACTCGTCGGTCATCCCGATCCCGCCATGCATCTGCACGCCTTCGCGCACGGCAAGGCCGGCAGTCTTTGCGACCTTAGCCTTTGCGACAGATACCATCAGGTCCGCCTTTTCACTGCCGCCGTCGAGCAGTTGCTGGGCCTTGATCACTGCCGCACGTGCAATCTCGACTTCTGAGTACAGATGCGCCGCGCGGTGCTGCAGTGCCTGGAATTCACCGATCAGCTTGCCGAACTGCTTGCGTTGCTTGAGGTAATCGACAGTCATGTCCATCGCCCCGCGTGCAACACCAACTCCTTCGGCTGCTGAGCCAACGCGGCCCGCATTCAGGATCTTGTTCAACACCTCACGCCCGCCGTCGACTTCGCCAATCACGGCATCGCCGTCCAGCTCGACATTGTCGAACGTGGTGTGCGTTGCCATCGAGCTGTCGACCAGCCGGACCGCGTCATGGCTCATGCCTGCCGCATCCTTAGGCACGGCAAACAGCGTTATGCCGTCATCATCGGCATCGCTGCCTGACGTGCGCGCCGCGACAATGATCATGTCAGAGCTGGCGCCCTGAACAACAAAGTCCTTTTTACCCGACAGCTTGAAGCCATTGCCTGACTTTTCCGCCTTGCACGCAATCCGCTCTGGCCGGTGCTTGGCGCCTTCATCGATCGCAACCGCGAAAACGCTGTCACCTGCGACCAGACCCGGCAGATAGCGTCCGCGCAGATCGTCACTGGCTTCGCCAAGCGCGGTTGCCGCCAGTACAGAGCTGGTCAGGAAAGGGGACGGTGTGAGATTGCGGCCAATTTCCTCGAGCACAATGCCCGCCTCGACATGGCCCATGCCAAGCCCGCCGTCCTCCTCGGAAACGAGGATACCGGTAAAGCCCAGCTCTGCCATTTCCTTCCACAAAGCGTGGCCAAAACCGTCCTTGCAATCGCGGTCACGCCAATGGCGCAGCTGTTTCGTGATTGAGCCTTCTTCAGCCATAAACTGGCTCGCGGTTTCCGCGAGCATGGCCTGATCTTCATTATGATACAGTGGCATCGATCAAGCTCCCGGCAGATCAAGAATACGTTTGGAAATGACGTTCAGCATCACTTCGGATGTGCCGCCTTCGATCGAGTTCGCCTTGGTGCGAAGCCAGTTGCGCGCAGGCTTCCCGCCGCGCGTCTCGTCGCTTTCCCATTCAAGGCTGCGCGAGCCGCCAGCGCTCATCATCAATTCGTGGCGACGCTTGTTCAGCTCGGTCCCGGCGTATTTCATCATGTTGGGCTGCGCCGGATGCGCCTTGCCCACCTTGATTTCGTCCAGGAACTTCTCACCCATGCAGCCATAGGCAAGCGCATCGACGTCAAAGTCTGCAAGGTCGGCACGCAGGATCGGATCAAGTTCGCCCGCATGGCGTGACATCGCAACACCAAGAGTGCCCGTGTTGCCGCCGTCTGCGCCAGAAATCATCTCGCGCTCATGGCCCAGCAGATACTTCGCCACATCCCAGCCGCGATTGATTTCACCCACATAGCCGGGGCAATCTTCGCCATAGCTCTTAGGCACTTTGACGTCGTCGAAGAAGGTTTCGCAGAACGGGCTGCTGCCGCTGATCAGCTTGATCGGCTTGGTCGAAACGCCTTCGCCCGCCATGTCGAACAGCATGAAGGTGATACCTTGGTATTTATTCTCCTTGTCCGTGCGGACGAGGCAGAAAATCCAATCCGCGTGATCGGCATAGGATGTCCAGATTTTCTGGCCATTGACGACCCAGTGATCGCCCTTGTCTTCTCCGAAAGTCTGCATCGAAACGAGGTCGGAGCCGCTGCCCGGCTCTGAATAACCCTGACACCAGCGGATCTCGCCGCGCGCTATTTCATTCAAGAACCGCTGCTTCTGGCCTTCGGTGCCAAAGTGCAGCAATGCCGGGCCAAGCATCCAGATGCCGAACGAGCTCAAAGGCGGACGTGCGCCGATAGCCGCCATCTCCTGACGCAGCACCTTTGCTTGTGCAGGGCTTAGGCCGGCACCGCCATACTCCTTGGGCCACGCGGGCACGGTATATCCCTTCGCCACACAAGCCTCGAACCAGGCTTTCTGTGCGTCATTCTTGAAGGTGGCATTGCGGCCACCCCAATAGACATCGTCTTCATCGCGCACAGGCTGGCGCATTTCAGGGGGGCAGTTTGCTTCAAGCCAAGCGCGGGTTTCTTCGCGGAAGGTCTCCAGATCGGACATGTCCGACTCTCCTCTTATTGGTCTCTCACTTGACGCTTACGTTAGGGTGATTTGCCCCCTTCCCGCAAGCATAGTTGTGACAGGCCCGCATGCCGTAGCGTCAGGACAGATTGCGTTGACGTAAGCGCGGGTTCGCTTACGCTAACGGCAATGCATGGGGAGAGCTGCATGTCCGGATTCGCGCTGATTCGCTGCACCATGAGGGCGTGCGCGTGACGACCGTTGCAAGCACATTGCCGCTGCGCACCAAGCTTACCTACGGCTTCGGATCGGTCGCCTACGGCATCAAGGACAATGGCTTCGCGACCTTCCTGCTGTTCTATTACAATCAGGTCGTCGGCATGCGCGCAGACCTGGTCAGCCTTGCCATCGCACTTGCGCTGATAGCAGACGCTTTCATCGATCCGCTTGTGGGCCATATGAGCGACCGCACCCGCACCAAGATCGGGCGCCGACACCCCTGGCTTTATGCGGCAGTAATCCCGATTGCCGTTGCATGGATCGCGCTGTGGCACCCGCCCGGCATGAGCGAGATGCAGATGTTCGTGTATCTATTCGTCGTCGCGATGCTCGTGCGAATGACCTTCTCTGCCTATGAAGTCCCATCATTGGCGCTGCTCCCGGAGCTTAGCCGCGATTATCATGACCGCACCGCTATCATGCGTTTCCGCTTCCTTTTCGGATGGGGAGGCGGCCTTGCGATCATGTTCCTCGCCTATGCGATCTTCCTCGTCCCGACACCGGAATATCCGAATGGTCAATTGAACCCCGCCGGCTATTCGCAATATGCCATTCTGGGCGCTGGAGTGATGGTGATTGCGGCGCTGACGGCAGCAATCGCGACGCAAAGGCGTATTGTAGAGCGGTACAACAGTAGCTCGTCGCTTCACGAGACGGCACACGGCTTGTCCGAGTTTGTCGGCGCCTTCCGATATCGTCCGTTCCTTTTGCTGATGTTTGCCGGGGTCTTTGCGTTCACCAACCAGTGGCTGATCTTCGCGCTGGTCCTCTATCTGTTCACCCATGTGTGGGAGTTCACGCAGGGCCAGTTCACGATTTACTCGGCAACGCTGTTCATCGCTGCGTTCGTGGCGTTTCTGGCGGTGACGCCGGTTTCCATAAAGCTTGGCAAGGCGAAGGCCGCGGCGCTGCTAACAATAATATCGCTCGCGCTTGGCACACTGCCCTATTGGTTGCGCTTTGCTGGGGTCTTCCCCGAACCGGGCACTGCTTTGATGTTCCCTCTGCTGCTCGCGTTTCTTGTAACATCAACGGCGGCCGGCATTTCCGCGATGATCCTGACGCTATCGATGATTGCCGACGTATCCGACCACTATGAATTTGAGACGGGCCGAAAGACAGAGGGCCTTTTCTCAGCTGGCATGTTCTTCATGCAGAAAATCGTGAATGGCATCGGCATTTTATTGTCGGGCCTGATCATCGCAGCGGTCGGCCTGCCAGCTGGTGCAGCGGCCGGGACAGTGGATGTGGGCATCGTGGATAACCTCGCGCTGTCCTATCTCGTCATAGCAACCATTATCAGTCTGATCGGCGCATGGGCTTACACCTTGTTCCCATTGGGCGAAGAAGAGCATGCGATGCGGGAAGCGCAAGCGGGCAGCGAAGCTGTGAAGTAAAAACTATGCAAATGAACGCTTGGCGCGCGCCACTGGCTCTGCCACGGTCGCGTCAAATTTGAGACAAGAGGACAGGAGAACCCCCATGGATTTTGAACCAACAGAACGCCAACAATATTGGGCTGGCCGCGTTAAGGACTTCATCGAAGCGCACGTTCGCCCGGCTGTTGCGACTTATAAAGCGCAGGACGAAGAAGGTCAGCGCTGGAAAGTGATCCAGGTGGTCGAGGACCTGAAGGCCAAAGCCAAAGCTGAAGGCATCTGGAACCTGTTCATGCCGCCGCGCAATGACAGCCATCATCATGTTGATGAGACCTTCGAATTCGAAGGCCCGGGCCTCACGAACCTGGAATACGCTCTCTGTGCAGAGGAAATGGGCCGCATCGGCTTTGCCTCTGAAGTGTTCAACTGCTCCGCGCCTGACACCGGCAATATGGAAGTGTTCCACCGTTACGGGACCGCTGAGCAGAAAGAACAGTGGCTGAAGCCACTGATGAACGGCGAGATCCGCTCTGCCTTCCTTATGACGGAGCCTTTCACCGCATCGTCGGACGCGACCAATATCGAAACCCGCATCGAACGCGATGGCGACGAATATGTCATCAATGGCCGCAAGTGGTGGTCATCGGGCGTTGGCGACCCGCGCTGCAAAGTCGCGATTGTCATGGGCAAGACCGATTTCGAAGCAAAGCGCCACGCGCAACAATCAATGGTACTGATGCCGATGGATGCGCCCGGCGTAAAGGTGCTGCGCCACTTGCCCGTGTTCGGTTATGACGATGCGCCGCACGGTCATATGGAAGTCGAACTGAAGGACGTGCGCGTTCCTGTAACTAACATGCTGCTAGGCGAAGGACGCGGTTTCGAGATCGCTCAAGGGCGCTTGGGCCCGGGCCGTATTCACCACTGCATGCGCACCATCGGAGTCGCGGAAGAAGCGCTGCACAAGATGTGCAAGCGTCTGCAAGAGCGTGAGGCATTCGGCAAGCCGATCTACAAGCATTCGGTCTGGGAAGAGCGCGTCGCGCGTGCCCGTATCGATATCGACATGACCCGCCTGCTCTGCCTGAAGGCGGCAGATATGATGGACAAGGTCGGGAACAAGGCCGCCAAGCAGGAAATCGCCATGATCAAGGTTCAGGCGCCGAACATGGCACTGAAGATCATCGACGATGCAATCCAGGCGCATGGCGGCGGCGGCGTATCGAACGACTATGGCCTCGCCAATGCCTATGCGCATCAGCGCACTCTGCGACTGGCTGACGGTCCGGATGAAGTCCACGCGCGCTCTATCGCACGCATGGAATTCGCCAAGCATATGCCGGAGGCTGGCCCCACCGCTAACGCGCTGCGCGAAGGCAATGCGCCGACGATGGGCGATGACAGCTTCAGCTCAGGCGACATGGGCGTCGCACGCTAAGCGAGGGGCATAGGAGAGAGACATGGCGAAAGCTGCAATCCTGGAAACACCGGGTGAAGGACTGGTGATCGGCGACGTTGAACTCGCCGATCCGGCGCCGCACGAAGTGCTGATCGACACCAAGGCCTGCGGGCTTTGCCACTCGGACTTGCACTTCATCGACGGAGCTTACCCGCACCCGCTTCCGGCCATTCCGGGCCACGAGGCTGCTGGCGTCGTCCGCGCTGTGGGCAGTGAAGTGCGCAGTGTGAAGCCGGGAGACCACGTCGTCTCCTGCCTCAGTGCATTCTGCGGTCAGTGCGAATTCTGCGTGACGGGACGGATGGCGCTATGCCTTGGTGCCAACACTCGGCGTGGGCCCGATGGCGCTCCGCGTATCAGCCGCGCAGACGGTTCGCCGGTGAACCAGATGCTCAATCTCTCAGCCTTCAGCGAACAAATGCTGATCCACGAGAACGCCTGCGTGTCCATCGACAAGGATATGCCATTGGACCGGGCCGCTGTGATCGGCTGCGCTGTCACAACCGGCGCGGGCACAATCTTCAACGCGGCCAATGTCACCCCGGGTGAGACTGTGCTGGTGGTTGGTTGCGGCGGGGTTGGTCTTGCCGCCATCAACGCTGCCAAGATTGCTGGCGCAGGCAAAGTGATCGCAGCTGATCCGTTGCCTGAAAAGCGCGAGCTGGCGAAAGTCCTGGGCGCGACGCACACGGTCGATGCATTGGCTGACGATGTCGTGAAGCAGATCATGGATATCTCTGGCGGCGGCGTGCACTACGGCATCGAAGCGGTTGGCCGTCAGGCTTCAGCTGACTTGGCGGTCGCTTCGCTGCGGCGCGGCGGCACGGCGATCATACTCGGCATGATGCCGTTGGATTGCAAAGTGGGCCTGGGCGCAATGGATTTGCTCAGCGGCAAGAAGCTGCAAGGCGCGATCATGGGCGAGAACCACTTCCCCGTGGACCTGCCCCGTCTGGTGGATTTCTACATGCGCGGGCTGCTCGATCTCGACACAATCATTGCCGAACGCATTCCGCTTGAAGACATCAACAAGGGCTTCGACAAGATGCGCGAGGGGCATTCGGCACGCAGCGTGGTGGTGTTTGACTGATGGCTGACAACAAGGGCGGTATGCCGGATATCGATTTCGACAAGGAAATGGTCGGCACGATTGAAGTGCCTGAAGCTGATCAGCTCGATCTTGAGAAGCTGTCTCAATGGTTCGAAGCCAATGTGGAAGGCTATGCCGGCCCGATCAGCTATACCAAGTTCAAAGGCGGGCAATCCAATCCGACTTACCGGATCGATACGCCGGGTGCGTCCTATGTGCTGCGCAGGCAACCTTTCGGCAAGCTACTTCCCAGTGCGCATGCGGTAGATCGCGAGTACAAGGCGATGACGGGGCTTTATCCCACTGGATTCCCTGTGCCGCGTACCTTTGGTTTGTGCGAAGACACAGATGTAATCGGCTCAAAATTCTTCGTCATGAGCATGGCGGATGGGCGCAGCCTATGGAACGGAGCGTTGCCGAACTGCTCAAAAGAAGAACGGCGCGAGATTTATCATTCGCTGATCGACACCATGGCGGATCTGCACACCAAGGTGCCGGACGAAATCGGCTTGGGTGACTACGGCAAGCCGACCGATTATTGCGCGCGCCAGATCAGCCGCTGGACCAAGCAATACAAGCTGTCCGAAACCGAACATCAGCCGAAAATGGAGCGGCTGATCGCATGGCTGCCAGAGACCATCCCACCGCAGCATAACTCCAGCGTGGTCCACGGCGATTACCGATTGGACAATGTGATATTTCACAAGACAGAAAACCGCGTGATCGCAGTTCTGGATTGGGAGCTGTCGACGCTGGGCGATCCGATCGCAGATTTCAGCTATCTGATGCTCAACTGGTATAATCCCGCCGATGGACGCGCAGGATTGGAAGGGCTTGATCTGGAAGAGCTTGGCATACCTTCGGTGCAGGAAGCGGTTGATCGCTATGTCGCGCGCACCGGCTATCCGGTTCCGCCGATGGACTGGTATTTCGGATACAACCTGTTCCGGCTGGCCGGCATTATGCAAGGCATCAAGAAGCGCGTGATCGATGGAACGGCTTCGTCAGCGCATGCCAAGTCCATGAGCGAACGGGTTACTCCGCTGATTGAACGCGCATATGACTTTGCGCGCGCCGCCGGAATGCCTGAATAGCGCGGCTTAGAAGTCGGCAGAGAAGCTGATCATCGCGCCGATATCGCTTTGGCTGTTGGCGTAGTGACCCGGCTCGTGGCGATAGAACACGCTGGCTCCGCCCACGCCCAACAGCAGAGGTAATTGCCAGGACATCTCGCCAACCAGTTCGCGCCCATCGGGAGCCAGCGATAAAGGCTGAATCGAATATCCTGCCGTCTCAGTCGTATAGTCGAAACTCGACGGCAGATTGAGCCGCAATCCGCCAACTTCCACACGCAATGGCTGGCTGATACGCAGCCCCAAAGTATCGCCATGCATCAGCGCCGACGCACGCGACACATCCAGGGCCCAGGCATTGCTGATAAACTGTGATCCACCCGCAATCACATCACCGCGTGCAGCACGAGTCAAACCGACGCGGGCTTCACCACCAAATTCCCAACCGCTACCAGGGTGCCACCGCAAACTGCCATCAGTAAACAACGTATCCGCACCATTGCGGCCAATCGCAGGGTGAAGCTGCGCGCCCAGAATACTGCGCTCCTCATGCATCCAGCGCATTCCGAGTGTGCCGACAAGAGCGCCGAAGCGGCGATCTGCAGAGATGCCAATCGTCCGCACCCGAAAACGATTCTTTTCGCCATAGAAAAGCTCATCGAAGCGTTGTGTATAGCTAAGCCGTGCATCGCTCTCTTCGGCATGGAATGTCAGGCCCCAGCTGCCCAGATCCTGGCGCAATGCAAGCGAGCTACCGACAACGGCAAAAAATCCGGAGTCACCGCTCGTGCCCGGCGCAATCCGAAACGCTGGCTTCGAATGCCCCTGCAGTTGTGCAACCAAACCCTCAGCGCTCTGCGCAAACGCGAGGCCCAGTTGCAGGTCAGGCGAAATCCTTGTCGCGACGCGCGCAGCCAGAACGCGCGCGCGTTCGGCATCATCCGAGCTCAATCGCAGCGAGCCGCTCCAACCAAGAGTTCCTGCACGCGCACCGTCGCCGACATGGAATGCCAGACTTGTGTCGGTCAGGCTGAGGGAGAGTCGCCGCCCGTTCTGCTCAACCGCACCGCGCAAACGCGGCATCACACTTGACCCGTCAAAGCCAGAGCTGAGCTCATATCCATAAGCTCTGTTGTATTTGTCCGTGACAATTGTTTGCAGACCTTGCGAGCCCAAGGCGTCACCCATCGCAGGCGACGCCACTGCGATCCGGTCCGACAGCGGCAATCGCGTTGTGCCGCCCGCCAGAGTCGTCGTGCCCGCCGGCTGAAATGCGGCTGCAATATCAAGGATGCCGCGTCCAAAGATTGCGTCAGTCCCGCTGGCGCCTGCATCTGCGGCGCTCTCGAGCAAGATTTCGACAATCTCCTGCCCGGTCAGATTGGGAAAAGCTTGAGCGAGCAGCGCGGCAGCGCCGGCCACTTGAGGGGCTGAGAAGCTGGTGCCGGAAAAGACCGTGACGAATTCCTGCCCGTTGATTGTCTCGACGAACAGTTCACCCTGATCATAGACACAGCAGACCTGCTCTCCCCGTGCGGTCAGGTAGAACTGGCTTTCATTGCCTGCCTGATTGCTGAACCCAGAGAAATTGCCATCTGCATCGACAGATCCGACAATGATGACATTGTCTCCGCCTGCCTGCCTGATGCTGCTGGCGAACGGATCAGGCTGTTCAGCCGGGATGTTCGGATCGCTGCCATCGCCGGAATTGCCGGCCGCCACTACCACGACCACACCAGCTGCGGACGCACGGGCCACGGCATCCAGAAGTACCTGAGATGCGCCACCGCCTCCCAAACTCAGGTTTACTACCTTCGCGCCAGAGCTGACCGCGAGATCAACGCCCGCCGCGATATCGGTATCTGCAAAGAGACAGCTAAGCGAAGCGTCCTGAGGTGTATCATTACCGCACGAGCCAGGCTGATCGGCACGTATGGCCAACACTTGCGCATCAAACGCAATGCCCAGCACACCGGTATCGTTGCGCGCAGCCGCCGCAACCAAGGCGACATTCGTGCCGTGATCATCTTCGCCGTCGATCCCGCGATTCCCGACGACATCGGCTGAATCGGGATGAATCCGTCCGGCAAATTCGGGACTGTCGCTATCGATACCGGTGTCGACAATCGCGATGATCGAACCATCGCCTGTGAAACCGTCCTCCCATGCGGCAATCGCGCCGTGTTGTTCCGGCCCGTCCGAAAAACGGAACTCTTCAGTATCGAAATTGGTTGGTGGCGGGGTGGGCGTGGGTGTTAGAGTGGGTGTCGGGCGCGGTGTGCTAACCGGGGCCGCACCACTGCCCCCACCGCACCCCGCAAGCAAAGTCAGCGCTGATGCCGCGCCAAGCAAGCGGGCGGTGAATCGGGGAAGCGGGGGTAGTCTTTCCATAGCGCGACCAGTCCTAAATGCCCCCGGCTAAAGACTATGCGCAAGAGCAGGGTTAGCGCGCAAGCAAGAAATTCTCGGCACACCTACCCTTGCCGCTGGCAGCCCACGAGGCTAGCAGCGCTTCAATCGATTTAGCCGGAGCCTCGCCATGAGTAATGATCTCGTCACAGCAATCGAAGCAGCTTGGGAACGCCGCGCGGACATCACCCCCGCCGATCAGGACGTTCGCGGTGTAGTAGATGAAGCAATTGCCTTGCTTGATAGCGGTGAAGCACGTGTTGCGGAGCCCGACGAAAATGGCGGCTGGAAGGTCAATCAATGGCTAAAGAAGGCGGTTCTGCTGTCTTTTCGCGTCCACAACAACCGCATCATCGAACACGGTTCGGCTGGCGCGGCAGCTTATGACAAGGTTCCCAGCAAGTTCTCCGGATGGGGCGACAATCGCTTCAGCGAAGCCGGGTTCCGTGTTGTTCCGGGCGCGATTGTCCGCCGCGGCAGCCATATTGGCAAAGGCGTGGTGCTGATGCCCAGTTTCGTGAATATCGGTGCCTTCGTCGATGAAGGTGCCATGATCGACACATGGGCAACTGTCGGCTCTTGCGCACAGATCGGCAAGAATGTGCACATCTCGGGCGGCGCGGGAATTGGCGGCGTGCTGGAGCCGCTTCAGGCTGAACCCGTCATTATCGGCGATGGCGCCTTCATTGGCGCGCGGGCCGAAGTGGCCGAGGGGGTTCGTGTAGGCGAAGGCGCGGTGCTGTCGATGGGGGTCTATCTTGGCGCCTCGACCAAAATTGTCGACCGAGCCACAGGCGAGATCCATATGGGCGAAGTGCCGCCCTATGCCGTGGTGGTTCCAGGCTCGCTACCTGGCAAACCGCTACCAGACGGCACTCCTGGCCCATCGCTGTATTGCGCAGTCATTGTGAAGACCGTTGATGCAAAGACCCGCGCAAAGACCGGGATCAACGATCTGTTGCGCGATTGATCTTTTGAACGCGAAGACGCAGAACGGAACAAAGCTTCGATCTGACCATTGATCGAATGCAGCGCCAAAACGCGGGAAGGAAATCACATGGAAGAGAAAGACGAAGCGATCCACATCGAAGACGATGATGCGCGCGCAGCGGTATCCAACACAAATCTTCGCTGGGTGTTGGCCATAGGTCTTTTACTCGCCGTTATCCTGATGAGTGCTGTCTGGATTGTTCCCGCGATCTGGGGCTAAGCACGCGCGCTTCAATCAATTAGCGTTTCTATCGGTAGTTCATCCACTTGGCTGGCGGCAAAGCTCTCGGCCGCTCTTAGCGCGCGCATAGCGTTGCGCATGGAGATCTTCTCAAGATCTGCCTGGCTATAGCCGCGCCGCGCCAACTCGGTGAACAGCGCTGGATACCCGGTTACATCTTCCAGTCCGGGAGGGGCAAACGGAATTCCGTCGTAGTCACCGCCAATTCCGATATGATCGATCCCTGCAACCACCCTCACGTGGTCGATGTGATCGGCCACTTCACGGATCGACGATTGCGGGAGCGGATTGGCATCATCCCAGAGCCGCATGCCCTGAGCGACCTTTTCAGGTTGTCCTTGCCACAGCGCTTTCAGCCTCGCCTCTTCAGCATCGCGATTGGCGTTCCATTGGCGCGCCGGCTCACTCAGGAATCCAGGCACGAATGTGATCATCACTACGCCGCCATTCGATCGCAGCCTCTGAAGCACGCTGTCAGGCACATTGCGCGCATGACCGTTCAGCGCTCTGGCGCTTGAATGGCTGAAAATTACCGGTGCCTGCGCGACATCCAGAACATCATGCATGACCTTCTCGCTGACATGGCTCAGGTCCACCTGCATGCCGATGCGGTTCATTTCGCGAATGATATCGCGCCCGAAGTCAGTGAGACCATTGTGCTCTGGTGCATCTGTCGCGCTGTCCGCCCATGGCACGTTACGCGAATGGGTGAGAGTCATATAACGCGCGCCCAAATCATACATTTGCCGCAGCACTGCCAGACTAGATCCGATCGAATGGCCGCCTTCCATGCCCATCAAAGAGGCGATCTTGCCATCGGCGAGCGCTGCCTCGATTTCATCCGCGGTAAGCGCGAGTTGGAGATCGTCAGAATTGGCGGCAATCAAGCGCTTGGCCACATCGATCTGCTCAATCGTCATCTGTACCGCCTCAGGCTCCTCGAGAGAGGCGGGAACATAGACGGACCAATATTGCGTGCCGACCTTGCCAGCGCGCAGGCGAGCGATATCAGTGTGCATAGCGCTGCGCGGCGGCTGCTCCTGCGCGGTGTCGGTCGTGTCGTGAAAGTCGAAATCATTGATCTGGTTCGCGAAACGGCTGCGAAGCTGGATCGGGACATCGTTATGGCCATCCATGATCGGCGCAGCTTCTAGCGCCGCGGCCGCAGTCTCTTCCGCTGATTGCGCAAATGCTACGCCGGGCAAGCTCAACAGAGCCACAGCAGCGATCATGGATAAGGATCTCATCGAATTCTCTCCGGAAACGGGTGGATTGTCTGCCCGCGGTATTAGGGCACACATACATGCCATTGCCAGCACTTATGCATCAGATTTTGGTCAGGCACGAAAAAGGCGGCGCCACCCAATCCGGGCCGCGCCGCCTTATCCGTTTCCAGTTTCTTAGCTGAGGTGCTTCGAAACCGCTGCTGTCATCTTGAACATAGAGATCTGGGCATTGCCGATCACAGCGCCAAGCTTCGCATCAGGATTGATCTGACGCTTGTCCTTGCTGTCCTGAAGGCCATTTGCCTTGATATACTCCCACACTTTCGAAGTTACTTGAGCGCGGGTCATCGGACCTTTGCCAATGACGCTCTCAAGATCAGCCGACAATGTGACGGGCTTTTGAAGCGCGTTTCCAGCCATAATTAATTCCTTTCCATAAGATGGCCGTTACAATTCGAATTCGTCATCATCCCAGTCCTCCTCGTCCTCCTGCGACCGGGTATATTGGGCAACCAGCGCAGAGCTGGCGACGACTTGCCCATCCATTGCTGCGAGCAGGTCCTCCCGCGAAGCCCCTGGCATCAGGGTCAGCGGCAGTTCGAGCGCAAACAACTGGAATACGAAATGATGGGTTTCGCCGTCTGGAAGATCGGGCAAAAGCCATTCTGAATTGCCAAGCGAGTTCTTGCCGGTGCGTGGGGGCACTTCACCTTCAAGCAGCATGCCTTTTTGTGCAGCAAGGCCCCAAACCAGCCAGTGGCAACGCGGTTCAGCACCATCGGTTGACGCGTCTTCGACAATCGCAACCATCTCCATCGCCCCCGGCGGCGGTGCGGACCATTCAAGCGGAGGTGCGACCGCATCCTCTTCGTCGGCAGTGAAGCACGGGTCGAGTTCCGCGCCTGCCTCAAAAGCCGGGCTCGTCAACTTGAACCCGCCGCGCCCGAAATTGCGTTCGCTGCCAAGCTTCGCAATCGCGAGCCCCGCATGGCGGGCGGCAGGAGGCAACGCAGAATTCAACCAGGCAGGCACTTCAGACACGAAATCGAACTTCCCTCTTTAGAATGTTGTCAGCAAAACTAGGCCCTTCACGAGGGCATGACGAGGCGGGAGGCGCGAAAATGGGCCTATTTTGCCCCGTAATCTGTGGGTAATTCGGGTTTGACACGGGATTTTCCATCCCGAGACGAGAATTTCATTACGCCGCGCTTTGCAGAACTTAGGGATTGCCCTTGGTGAACACAGCCGTCATTCTGTTTGTTCACCCCCTCAACAGGCGCGGCTTTCTATGATCGGTCGCCTGTTTGCAGCAAGATATCGAGAGGACTGGATATGGGTATTGGTCGCGTAACCCTGACTACAGCACTGGCATTGGCCTTGGCCGCTTGTGGTGGAGGCGGCGGTGATAGTGGCCCGGGCCCAATTGCGGGCGGGGGTGGAGGCGGTGGAACGCCAACTCCTGCGCAATGCTCGGTGCGTGATCGTCAGGATTGGTCGTTGGCGGTGCTGAACGAATGGTACCTTTTCCCTGACCTTATCGACACGTCAGTCAATCCAAACAGCTTCGCCACCGTTCAGGACTATCTCGATGCACTGGTCGCCCCCGCCCGTGCCGAGGACAAGGACCGCGGTTTCACATTCATTACTTCGATTGAAGAAGAAAATGCACTGATCAATTCCGGCTCCAGCGCGGGCTTTGGCGTCCGCTTGGGCTATGACACAGTCAACAACCGCGTGTTTGTGATCGAAGCCTATGAAGGAGCGCCAGGCCTGGCTGCAGGGCTCGATCGCGGGACCGAATTGCTTGAAATCGGGACCAGCAGCACAAATACGCAAAGCGTGTCTTCATTGATGGCATCTGGCGGCCCCGGCGCTGTTATTGATGCGCTTGGTCCGTCGGATCCCGGCGTCACTCGCTACATTGGTTTCCGGACTGCGACCGGCGTGAGCGGCGCTGAAAGTATCGTAAAGGCCGACTATGCGCTGGACCCGGTATCAGATCGTTATGGCGTTCGTATCATCAATGATGGGGGCAAGTTAGTCGGCTATCTCAATCTGCGCACATTCATTGTTGGCGCAGCCGATCAGGATCTGCGTGATGCCTTCCAGACATTCAAAGATCAGGGGGTGACCGAGCTTATCATTGACTTTCGCTACAATGGCGGCGGTCTGGTGCGTATCGCGGACCTGATGGGTGACTTGATGGGCGGCGGTAACGTTGGCCAGATATGGTCAAAGACCATCCTGCGCGATTCCAAATCAAGCGAGAATGAAACCACCAATATCGCCAGCGCCGCTCAATCCATCGCTCCAACCAAGATTGCTTTCATTGGTCGTGGCGGCACAGCTTCGGCCAGCGAGTTGGTGATCAACTCTATGTTACCCTATCTGGGCAACAATGTAGCGCTTATCGGAACCAACACTTTCGGCAAGCCTGTGGGTCAGTTCGGCTTCGATCGCGATGTTTGCGATGACCGGCTTCGTGCAGTCACTTTCAAGACTGTTAATGCCAATGACGAAGGCGAGTATTTCAGCGGACTGGCTGGTGTTGTCCCCAATACCTGTCGCGCCAATGATGACATTTTCACTCAGCTGGGTGACCCGTCTGAAGCATCGATCGCGACTGCGCTGGATTTCCTGGCCGGGCGCAGTTGTACTGCGATTTCAGGCGGTGAATTGCGGACAGCGCAAAGCGCGGGTGGGCAGCAGCTGCTGCAGCCCGATCGACCAAACGCCGCACAATATCAAATTCCGGGACTGTTTTAGAATATGAACCTAGCTTACACCACGTTCGCAGAATTCTGGCCATTCTATCTTCGGGAGCACAGCAAACCTGCGACCCGGGCCCTGCACTATATCGGTACATCGCTGGTCGTCGCGATCGCAGGATATGCCGTGCTGATGGGGCATTGGGCGCTGCTTTTCGCCTTACCGGTCGCAGGCTATTTCTTCGCCTGGCTTGCGCATTTCACGATTGAGAAAAATCGCCCTGCCACATTCACCTATCCGCTTTGGTCGCTGATCGCGGATTTCCGCATGTGTTGGTTGTGGCTATCTGGTGGCCTCAAAGCAGAATTGGATCGGGCCGGCGTCGACAACTAAAGCGCGTCTGGGACTGTTTCGAAGCCCGGAATATCTCCCAGTTCGACCCAATCCTGTTTGCTTTTGGTATAACAATGGAAAGCCGGCTTCAGGCTGCTTGTATCATCCAGCGTGCCCGCCTTGATGAACATCACGCCCGGCGGGTGTTCTACAAGTGTGAAGACTGGTGATCCGCAATCGCCACAAAACTGACGCCGCACCGTTGCGCCGCTGTCACCTTTGTCATTGTATGTCTTGACCTCGCCTTCGACGGTTACGGAGCCTTCCGGAACACCCACAATAATCGATAAGGCGCTGCCAGCCTGACGCTGGCAATTCTTGCAATGACAGGTCACGCACATCAGTGGATCTGTTGTCAATTCATAGCGTATATTTCCGCACAGACACCCACCGGTCAGACCCATGGCGATTCTCCCTATTCCTGTGTGATCGAGGCGCTGGCTGCATCCTCGACTTCGCTGCGGGTCAGCAGAAATATCAAGAAGCCGAAGGCGAACAGTAGATCCAGCGCGAGCACAATGGCGGTTGTGCCGTAACTCTCATCATCTAGCCCGGCCGCGACCATCAGTGCGACAACAGCAACCTTGCCGAATACACCGGCCCATAAAACACTGGCATAGCGGTTGGGATCGCGCGCTGTGACCGCGTAGATAATCCCGAAGGCGAAGACCAAGACTGCAACAAGGCGCGTGTCCACAGTCGGGGTAGGCCCAAGCATCGCCGCGGCGCCAATCGCAAAGTTAAAGATGGCGGCCAACCAGAAGAACCAAACCCAACCGCGCCCTGCATCATTATTACCTGACATGTTTATCCTTCCGTTTCCTCACCCGAGTATGGCTGGCTTTCGGTGTAGGCACAGCCGTTGAGCTGAGTTTCTCCCAACGTCAGCGTCACAGTGAACGGATAGCTGCGGTCGCTCATTGTGTCTGAACATTCACCAGGCGTGACAGCCATGTGAAGTGGCGCTCCTGCCAACTCGCCGGAGATTCCAAGCCCGCCATTGCCTGCGAAGCGCTTCACCGCGACTACATCTCCCGCCATATTCTCAGGCGTTGTATAGGTCAGTTTTTCAGTTTCAATCTTTGCGCTCCAGAACGGCTCATTACCCAAAGCATTGATGGTTTCACCATCTGCAATGCCATCAAATGTTTCTACATCGCCGGGCGCGTCTTCTGCACCCCCAAAGCAGGCATACAAACCGAGTGATACTGCGGCAGACAATGCCAATCGCTTGGCAAACTCTTTGCCTATCATTGATCAATTCCCCCTTCCGACCAATCTACTTGATAACCGCGGGGTTGCCCCCTGTCACCTCCTGCATTCAGTTTGAAAACAGCCAATCGGTAATTTGGAACTCGCCCGCGGCACACCCGTTGAACCCGCAATGGAATGGCCCGCTGATCGAAACGCTGCGCTCGCTCGTCTGGCGCAATTCGCGCCGCAAATGGGGCGCCGCTACTCCAATAGACGCAATCATGACGAAGGTCTGACGCGAAACAACGTATCGCAGCTCTCACCATGCCTACATGCAGGTGTCGTGAGCGAAGCCGAAGTCCTCGAATCTGCACTGGGCCATCACGGCCCAGAGGCGGCAGACAAATTCATCGCTGAGGTATTCTGGCGCATCTACTTCAAGGGCTATCTGGAACAGCGGCTCAGCATCTGGAAGGCATATTGCAAACAGCGCGATCTTTCTTTCGCCGAGTTGGAAACCAACAAAGGTCTTCGCGCCGCATACGATAAGGCAGTCACCGGAAGCACCGGCATTGCCGCTTTCGATCACTGGGCGCGGGAACTGGCGACGACCGGATATTTGCACAATCACGCGCGGATGTGGTTCGCGAGTATCTGGATCTTCACCTTGAAGCTGGATTGGGCGCTGGGCGCGGACTTTTTTCTGCAGCACCTGCTGGATGGTGACGCGGCATCCAACACGCTGAGCTGGCGTTGGGTTGGCGGGCTACATACCAAAGGCAAGATCTATCTCGCCCGACCTGACAATATCGAGCGCTACACGCAGGATCATCCCGATGGCCCACTTCAAACAGAGAGGCTGGCAACCGAGGCATCGCCTTTGGAAGAACTGGAGGACCACCCCCGCCAACTGCTAAATCTGCCTGCCCCCGCTGAATCGCTCGAGCGCCCCTTCGCGCTGCTGCTGCATGACCATGGGGCCAGCCACGTGCCGCTCCATTTGCCAGAAGCGCCATCGGTTGTGATTTCTGCCGCACGGCCAGAGGCTCGGACGCCGGTGGCTTGCGGAGGGTTGACCGCAACTTTCGCACGCGATGTGGCGCGCAAAGGCGGGAAGGATGCAGCCAAGGCGTTTGGCTGTAATCACAAAGAATGGAACGAAGGCAATTCGCTGTCTGGCATCCTTAAGGAAACGGGCCTTCAACATGTCGTTACGCCATATCTGACCGCCGGTTGGACCCGCGACGCACTTTGGCCTGAGCTTATGCAACTGGACGAGCAAGGCCACTTGACTCAGCTTGTTTCTGAACTTGATCGCGTCACATGGCCCCACGCCAAAGCCGGGTTCTTCGGGGTGAAAAAGATCATGCATAAGGCGATGCGGGAGGCTGGCGTCGCGCCGCGGCAGATGGAACTTTTCGACGCTTGATCAATAGGCTACGCTTCCTTCCAACAGGAAGGAACGCACACCATGTCCGACACCCCCGAACAGATCACAGGCCACTGCCTGTGTGGCGCAGTCACCGTCACCGCTACTCCTGCAAAGCCGCATCTTGAGGCGTGTCATTGCGAGATGTGCCGCCGTTGGTGCGGCAGCGCCTATCTGGCTGTGCAGAGCGATACCGCTCCGCAATTCACGGGCGAGGAGCATATCACCCGCTTCAAATCGTCAAACTGGGCGGAGCGCGGCTTCTGCAGTAAATGCGGCAGCAATCTGTTTTACTGTTTCACACCCACGGGCAGCTATTCCTTCCTTGCGGGCTTGTTTGACGATCTGGGCGACAGAGTCCTGGCGGAAGAGATATTTGTCGATGAGCAGCCCGATTATTATGCCTTCGTGCAAGAGACTACCCGCAAGACAGGGCCGGAGCTGATTGCAGAAGCGAAGGAAGCGGGCTTTACCTTCGACTGATCCTTACATCACTTTGTCAGGGCGTGGATCGTGCTTGTGGCGCGATTCCTTGCCAAAGTGACGGTCCAGCCGCTCAAACAGGATATTTCCCGCTTTGCGCGCCGCATCGTCTACTTTGGCCGCATGCGCGGTGACGCCCAGCGGTTTGCCGCCGCGCGGACGCGCTTCGATCGTGCATGTCTTGTCATCAGCTCCATGCTTATGCGCATTCTCGTCTGACACGTGCACTTCTATTCGAGTGAGGCGTTCCTCATAGCGCGCAAGACGATGACGAAGCTGCGCCTCAATCCGTTCGGCGACGTTTTCCGTGCCCATAACACTGCTGTCGGAATTGAACTGGAACTGCATGGATCTATGCTCCTCTCGTTTTCTCTTTTCTCCCTCTCAAGATGGGGATTTCCGCGAGAGTTTCCAGCAGAATCGGACTCGAATCCATGGTGATAGAGACGTCACTCGATTGCGCGTTTACGCCCCGCTGGCTAATGCGCTCAGATGCAGAGAGGAATAAGTGCAATGATCAATAATTTGCCGGACACATTGCTGCGTTACCGCGTGATCGTGGGGCTATTAGCGCTGCTGGTCTGCGCCGCAACCTGGACGCTAGACCTAACGCAAATGGTCTATGAATGCCCGTTCTGCCGCGCGCAGCGCACCGTGATCGGACTGCTGGGCCTGATCATCCTGCTGCCATGGTACCGCCATTGGCTAAGCCGCTATCTCGCCGCGATCTTCGGCGTGTTCGGCCTGGTCGTGGGATCGATGCAGCATTTCAGAGGATGGGCGCGGATCAGCGCGGGCGAGTTTGAATGGGGCGAGCAGTGGTATATCAATCCATGGCTGCTTTCCGGTTGCGCGATCTTCATCATCATGGCACTGCTGCTGCTGATTTGGCGGGACAGCCCGGCGGCTGATTAGAAAAGTCGATTAATTTTCCAGCGCCTCGGCAGCGCGCCGCTCTTCGCGTTCTTTTTCAGCCTTGGCGCGATCAGTCGCGACCTTCTGGGCTTGCGCGGCCAAGCCGCGCCATGTTTTCTCTGCGCGTAGTTCACGCTCGCGCACATTCTCAAGATCGGCTGCCCTAGCTCTTTCCGCAGCTTCCTCAGCACGTGCGTGATAGAATTCAAATGTCTGGGCCATGGATGCCTCCTTTGGCAATCTGGAAAGTGTGTTGGGGGGGCGATTGCGCGGAGGTGAGCGTTGCCCGCCCCCGCACCGGATCGCAAATAATCAGTCGGCAGCCGACAGGTTTACGGCGCTTTCCTTGCCATTGCGGCCCATTTCCACGTCGTAGTTAAGGCGCTGGTCCTTATCGAGCGTGGTCATTCCGCCTGCCTGTACAGCAGAGATATGAACGAAGCTGTCATTTGAACCATCGTCAGGCTGGATAAAGCCATAGCCCTTGTCGGTGTTGAAGAATTTTACGGTGCCAGTCTTTGACATGTGTGCGTTCCTTTCAAGAACGTAAGTGTTGCCCGCGAGGCAGGATGCCACGCAGGTCGTGCGTCAATCGTTCAGATGAAAGGAAGTCGTCGTCCGGTTAACGCCGGGGCCCGAAGGGGCAAGCGGCGGATCGCAAATTTCAAGTTCCGTCGCAAATTCCGACGTAAGCGAGTGCGTATTAGCAGGGAAATACCTAAATACCTAATTATTACCGCAGCGCGCAACTTTTGGAGCTAGCTCGCAATCACCTCGTTCGCCTGAGTGATGAAGGATCGGCTGCGCGCAAAGTCGATGAAATTGGCTTCGTCTTCGAACAGGATGCGCGCATGTTTCTGCCCCTCTTCCGTGGCGACGGCGGCGGCGACGGCTTCTTCGCTATCGAACCATAGCTCTGCCACACCGTCAAAATCCTCGCCATCTCCGTAAGGGATGCCACGCCCTTCATTGTTGGCCGCGCCGATGGGGCTGTCGATTGTATGCTGCTGGATATAGCGGCGGATGCCCAGCGCCTCTCGCGCGGCGGCAACCAGCGGGGCATGCATGCCGCGCCAGTATTCCTGAAACTCCGCGCGGCTAAGCGAGGGCAAACGGTGCAGACAATATGTGAGTTTGATCATGGTGTTTCACCTCAGGTTGAGAGCTGACCCGATCAGGGGTCAGCCAGCACGATGTCCCAGTGATAGGCGGCCTGATCGGTCTTGTGCGCGATCAGCTTTGCCGCGCCATCGCCCAGCCGCGTGATGCCGCGATCGTTTTCCTTTCGCCCCTCTTCCTCAGGGAAATACATCTGCGTGATCAGCCGGGTGTGCAGACCCTGAACATCGAAGTGGATGTGCCGGGGCCGCCCGCCATATAGGCCTGGGCGGACCGTGGTGATGCGCCATTCGCCGTCGCGGTCCGTGCGCAGATCGGCGAACCCCTGAAAATGCGGATCAAGCGGCGCTTCGTTATTGCCATCATTGGCGTGGGCATAGCGGCCGTGCGTATTTGACTGCCACAGCTCGACCTTTGCATTGGAAATCGGGTTGCCCATCCGGTCAAGCACGCGGCCGAACACTTCGATCACTTCACCCGCCGCGCGCGCATCATGCCCGTCCAGCCGGGTCAGGTCAGCATCCGCCTCGCCCATGCGAGAGACGGGATAGAATGGGCCGAGCTGTTGCGGCGGAGTCAGCCGGCTGAGCCATTCAGGCCGTGCCTGCGCGGCCAGTTTCGTTGCGCCTGCTGCTGTCAGCAAAGCGCCAGCCGCAAAGGCGCGGCGTGTCATCGGGTTGGTCATTGTCCCCACTCTCCCGTTTCATGCGCGCCCCGCGGGTGATGATAGAGGGTTAGGAGATCATGGCAAGGTGGGTTGAGTGGAGAAGCTGGTTCCGGAGGGCTAACTCCTCACCCCTTAGCGGCCCAGCATTCCAGTTCGACCTTAGCGCCCAGCGCTAGGCCATTCGTGCCGAAGGCCGAGCGTGCAGGGTAGCGGCCTTCCTTGAAATACTCGGCGTAGATCGCGTTGAAGGCGGGCCATTCGCTCATGTCCTCCAGCATCACAGTGCATTTAAACACATCGTCAAACACCAGGTCATGCTTGGCGAGCCGCGCTTCCATCCGCTGGAAAATGCGTCGCGTCTCGGCCTCGATACCGCCCGGCACCACGCCGGTACCCGCATCATTCGCGCCGATATCGCTCGAGAGATAAAGCACGCCATCCACTTCAACCGCATCGGAAAAAGGATAGGGCAATTCAGACGCGTGATAGACCGCGCCCTTGCTGCTTTGCGCGTTCACTTCCTCCCCTTCCTGCTTGATCGAGCAGCCGCTGACCGCAAAGCCGACTGCCAGAGCCGCCAGCCCCAGCCGGCGCATCAGGCTTCGCCTTCCGGCAAATACAGTTTCTGGCCCATATCCTTATATTTCTCTGCCATCTCGGCCATGCCTTTCAGCGCAGCCTGCTTGCTCGCCTCTGCAGCCTCTGCGCCCGACTGACCGCTTTCCAAGAAGCTATCCGCGCCCTGATTCTGCTTGCCAGCAAAATCGCGCACTTCCTGGCTGATCTTCATGCTGCAGAATTTCGGCCCGCACATCGAACAGAAATGCGCGGTCTTCGCGCCCTCTGCGGGCAGCGTCTGGTCGTGGTAATCCTCCGCCGTATCGGGATCGAGCGACAGGTTGAACTGGTCGCGCCAGCGGAATTCAAACCGCGCTTTTGACAGGGCATCGTCGCGAACCTTTGCCGCCGGATGCCCCTTTGCCAGGTCCGCAGCGTGCGCGGCGAGCTTATACGTCACAACGCCAACCTTCACATCGTCCCGGTCAGGCAGGCCAAGGTGTTCCTTCGGCGTGACGTAGCAAAGCATCGCGGTACCGTACCAGCCGATCTGCGCAGCGCCGATGCCGCTGGTGATGTGGTCATACCCGGGCGCGATGTCGGTCACCAATGGCCCAAGCGTGTAGAAGGGCGCTTCGCCGCACACCTCCAGCTGCTTGTCCATATTCTCCTTGATCTTGTGCATGGGCACGTGGCCCGGCCCTTCGATCATGACCTGCACGTCTTCCTTCCACGCGCGGTGGGTCAGCTCGCCCAGTGTGTAGAGCTCTGCAAATTGCGCCTCGTCATTGGCGTCCGCGATTGAGCCGGGGCGCAAGCCGTCGCCCAGCGAATAGGCGATGTCATAGGCCTTCATGATCTCCGTGATTTCGTCGAAGTGCTCGTAGAGGAAGCTCTCTTTGTGGTGCGCGAGGCACCATTTCGCCATGATCGAGCCGCCGCGGCTGACGATGCCGGTCACGCGGTTGGCGGCGAGCGGCACGTAGGGCAGGCGCACCCCGGCGTGGATGGTGAAATAGTCGACGCCTTGCTCTGCCTGCTCGATCAGCGTGTCCCGGAAGATTTCCCACGTCAGTTCCTCGGCGATGCCGCCGACTTTCTCCAGCGCCTGATAGATCGGGACGGTGCCGATGGGGACGGGGCTGTTGCGCAGGATCCATTCGCGCGTGTCGTGGATGTTACGGCCTGTCGAAAGGTCCATCACCGTGTCCGCGCCCCAGCGGATTGACCAGACCATCTTGTCGACTTCGCTCGCAACGTCTGAAGCGACGGCGGAATTGCCGATATTCGCGTTGATCTTGACCAGGAAGTTGCGCCCGATCGCCATCGGTTCGGTTTCAGGGTGGTTGATGTTGTTGGGGATGATCGCACGCCCGCGAGCGACTTCATCGCGGACAAATTCCGGCGTGATGAGGTCCGGGATCGAAGCGCCCCAGCTTTGCGCGCCTTCACGGTTGCTCGCGATCAGCTCCCTCGCCATTTCGCGGCCCAGATTCTCACGCTCCGCGACATATTCCATCTCAGGCGTGATGATGCCTTGTCGGGCATAGTGCATCTGGCTGACGTTCGCGCCTGCCTTTGCGCGAAGTGGCCGCTTCACCACATTGGGGAAGGCTGGCACACCGCCGGAGCGGTCCGGCCCCAGTTGGCCATTGTCTTCCGGCTTCACTTCGCGTGCGTCATATTCTTCGACATCGCCGCGCGCCATGATCCATTCGCGGCGCAGCGCAGGCAGGCCCGCATTGATGTCAATATTGGCTTCAGGATCTGTGTAGGGGCCGGAGGTGTCATAGACCCGAACCGGCGCCTCATCGCCCTCAAGGTCGATCTCCCGCATCGCCACGCGAATGCCGGAACCGGTGCGCGCGCCAACGTGGATCTTGCGGCTGCCGCGAATGGGCCCTGTGGTAACGCCAATTTCGATGGGGCTGTTGATGTCGGCCATGCGAAGTCTCTCCTAACAGCGGGAGAGCGGATTTCTGGCAAGCACCGCTCCACTCCCTCCGCTGATGTTAATCAGTTCAGGTTCAACGGGTCGGGCGCTGCGACACGCCCCTCTCAGCCATTGTCCGAATGCAGACTCGCTGGCTCCCCGGGGATGGATTTCGTTCTAGTCTGATTTCCCTGGCAGGTCTAGCTCACGTGAAGCGCAAAATGCCGGCAGCGGCAACGGCAATTCCGATAAGCAATGTGATGATCGGCCACCCGCGCCGCATTGCAGCAAGGTTTTTCAGCCAAGTCTGGAAGTAAAGGTCGGATATCGCCATCACTACCAGCGCTTCAGCCATCATCAGCCCGCCGATGGACTTCATCACCATCGACAGCAGATCGGTCGAGTCCCATGGACTCAACAAGTAGATCACCGCACCGATGAAAAGCTCCACAAAACCGCACAGCAATTGCAACGCTGGCGATGCTTCGATCTCATCGACCATCTTGCCCCAGATGCCCGGCTGGCGCAGCGCGCCGATCGCTACAGCAATCGCGAATGCCCCGAGCAAAGTCGCACTCCAGGCCACCAAGTCCAGCGTTGTATCCATTACCAGCTACCTCCCTCTCAGCTCCGTGTCATTCGGCTAGTTCCAGGTCCGCATCCTGCGCCGTTTCCTTGTGCAGGCCGGTGTAAACAAACTCCGTACTGTCGAGATCGATATTGGGTATCTCGTCTTTCTCGCGCCAGTAATCCTGATTGTGCCTCCACTCGGGTTTGTCGCCACGCTTGGGGAGTTTATCGAGCCCGCGCATAAGGTAACCGGGATTGAAATTATCAGACTCGATCCACGGATGGAGCTCCATCCCTTCATCCTCCGGCCGCAAAGCAACTTCCACCCGTGCAGCATGTTTCTCATCCATGTGATTGAGCAGGCCGCACACGAAATCGCCCAGCATGTCGACCCGCAAGGTCCAGCTGGCCCGGAAATAGCCGAATACCCACGCCATATTGGGTACGCCGGTGAACATCATCCCGCGATAGGTCACAGTGTCGTTCCAGTTCACTTGCTCACCGTCGATGAAGAAGGGAATGTTGCCCATGACGGAGAGATGGAATCCCGTGGCCGCGACGATCAAATCGGCTTCAATCTCTTCGCCTGAGGCAGTTCGCACGCCGTTGTGTGTGAAGCAGTCGATCGTATCGGTCACGACGGTGAGCTTGCCGTCTACAGAAGCGCGGAACACATCGCCGTCAGGGCAGAACGCCAAGCGTTGCTGCCAGGGGCGGTACTTCGGCGTGAAATGCGGTTCGAATTCGAAATCGGGCTTGCCAGTAAAGGCGCGGATCAACTCGCGCAATTCTTCCACCACGACGTCCGGCTCTTCGATACAGCGCTTTGTCAGTACATCCTGATCATGCATGATCTGCGCACGAACCACGCGGTGAATGGTTGGCTCGTCAATCCCCACTTCGCGCAGCCGGTCCGCCAGCTCGTTCTTGTTCTCACTACAAAAGAAGTAAGTGGGAGAGCGCTGTAACATTGTGACATGCGCCGCCTTCTCAGCAAATTCTGGCACCACTGTCGCAGCCGTTGCGCCAGAACCGATCACCATTACCCGTTTGCCCGTATAATCATAATCCGGGTTCCACAGCTGGGCATGAACGAAATCGCCCTTGAAATCTGACAGGCCTCTCTCGTTCCATTCAGCCGGGATGTAAGGCGTTTCGTGATCGTAATAGCCCTGACACATCCAGAGGAAATGGCAGGTGAATGCGCGTGAAGCGCCGTCGGCCAAACGCTCAGCTTCGACGGTCCACAAGTTGTTCTCACGCGAAAACGAACAGCGAGTGATCCGGTGGCCATAGAGGATGTGATCGCCGATCCCGTGCTCCTCGATCACTTCGCCCATGTATTTCAGAATCTCGTCCGCGCTGGCGATAGGCGGGCCGATCCACGGCTTGAAGCGATAACCGAATGTGTAAAGGTCGCTGTCAGAGCGAACGCCGGGATATTTGTGCGTTTCCCACGTGCCGCCAAACGTGTCCTTCATCTCAAGGATCGCATAGGTCTTCCCCGGACATTGCTCTTGCAGATGATAGGCAGAACCTATGCCTGAAATCCCCGCCCCCGCAATCAGCACATCCACATGCTGCGGGATGGCATCCGGCCCGATACGTTCCATCGCATTCATCGCATACACTCCTCTCATGCTGCAATCTGGTGCCAATGCAGCAATCCTTCATTGATCGAGATCAATTCTATCAGGTCACGCTTGCGACACGTGGCGCTAGAGCTAAAAATGATCGCAAAGGGGAGAGATACGAATGCCGTTCCGGATGACAGATATGGTGGGATGCGAATTCCCGCTGTTTGCCTTTTCGCATTGCCGTGATGTGGTTGCCGCCGTCAGCCGCGCAGGTGGCTTTGGCGTGCTTGGTGCGGTCAGCTTTACCCCTGAACAGCTGGAAACCGAACTCAAGTGGATCGACGACAATATCGACGGCAAGCCGTATGGCGTAGATGTCCTGATCCCTGAAGTGCAGGCCGTCGATCACTCGGTCACAGCTGACGAGGTGGTCGCAGCAATCCCACAGCAGTATCGCGACTTCACGCGCCAGATCCTGCGTGAGGCCGGGCTGGATGAAAGCGGAGCAAACCCGCTTGGCGGTTCGCAACAGCCCAATACCTCGCTTGGGCAGGAATTGCTTGAAGTCAGCTTCAACCACCCCGTGCGGCTTATCGCCAATGCGTTGGGAACGGCGCCGCCGCAAATGATCGAGGCAGGCAAGAGGCACGGCATTCCTGTCGCGGCATTGGTCGGCGCAAAGGAACACGCAATGAAGCAGATTGAGGCAGGCGTTGACATTATCGTCGCTCAAGGAGGCGAAGGCGGCGGGCATTGCGGCGAAGTCAGCACGATCGTGCTGATCCCAGAAGTGTTGCAAGCGATCGAAGAGGCGGGCGCAGATATCCCCGTGCTCGCCGCTGGCGGCATCATGAACGGCAAACAGATGGCGGGCATGATGGCGATGGGCGCAGCGGGTGCATGGTGCGGCAGTGTTTGGCTGGCGACGTCAGAAGCAGAAACGCACGAAGTGTTCCGCGAGAAGATGGTTCAGGCGACCAGCCGCGACACGATCCGTTCAAAGCATCGCACCGGCAAATACTCGCGGCAATTGCGCAGCGGTTGGCACGCCATGTGGGAAGAGGCCGGCCTGCCCGCACTGCCGATGCCGCTGATGATGCTGCTATCGGAGCCTGCGCTCCGCACCATCGACAAGGCAGCCGTGAGCGGCAATACCAAGGCGCAAGAGCTGTGTTCCTACTTTGTCGGGCAAGGCGTGGGGTTGGTTCGCGAAGTCACCTCCGCTGGCCAAGTGGTGCAGGACTTCAAACAGGATTTCGCCGCTGGGTATGAGACCTTGGCCGGAGCGCTCGAATGAACGGATTGCCCAAGGTTTGCATAATCGGCGCAGGCTGTAGCGGTTTCACCACTGCCAAGCGGCTCAAGGATTACGGCATACCCTTCGACGTGTTCGAGGCGTCCGACGACATCGGCGGCACCTGGTATTACGACAATCCCAACGGCATGTCGGCTTGCTACAAAAGCTTGCACATCGACACGTCGAAATGGCGGCTGGCCTTCGAAGATTTTCCGGTGCCCGATGACTGGCCGGACTATCCGCATCACGCGCAGCTGCTGAAGTACTTCCACGATTACGTCGATCATTTCGGCTTGCGCGATCACATTGCATTCAACACGCGCTTAGAGAAGGCGCAGCGGCGCGAAGGTGGCGGCTGGGACGTTACTCTCTCAACCGGTGAAACACGGCAGTATGATGCCTTGGCGGTTGCAAACGGCCACCATTGGGCTGCACGAATTCCGGACTATCCAGGTGAATTTAACGGCGAGCAGTTTCATTCGCATAGCTATCGCAGCCCGTTCGAACCCGCTGATTGTGTTGGTAAGCGTGTGCTGGTGGTCGGCATGGGCAATTCCGCGATGGACATAGCCAGCGAGCTGTCGCAGCGCCCAATTTCCGAGCGGCTGTTTGTCTCGGCGCGGCGCGGTGTGTGGGTACTGCCCAAATATTACAACGGTCAGCCGCTCGACAAGAATCCGGCTCCTGCGTGGATGCCGAAGTCGGTGCGCCAATGGCTAGGCACACGGTTCATCAAGAAGCTGGTCGGCAAGATGAGCGACTACGGCTTGCCCGACCCCGAAATCGGTCCGTTTGAGAGCCACGCGACAGTTTCAGGAGAGTTCCTGCTGCGCGCGGGCTCTGGCGACATTGCGATGAAACCGGGGATCGAGCGGCTCGACGGCGATGGGGTAATCTTTACCGACGGCTCGCGCGAACAGGTGGATGTGATCATCTGGGCCACAGGCTATGACATCAAATTCCCGTTTTTTGACGATCCTCAGTTCACGGCTGACAGCGACAATCGTCCGCCTCCTCTGTTCAAGCGGATCATGAAGCCTGATGTGCCAGACCTGTTTTACATGGGGCTTGCTCAGCCGCTGCCAACGCTGGTCAACTTTGCCGAACAGCAGTCAAAGCTGGTCGCAGCCTATCTTGCCGGAGAATATGCCCCGCCTTCAGCAACTGATATGCAGGACATCATCAACGCTGATGAAGCCTATCACACCGGCCATTACTATGCGTCGCGCAGGCACACGATCCAGCTCGACTTTGATCATTACGTGCGCGACCTGCTCAAGGAAATCGAGCGCGGGAAGCGCAAGCGTCAAGCTGCGGCCTAGCTGAGCGACTCCGGCCGGAGACTCCGGCCACCCTAGTCAAGACAAATGCGGTCACCGCGCCGCGCGATGTTAAAACCGCGCGCTAGCACCTGCTCGCTCTCAACACTGTCAGGATCACGGATCGGATTGGTGTGATTGTAATGGATGAAGTGCACCTTAGCGCGCTCGGATTCGGCGAGGTGTTCCAGAATATCCATCGTCTGGGCTACTCGCGGATGCGGAATTTCGGACATGTCACGTCCGGTAAGTTCGTTGTTGTCCCAGAAAGTTGCGTCCACAAAAAGATGATCGAAGATTGCCACTTGCTCAACCAACGACTTCCCGATCAAGGTCTCCCACTCCTCCCAGCTATCGAGGTCTGGCAGATACAAGACCCGGCGTGTTGGCGTCATCGCGATCCAGCCCACCGTTTCGGAGAACTCGTCCCGGTGCGGAACGGGCAATGCAATTGCGACCAGATCGGGCGACACTGTTACCGCATGAAGAGTATCTCCGCCTCCAAGCTCGACTAGCTCGATATTCTTTAGCTCTACCAGCTGGCTCCACGGGCCATTCGTCCGAAGAAATTCGGCCATGCGCGGCATAGCATAAACGGAAACCTTGCTCGCATTGGCAGCCTCGCGGCCCAGATAAGCGAGCCCTAGATAGTGCCCGATATGCGCGTGAGTTAGGAAAATACCATCGACACCAAGACCGCTATTGGGAGGCTCGATCTGGTCGAGCAGGGCCAACTGCTCGGTGATCGCGGGGCTCGCATCGAACAGGTATCGCCTCCCCTCCCTACGATCAATCAGCGCCAGCGAGCTTGGGAGCAGGCGTGGCCCGTCATCATCCGCATTGCCAATCTGCGGAGCGCCGGCATCCTGCCCCGCGCCCAGCACCACCAGCTCTCGCTGACAGATGCTGGCGTCTCCTTGCGCGGTGGCTGAGCTTGCGAGCGCCACCCAGGCAGTGCTCGCTAATACACTGCGGATCATTCGACTACGCGCCCGCGAACCATCACCCAATCGACGTCTTCCAGCACGGTCACATCATCTAGCGGATTGCCTTTCACTGCAATGATATCAGCAGAGAAGCCCGGGGCGATGCGACCGATTTCGTTCTCCAGGCCAAGCACTTCGGCAGCAACCGTAGTCGCACTGGCGAACGCCTCTTTGTCGCTCATACCACCTTTGCGCATCAAGCCGAACTCGCGCGCGTTCTGTCCGTGGGGAAACACGCCAGCGTCCGTTCCGAAGGCCATTTTCACGTCGTACATGATCGCACGTTCGACAATGCTCTCCGCATAGGCAGAAACCGCCCGCACCTTTTCCTCTACAACAGGGGTATAAATGCCCTTGCCAAGCCGCTCCTTGATGCCCTGGAATGCCATCAATGTCGGGATCAGGATCGTGCCATTTTCTCGCATCGCCTTGGCTGCATCTTCGTCAATATATGTGCCGTGCTCGATCGTCTGGACACCGGCCCGCGCCGCAGCCTCGATCCCGCGCGCGCCATGAGCGTGCGAGGCGACATTCAGCCCGAGCGAATTGGCAGTATCTACCATCGCGCGCATTTCTTCATCGGTGAAGTGTGCTTCCAGTCCGCGCCCTTGTTGAGACAGGACGCCACCGGTCGCAGGAAATTTGATCAGGTCCGCCCCGTATTTGGAGGCCATCCGAACCTTCTCCGCACATTCAACGGGACCGGTGCAGGTAAAACCTGGATCCAGAGCATCGGCGACGTGTTTGTGAAAGCCGTTATTCTGCTGCCCGTGTCCACCGACTATCGAAATCGTTCGCGCAGAAGTTACGATACGCGGACCAGGCACAACGCCTTCTGCGGTAGCGCGACGAAGCGATTGCGTAACCTGATCGGTGCGTGAACCCAGATCGCGAACTGTCGTAAAACCGGCCAGCGCGGTGATACGCGCGTTTTTGGCCGCAACCAGAGTATACCATTCGGCAGGATTTACAGTGACATCACGAAAGTCGCTGCCGGTTTCGCCTGACAAATGAGTATGCAAGTCAATCAGGCCAGGGATCACGACGTGTTCATCAAGGTGGATCATCGTTGCACCCTCAGGGGTGGGCGCAAAACCTTCCTCGATGCTGACGATCTTGCCATCAGTTACCGTGATTGTTGCAGGGCCGCTGGGGCTACTCTCCGCATCAGTCAGCACCGAACCTGCATGAATAATGGTCGTATCTGCCGCCGCCTGACTCGCCGCGATAGCGGCCAGCGCAGCTATCAGTCCCTTAATCGCTCGCATATTTCTCTCCTTTTCGGATCTTTGATGCGCGCTACTCTTTGTCGTGACAAGAGCGGATCTGACTCAGCTTTCGTTGAAATTCCCCACGCAGGCGCTATCACGCGCGCAACAGTCAAACACGAGAGGAAAATTTTCTTATGAATCGCATGGCACTTACTGCCGCGACTCTGTTCGCATCAGTCTCAATCGCTGCGACCGCATCAGCGCGCCCTATGACACCGGAAGATGTCGCCAAGATCGAAAGCATTGGCGCAATCGCTGTGTCTCCTGATGGCACGCGCGTTGCCTTCACCACAGTCAGCCTGCCTGATGTTACTGAAGGCGAAGAAAATGGCGGTTTCGAGCAAGTACTTAAAATCGCGACCGGACCGGACACAGCAACTGTATATCTTCCCGAAGACGTCAGCCCGTCAGGCGTTCAATTCAACCCCGATGGCAGCATGGTCAGCTTTGTCTGGGCAGCGGACGGTGAAGATCGGGCGGTTTGGGGCGTTCCAATTGCTGGCGGTACCTATCGCAAGCTTGCCGAAGTCGCTGACAGCGATGTCCTGTCCTATGTCTGGGGCCCGAACGGCGACACTATCTTCATGCTCGCCACTGCAGAAGAAGACGAGCAGCGCACAACGCAGCGCAAGGCCGGATTCAATTCTGTAGTTTACGAAGAAGAAGCACGCCTGCGCCGTCTGTTCGAAGCCAGTGTAGGTGAAGAATTGGACGCAGAACCACGCGAGATACCTGTCCCGGCCTATGTGACAGGCTTTGACATTACCCCTGATGGCAAGACCGGCATCGTGCAGAGCAAGCCGACCCCGCAGATCGATGACACGTACACATCGCTGCGTGTGCACATCATCGATCTGGCCGATGGTAATGTGAAGGCGATTGTCCCGACACCTGGCAAGCTGGGCGATGTCGAAGTGTCACCTGACGGAACACAGCTTTCCATGATCGCTGGCGTCGACAAAAACGATCCGGCAGAAACGACACTTCACCTAGTGGACGTGGCCACAGGCGAGTATCGCGCACTGAATGAAGGCGCTGCCGAAGCAACCGTAGACGCAGAATGGTTGGCCAATGGTCGCCTGGCCGCCGTAGTTCATGTAGGCGCACAAAGCGTACTGCGCATCTACAATGCGGATGGAAGCGTGCGCCGCGAAATCGACCCGGGCTCGCTAATCCTGACCAGTGTCGAGTCGGCAGGCGGCAAAGTCGCAGTCTCAGCAAACTCTCCAAAGCATCCGACCGAGTTGTTTGTATGGAACCCGCGATCACGCGAAAATGCGTTTGAGCGCTGGACTTCGCATAACCCATGGCTGAGCGAGATCACCTTCGGTGAGCAGCGCACATACACCTACACTGCGCGTGACGGACAGCAGGTCGAAGGCGTGCTGGTCCTGCCGGTTGGCGGCGTTCCAGAAGGTGGCGCTCCGACAATCATGAACGTTCATGGTGGACCGGAAGCCCACGAATCGAACGGATGGATTACCGCCTATTCGAAGCCGGGTCAGGTTGCCGCGGGCCAAGGCTATGCCGTGTTCCTGCCCAACTATCGCGGCTCAACCGGTTATGGCACCGCATTCTCTAAACAGCATCAGGGTAATTACACCGATCCTGAGTTTGCCGACATCGTCGATGCGAAGCGGGCATTGGTCGCAGAAGGCATCACCGATGCTGACCGTACCGGTATTACCGGCGGCTCATACGGCGGCTATGCATCCGCATGGGGCGCGACTTATCATTCAGACGAGTACGCTGCGTCTGTGATGTTCGTGGGCATCTCGAACCAGGTTAGCAAGTTCGGCACCGGTGACATCCCTTACGAGATGTACAATGTCCATAGCCGCGCTTGGCCGTGGGATGACTGGATGAAGATGCTTGAGGTTTCACCTGTCTATCACGTCGACAAGGCCAATACTCCGACGCTGATCATGCACGGCGAAGAAGATACACGCGTCGATCCGGGTCAAAGCCTTGAGCTTTATCGTGCGCTTAAGGTTCGCAAACCTGACGTGCCGGTTCGCCTGGTATTCTATCCCGGCGAAGGTCACGGCAATCGCATGGCGGGCAGCCGCTATGACTACAATCTGCGGATGATGGAGTGGTTTGACACTTATCTCAAAACCGGCGACCGCAAAGCGGATATGCCGGGCCCGCGCCCGCAATTGGCCGAAGGAGCCAAGGGCGCCACAGCGGACAGCGATGACTAAACCGCCTCTGCACAACTGAACTTTTGAAAGGGCCGCTATCAAGTGGCCCTTTCTTTTTGGAGAAACGGAAAGCAGCTCAGAAAACGTAGGCCACGCCAAATATGGCAGTAAACTGATCGGCATCACCACGAAGCGAAGTGAACGGCGTATCAGCGGCATCGCCCAACATCCGGCGATAGCCAATTGCCCCGCCCATGATCACTCCGCCATCACGAAAATCGCCGCTCAAGTCAAAACCCATCGCCAGGGTGGCCCCGGCCTTGTGCCAACCGCTATCGGCATCAAATTCGGGCAGTCCGCTGGCCGCAGACTGCTCGGGCGTGACCGAGTAATAGTAATCCGCAAAGTCCCCATCGACATATTGCGCACCCATACTCAGCGAAATGACCGCACCACGGCTGAGCGCGCTGGAATAGGATACGCCCGGATCGATGATCTTGCCGCCATGTGCTCCTGCTACATCGAACTGTACGTCAAGCCCGGCAGAGATGCGGTCGAAACGAGTGAATACTCGATTGAAAGAAACACCGGTTTGCAGTCCCAGCTCGAAAGCCGTGTCCAGCTTGCCGGCGGCCTCGACAGCCTCGTCCTTGAAATTGCCGGTGCGGTCGCCGCGGAAACGGAATATCGGACCGGCGGAGAAGGTCACATCTCCTCGCATACCCTCCAACAGGTTGATTGAAAGCCCGGCCGCGCGCGGCCTGATGCCAATCCCTTTGAAGTTGGCGGCCACGACCGGAACCGTCAGCACGCGATACTCGTCTGAACCGCTATAATTTGCAGCGACAACAAACCCGCCGCCGACCGCAAGCCAATCGCCGGAAAGGACCGAAGATCCTCGCGGTCGCTGCGATCCATATCTGTCGGTCGCGACATCAGCCGGCGGGCCTGCCGCCTCGGCGGACTGCACCTCAGCTGCTTGATCAGGATCGTCGTCGGTTTCCTGCGCAGCAAGAGGCGCGCCCACAAGTGCGAGCGCAAAGGGTACAAGCGAACTGAAATGACATTTCACGGCGATTGCTCCTGCTCCGCTATTGAAACGCGTTGTGACTGTACCTGTTCCGGCTTTCTCAGTGCCCGCCCGCCTGCCATTCCGCTATGGCATCAACCGGGAAAACCAACATGATGACTGTCAGCGTCAGTCCGTCCCGTACTACCAGCCCGGCAACAACCTCGCCAAGAATGGCCAAGGCGATAGTTACCTTGATCGGTAAGCGCATCGCGAGATAAAACCCGAAGGCCATCCAGCCGATGTCCGCGAAAGAATTGAGCACGCTGTCGCCCGAATACCCCCAATTGGCCGTGACCGAACGGAAACGGTCTATCACCATCGGTGTATTCTCCAGCACTTCCCATGCGGCCTCAAGAAAAACCGCCAATGTCAGGCCCCATTGCGTCGAGTTCTGTCCGCCCAGTTTCCATTTGCTGAAGAACAACCAGCCCAACGCATAGAATATCGGGCCGTGAATGATGTGGCTGGGCGTGTACCAATCGGCGATGTGCTGGCTATTGCCCATCGAGTTGATGTCGCCATGCCACAGCTTCACATATCCGCATTCGCAAATCGGTGGGCGATCCATGGCGAGCAGGATGATGACCGCTACGATTGAGATTGCGATCGACGCGATGATTGCCTTGCGGCTGGGGACCAAAGTTGCCATTGCGAGAGACTGAATAAGCTTAGCGATTGGCGCAAGGTGCGGGCGAACTCGCATGGGGGATAGTGCTGCACGCCATTGCCGCAGAGCGTGCGCTGCCCTAGGGCTTTCAAGTAATGGGCGGGCGCGAAACCGATGTAGCGATTGTAGGCGGCGGATTAGCCGGCGGCCTTATTGCGCTTGCGCTTCACCGCGCGCAACCGGACCTGCGTTTTCAGCTTATCGAAGCTGGCGAGACGCTGGGTGGCCATCACCGCTGGAGCTGGTTCGACAGTGACCTGGGACACGAAGGCCGCGCGCTCTTGTCACCCTTCACGTATGTCGCTTGGGACCAGGGCTATGAGGTTGCCTTTCCCCAATATCGCAGACCCATGCGCGCGGGATACCGCTCGCTTGCGTCGGCCGATTTTGACGCCGCCTTGCGCGAGATCCTGCCGGAAAGAACGCTCAGCCTTGGCCAGAGGGTCTGCGAACTGGACGCCAATGGTGTCACTCTTCAAAGTGGCGAACGTATCAATGCTCGCACAGTGATCGATTGCCGTAGCGTCTTGCCTTCGCAGCATTTGCTGGGCGGATGGCAGATTTTTGCCGGGCGCCATTTCAAATATGATCGCCCGCACGGCATCACCCAGCCGATGATCATGGACGCAAGCATTGATCAACATGCGCCGGCGGGCAATCGCAGTGCATATCGCTTCATGTATGTGCTGCCGCTGGCAGAAGACGAGCTGTTCTTCGAAGATACCTACTATGACGAGGCCCGGGCGCTGGACGAGGATTTGCTCAGTCGCCGGATCGATCAATATGCCGCCGACATGGGCTTCGCAGACGGTGTTGAGATCGGCCATGAGAGAGGCATTCTGCCCGTTATTACCGGCGGTAATTTCAAGGCCTATCGGGCCAGCATAGAGATTCCGGGTGTGGCCATGGCTGGCGCGCGCGGCGGATTCAGCCATCCGCTCACAAGTTACACCATGCCGATCGCAGTAGAGAACGCGCTGGCCATTGCATCCCATGCTCATTTGTCGGGACCGTTGCTGGCGCATTTCGTTCGCGGTCGTGCCAACGAACATTGGCGAAAGACTGCAATTTACCGCGCGCTTGGCCGGATGTTGTTTAAAGCTACGGAACCTGAACGGCGCGTAAACATTTTCCAAAGGTTCTATCAGCTGCCAGAAGAACTGATCGAACGCTTCTATGCGTGCCACACCACCTTGCCGGATCAAGTGCGCATCCTTTCGGGCAAACCGCCCGTATCTATCCCGCGTGCAATTCGCGCGCTTGCGAGCAAAGGAAAGCCTCTGCTCATGGAGAAAACCGAATGAACGCCGCTACGCCTGTTACTCCACCAGTCCGCGCACCGCAGATAGTCGATCCGGCCAAATATGAAGGCAAGACGGCTTGCGTCATCGGTTCTGGTTTTGGCGGCATGGCATTGGCAATCCGCCTGCAATCTGCCGGCATCACGACCACTGTCATCGAAGCGCGCGACAAGCCGGGCGGCAGGGCCTATTTCTGGGAGAAGGACGGGTTCACATTCGATGGCGGCCCGACAGTCGTTACCGACCCTCCCTGCCTGAAAGAGCTATGGGAAATCACCGGCCACGATATGGCCGAAGATGTCGAGCTGATGAAGGTGATGCCGTTCTATCGGCTCAATTGGCCTGATGGGACGAATTTCGATTACTCCAATGACGAGGATAGCCTGAACTCTGAAATCGCGAAGCTCGATCCAGGCGATGTGGCGGGCTATGCAGAGTTCCTAAAATATTCAGAGGGCGTGCACAGGGAAGGCTATCTCAAGCTAGGCACCGTGCCGTTCCTTGATTTCAAAAGCATGCTCAAAGCCGCGCCAGCACTTGTCAAGAAGCAGGCCTGGCGCAGCGTATATTCGATGGTGTCGAGCTATGTGAAAAGCGAGAAGCTGCGCGAAGCCTTGAGCTTCCACACACTGCTTGTCGGCGGCAATCCAATGAACACCAGCGCGATTTATGCGCTCATTCACAAGCTGGAAAAAGACGGCGGCGTGTGGTGGACGCGCGGCGGCACCAATCGCTTGATCGCAGGGATGGTGCGCCATTTCGAACGGCTCGGTGGCACCATGCGCGTCGGCGATGCTGTGACGCAGGTACACACCATCGGCAACAAGGCGAGCGAAGTCGAAACCGAAAGCGGCTGGAAACAGCGTTTTGACGCGGTCGCTTCGAACGCTGACATCATGCATTCGTATCGCGATCTGCTAAGCGGATCGAAACGCGGCAAGGACTATGCAAAGTCACTCTCGCGCAAGAGCTTCAGCCCTGGTCTGTTTGTAGTGCATTTCGGTCTAGAAGGCACTTGGCCCGGCATACCTCACCATATGATCCTGTTCGGTCCGCGTTACAAAGGGCTACTCGACGATATATACAAACAGGGCGTGCTGCCGCAGGATTTCAGCATTTACCTGCACCACCCGACTGTTACCGATCCCAGCATGGCGCCCAAGGGCAAGAGCACTTTCTATGCGCTGGTGCCCGTTGCGCATATGGGCAAGCTGGCAGTGGATTGGGACGAAGTCGGCCCTGTACTGGAGAAGCGCATTCTCGATGAGATCGGGCGTCGTCTGATCCCTGACATCCATGACCGGATCGTGACCAAATTCAGCTATGCGCCCAAGAATTTCGCGCATGATCTGAACGCGCATCTGGGCAGCGCTTTCAGCCTTGAGCCGGTGCTGTGGCAAAGCGCCTATCTGCGTGGCCACAACCGCGACGATGTAATCGACAATTTCTATCTTGTCGGCGCAGGCACGCATCCGGGCGCAGGCATCCCGGGCGTAGTCGGCAGCGCAAAGGCAACAGCAGGCTTGATGCTGGAAGACTTGGCGATAAAGACGACCGCGTGACTCAAGAACTGAACCGTCTCGCTGTTTATTGCGGCTCCGCTACGCCGGATGATCCGCGCTATATCGAACTCGCCACGGAAGTCGGTCGCGCGCTGGCTCTGCGCGAGATCGGCGTGGTCTATGGGGGTGGCCGGCTGGGCCTGATGGGCGCGGTTGCTCGCGGTGCATTGGATGCTGGCGGCGAAGTGATCGGCGTGATCCCCGAAGCGCTGTTCAATTCAGAGGTCGCTAATCACGATTGCACAAAACTTTACACCGTATCGGGCATGCATGAACGTAAGCAGCGTTTCACTGACCTTTCAGACGGTTTCATCACCATACCCGGCGGGGTCGGCACTATGGACGAGCTATGGGAAGCGATGAGCTGGGCGCAGCTTGGCTATCACTCAAAGCCTGTCGGACTGCTCAACACGATGGGCTTTTTTGATCACCTGATCGCGTTCAATGAAAAGATGGCCGAAGTTGGTTTTGTCCGCCCGGCGCATCAGAACATCCTGATCCATGACACGACCGTAGGCGGCCTGATTGACAAGATGGCCGCGTATGAACCGCACACGCCGATTTTCCGCATGAAAGCCGAGGATTTGTGAAAAGGGACGAGTTGGTGGAAGCAAGCCGCCTTGCGATCAAGCAAGGTTCGAAGAGCTTCTCTGCTGCCAGCCGCTTGTTCGACCGCACCACGCGAGAGCGCGTCTGGATGCTCTATGCATGGTGCCGCCGCTGCGATGATCTGACCGACGCGCAGGATATGGGCGGCGAGCTGGGCGATCAGTCCGATATCGCGGCCAGGGTGGAGCATCTGCGCCAGCTGACCGCTAATGCTCTTGCAGGCGAAGAGACGGGCGACATTGCATTCGACGCCTTCGGACAAGTCGCCCGCGAAGTCGGTTTGACCATGGAGGATGCGGACGCGGTAATCGCTGGTTTTCAACTTGATGCAGAGGACTGGCGCCCGCGCACCGAAGCCGATCTGATGCGTTATTGCTGGCATGTCGCGGGCGCGGTGGGCGTGATGATGGCGCAGGTCATGGGGGTAAAGCGCGAGGACGATGATACGCTGGATCGTGCGTGTGATCTTGGGCTTGCATTCCAGCTGGCTAATATTGCACGCGACGTTGTCGAAGACGACGCCGCTGCGCGCTGCTATCTCCCTGCTGAATGGCTGGTCGAGGAAGATATCGAGCCCGGTCAACACACCAAGCCTCATCACCGGCGGGAGCTGGCCGACATGGCGGCGCGGCTTGTGCGGCGGATGGAGGTGCATGCGGCCTCTTCACGGATCGGCGCAGCACGGCTGCCATTTCGTTGCCGTTGGGCAATCCTGTCCGCGGCGCGCATTTACACCGCCATTGGCCGCGAAGTTCTGGCCAAAGGCCCGGCCGCCTGGGACGCGCGTGTCTACACCTCCAAAACACAGAAGATCGGGCATGCGATGGCAGCGTTTGTTGAAGCGCTGGTGAACCGGCCGCCAAAGCTTGACGATGAGCCACGCTGGAGACGCTCTGATCTTGCAGAGAATGCCGCCAGCGCGTAGCGCTGAGCACATGATTTCAAAGCTCCTAATTGCCAATCGCGGCGAGATTGCCTGCCGTATTATTCGCACCGCGCGCGCGATGGGTGTGGCGACCGTCGCAGTCTATTCGGATGCCGATGCCAAGGCGCTGCACGTGCGTCAGGCTGACGAGGCGGTGCATATCGGCCCTTCGCCCGCTGCCGAGAGCTATCTAGTCGGCGAGAAGATCATCGCAGCGGCGAAGGAAACCGGCGCGGAGGCGATCCACCCGGGTTATGGCTTCCTTTCCGAGAATGCGGGCTTTGCGCAGGCGGTGATCGATGCAGGGCTGATCTGGGTCGGCCCGAAACCATCCTCTATCGAGGCGATGGGGCTCAAGGACGCAGCCAAGAAACTGATGCGCGAAGCAGGCGTGCCCGTGACACCCGGCTATGAGGGCGAGGACCAGTCGGTCGAGCGCTTGAAGAAGGAAGCCGACGCCATCGGCTATCCCGTGCTGATCAAAGCGGTCGCGGGCGGCGGCGGCAAGGGCATGCGGAAGGTCGATGCGGCGGAGGAATTCGAAGCCGCGCTCGAAAGCTGTCGGCGCGAGGCCAAGGCCAGCTTCGGCAATGACGAAGTGCTGTTGGAGAAATGGATCACCTCACCCCGCCACATCGAAGTGCAGGTGTTTGGCGATTCACACGGCAATGTCGTCCACCTGTTCGAGCGCGACTGCTCGCTCCAGCGTCGACACCAGAAGGTGATCGAGGAAGCCCCCGCCCCCGGCATGGACGAGGCGACCCGCGAGGAAATCTGCGACGCCGCCGTGCGCGCCGCGAAAGCGGTCGATTACGAAGGCGCAGGCACGATCGAATTCATCGCCGACGCCAGCGAAGGCCTGCGCGCCGACCGCATCTTCTTCATGGAAATGAACACCCGGCTGCAGGTCGAACACCCGGTGACCGAGGAAATCACCGGGGTCGATCTGGTGGAATGGCAGCTGCGCGTGGCGAGCGGCGAGCCAATTCCGCTCAAGCAGGAGGAGCTTTCGATCAACGGCTGGGCGATTGAGGCGCGGCTCTATGCCGAGGATCCGGCGAAGGGGTTTCTGCCGAGCACGGGGCGCCTACAACTACTCCAACTTCCCTACCACTCGCGGAATGAGTCGGGAGTTGAACAAGGAGCCGAGATCAGCCCCTTCTATGATCCAATGATTGCGAAGATCATTGTTGCTCGCACTGACCGCAGCGAAGCAATCGATTCGCTGCGTGACGCGTGCAAGCACTTCGCTGCTTTCCCGGTCAAGCACAACGCATGGTTCCTCGCGCGCCTAATGGAACTTGACGAATTTCGAACAGGCAAAATGACGACGGGCTCGATTGAAGCAAACATTGACCTTTTGTCTGAGCCACCCACCCCATCCGCAGGGCTACTATCTCTAGCGGCCGAGCTGGCATTCTTTGCCAATGTCGGCTGGGATGAAACGGACTATCAAAAAGGGATGATAGGATTCCGGTTGAACTCCGAGCCGAACAAAATCGCATCCTTCAACCTCAACGGTCAGCATTTCGAAGCAGAAGTAGATTTCGAGAACGCATCCAATTGGAGAGATAGCCAGACGGGTCAGATAGATTTCGAGAATCACCTACTAGTTGAGAACGGTCTCGCTTTCGCTCTCGAGGTAAATCGCCATGATGCAGGCGGGGCCGCCTCAGCCGCCGATGGTGCGATCCTCGCGCCCATGCCAGGTAAGGTCATCGCGGTCGATGTTGCCGAGGGTGACACGGTTTCGGTTGGCCAACGGCTGATGGTGCTCGAAGCGATGAAGATGGAGCACGCGCTCACCGCGCCGTTCGACGGGACTGTGACCGGACTGTCCGCCAACGAAGGCGGGCAAGTGCAGGTCGAGGCGGTGCTGTGCGTGGTGGAGCCTTCGGAATGACGGCTTTTTTTTCGCGCCAAACGGTTGTGCAGCAAACGCAAGGGCGACCGCCCGTCCGCAGCGACGCGACCTTTGATCGCATGAGCGAGGAAATCGCACGCCGGATCGCGTGCGGAGCACAAAGATGACCTGGGCCAAAGAACTCGAAGAACTGCGCCGCCGTGAGGAACTCGCCGAGCAAATGGGCGGGCCGGAAAAGGTGGCGCGGCAGCATGGGCGCGGCAAGATGGATGCCCGCGCGCGGCTCGCGGCGCTGGTCGATGAAGGTAGCTTCCGCGAAATCGGCAAGATCGCGGGCAATGCCACCTATGACGAGAATGGCGATCTGGTCAGCGTGCTCCCCGCGCCATTCCTGTTCGGCAAGGCAACGATCAATGGCCGCCCGGTGGTAGCAACAGCGGACGATTTCACTATCCGCGGCGGCGCGGCAGATGCGGGCATCAAGCGCAAGATGGTGCAGGCCGAACAGATGGCGCATGAGCTGAAGCTGCCGATCATCAAGATGATCGACGGCACCGGCGGCGGCGGATCAGTCAAGACACTCGAGATGATCGGCGCGACCTATATTCCTGCCGTTCCGGGCTGGGGTGACACGGTCAAGAACCTCGACACGGTGCCTGTTGTCGCGCTCGCTTTGGGACCAACCGCGGGCCTTGGCGCGGCACGGATCGCCGCCAGCCACTATTCGATCATGGTGCGCGGCCTCAGCCAGATTTTCGCCGCTGGCCCTGCCGTGGTCGACGGACTGGGCGAAAGCTACAAGGGCTCGACCGATCACCAACAGGCCAAGGAAGACCTAGGCGGATCGGACATCCACACCCGCAACGGCGTGGTCGATGACGAAGTCGCTTCTGAAGCCGAAGCTTTCGCCAGAGCGCGCCATTTCCTCTCCTTCATGCCCGAGCATGTCGGCCAACTGGCGCGCCGTTCCAACTGCACAGATCCCGTTCACCGCAAGGAAGAAGCGCTGCTCTCCCTCGTCCCGCGCGAAGACAAGCAAGTCTATTCGATGCGGCGCTGCATGGAGATGGTGTTCGACCAAGGCACCGTGTTCGAAATCGGCAAGATGTGGGGCCGCGCCGCGATAACGGCGCTGGCTCGGCTCGACGGATGGCCAGTAGCAGTGGTCGCAAGCGATCCCAGTTTTCTGGGCGGATCATGGGATGCGAAGACCAGCGAAAAGGTAGAGCGGTTCGTTAAACTGGCGGACCAGTTCCGGCTGCCGATCGTCCACCTGGTCGACAATCCCGGATTCATGATCGGCCGCGAGGCGGAGATGGCGGGCACGATCCGCTACGGCGTGCAGGCGATGAACGCGATCTACAAAGCGACTGTACCGCTGGCGAGCATCGTGTTGCGCCGCGCCTATGGCATCGCCGGCAGCGCAATGAGCAATGCGGACCTCTACCAATATCGTTTCTGCTGGCCGTCTGGCGATTGGGGCAGCCTACCTATCGCTGGCGGGCTGGAAGTCGCCTACAAGTCAGAGCTTGAAGCAGCCGAGGATCCGGAGGCGCTGCTGCAAGAGATCAAGGAACGACTGGGCAAAGTCACCTCGCCGTTCCGCAGCGCTGAACGCTTCAATGTCGAGGATATTATCGATCCGCGCGACACGCGCCCCTTGTTGTGTGAATTCGCCGATCTGGCCTGGCGCAAACTGCAGAGCGAGTAGCGCCTTGGCTCAACCCTGCATGATATCGTGCATTTCCAGATAGCGACGCGCCTGGTTGGGGCGGCGGAACAACTTTCCGCGCTCGCTGTAAAGCACCAGCACAAGCGCGGTCGACGCGCATAACGCCATTGCAATCCCAAGCGGCAACGCTGTGCCATCATAGGCCTGACCAATCAGCCCCCCGAGCACCGCGCCTGTCACCATCCGCACACTTGTTTGCGCAGAAGATGCCGCACCTGCAATCTGCTGAAAAGGCTGCATCGCGATGGAGCTGAAGTTCGCCCCGACAAAGCCAAGCATAGTCATGTTGAGAGCAATCAGCGGAACGAATTCCCATAACGTCTGGTCAGGTCTGCTGGCCGAGAGCACTTGCAGCAGACTGACAATAAGGAAGCCGATCAGAGCGGTATGGCTGACGCGGCGCGCGCCGAACTTTTCGACAATGCGCGAGTTGGTGAAGCTGGCGATCACCATGCCTATGATCGACGCGCCAAATATCAACGCGAAAAAATTGCCCGCCCCAAAGCTTTCCGCGATCAGCTGCTGCGATGAATTGAGAAAACCGAACAATGATCCGAACACCAACGCGCTGCCGATAACATACCCGACAGAGACACGGTTCGAGAGCGATTGCCCCATGTTTTTTAGTATGGTGACGGGATCGATCTGCTGGACGTTCTCTTCCGTCAGACTTTCTGGCAGTCGCAGCCAGGTCCACAGACCGATAATGACACCCATCAACGCCATGCCGTCAAAAATCGCGCGCCAGTCAAAGAACATCAGGATCAGCTGTCCAATGGCTGGGGCTACGATCGGAACCGCGAGGAAGATCATGATGATGAGGCTCATCATGCGTGCCATGCGGTCACCCCCCACGCGGTCACGCACAATTGCCGTGGGAACCACGCTCAGCCCCGCACAGGCAATGCCTTGGATCAGCCGCAGAACCAGCAGAGTTTCGAAATCCTGCACTCTGGAGCAGGCGAGCGATAAGACGATGTAGGATATCAATCCGACAAACAGTACAGGCCGACGTCCGAAACGGTCCGCAAAAGCGCCTGGAAAGAAGGCTCCGATACCTGCCCCCAGAAAATAGGCACTGATGACATACTGTCGGTCATTTCCGCTTGCGCCCAGATCTTCAGCCATCACGCCGAGCGCTGGCAGCATCGAATCGATCCCGAACGCCTGAAGGCTCATGAGCGAAGCCATGAGGACGATCAGTTCGCGTTCGCCAAAAGGTCGAGCAGATGAGGAAGCCTGAGCTGACATAGCGCCGCTCTTGCGCGCATAAACATGCTAAGGAAAGCGCGATTTTGATGAGCGCACAAATTTGCAGCCAGCGTGCTTTAGTTGCATCGCGCCCAAGCCTAAGGATATCCGCATGGCGGACTTGCATGAAAGCGATGACGACAGTGGTGACACACCAGCGCGCGGTCTGCGCAAGATCATCCATGTCGACATGGACGCTTTCTTTGCCAGCGTGGAACAGCGCGACAATCCCGAATTGCGCGGTAAGCCGGTTGCAGTGGGCGGTTCTGGCGGTCGAGGCGTGGTGGCGGCCGCAAGCTATGAAGCCCGCAAGTTCGGCGTGCGCAGCGCGATGCCGTCAGTCACAGCCAAGCGGCTGTGCCCCGACCTGATCTTCGTGCGTCACCGCTTCGATGCCTACAAGGAAGCAAGCCGGACAATCCGCAACATATTCGAACATTACACCCCTCATGTCGAGCCACTGAGCCTCGACGAAGCCTATCTTGATGTCACTGATGATCTGCTGGGCATTGGCTCTGCCACGCGCATCGCTGAACTGATCCGTCAGGAAATCAAAGCGAAGACGCGGCTGACCGCCAGCGCCGGGGTCAGCTACAACAAATTTCTCGCCAAGATTGCGAGCGATCAGAACAAGCCCGACGGAATGTGCGTAATACGCCCCGGCGAGGGCGCGGATTTCGTCGCTGGCTTGCCGGTACGACGATTTCACGGGGTTGGTCCCAAGGGTGCGGAGAAGATGGCGAAGCTAGGCATCGCGACCGGTGCCGATCTGGCGGCCAAAGACATTGACTTCCTGCGCGCCAACTTCGGCAGCATGGGCGACTATCTTTATCGCGCAGCGCGAGGGATCGACTTAAGGCCCGTTAGCGCGCATCGCGTTCGTAAATCGGTCGGCGGAGAGCGTACTTTCAGCGAAGACATCTCGTCCGGACCGGCGCTGCGCGAAACACTCGACAACATCATCGACATTGTATGGGATAGTATCGAGAAGACGCAGGCCAAGGGGCGAACCGTCACGCTGAAGATGAAGTATACTGATTTCCAGAATGTCACACGCGCCAGAACAGTCGATCATCCGGTCGCGGACAAGCAGGAATTCGGGCAAATTTCGCGCGCGCTGCTCGACGAATTGCTGCCGCTGCCGCTGCCAATCAGGCTGATGGGGCTGACACTGTCCAAACTGGATGGAGAAGAAGGGAAACAAGAGGCACCGCGCGACGATGCGCAGCTGTCGCTGCTCTAGAGGCCTCAACCTTTGTGTGACCGCCAATAGTCAAGTTGCAACCGTGTTATACTGCTCATCGGCTCAGGGAGTGATTGCGGGGGGTAGAACCGCGCCTCGATAACTTCGCGTCTGTCAGGCCGCGGATTCTTGTCGACCTTCAGTTCGAACAGATACATGGTATGCGCGGATCCGGATATCACATTATGCAGCTCGCCGACCGGTTTGGGCAGAGCGTTCGAGAAGCCCAACTCTTCCTCCAGTTCGCGCGATACGGCTGCTGCCGGGTCTTCCCCGCGTTTCACACCCCCACCAGGCAGGCTCCAACCCGCCGGTCCATAGCTGTGCCGTACCATGAGGATTTCACCCTTGAGATCGGTGATGACTACATTGCAGCCCGCGATTGGAGCTTTGCGAACGCTGCGCCAGTGATGGCGGACGCGAAAAGCCACACGCAGCGCCGCTCTGTGCAAGGGGCGTGGAGTCAGACGTTCGATCAGGCGAAGCATGTGACTGGCTGAGTTGCCGCACCTAGCAGCCGCGCAATCGGGAGGTCATGCCCGGCTGCGGCAGCGCTCTCAAACACATCTCGCTTATCAGCCGCCCCGCCAAGGGTGAACAGAAGCGCATCCGAATTGAGCAGTGCCGGGATTGTTAGCGTGATCCGGTCAAATGGCGCATGCGGCGGCAATGGATCAGGTGTCAGCCGCCGGACCACTTGCGGATCATCCACTTTGGGGTCAGTGTTCGGAAAGAGCGATGCGATATGTCCATCGCCGCCCATGCCCAGCCATGCCAGCGCGAAGCGCGGCGGCTGCGCATCTTCGCTCAGCGCACATACCTTCGCTCCGGCGGGCTCGAATATCGCTCGGACCTTGCCGGTGTTGGATGCTTCGTGATCTTCCGGAACTATCCGGTCATCACCTGGCCACACTGCAACGCGCGACCAATCCAGTTCGCGCTGCACCAATTGTTCCATGATCGGAAACGGCGTTGAGCCGCCGGGAACTGTGATCGCAACCCCCTCGTCGTCTGCCTTGAGCAGCGCCTCCAGCAGCACTTGCGCAATGCGCTGAGCAATCTCGCCAGCGGATACGTCCTCGATGATCGTCACATCTGCCATGCCACCTTGATAGCAAAAGGGCCGCTCCCGGCTAGCGGAAACGGCCCATGCATATGTATTTGTCTTATTTGCTCCGGCGGAGTTAGCCTTCAAGCAATGAGTTCAGGAACCACACGCGCTCTTCAGCGATATCGGTCCAATCATCGATCAACCCATCAGTCGCGTTGTCATTCGCATCTTCGGCGAGCTGTTTCATGGACTTCAAACGCTTAACCATCTTGCGGTTGTCATCACGCAGCTCTGTGATCATGTCTTCAGCGCTCAGAGACGTGCTGTCCTGATCCTTGATCTGCGTGTGCTGGGCAATGGCGCCGACCGATGTCAGCGTTTCGCCACCGTTCTTGCGCACGCGTTCCCCAATCGCATCGATCTGGCCTTGGATTTCCAGCGCCTGCTCGTCAAACAACAAGTGCAAATCACGGAAGCGCGGGCCCTTCACATGCCAGTGGAAATTCTTGGTCTTCAGATAAAGGGCGAAATGGTCTGCCAGCAGCGCATTGATCTCAACATTCAGTGCGGTGATCGAATTGTTATTGGGGTCCAACATAAATAAACTCCTTTACATTGAAGCGCGATCAATCCGACTCATTTCGGAGATCGCTGCCTCGTGAACACTCATGTATATAATGACTTAGATCGTTTTTTGTTCCGAGGAATACGGGTTAGAGTAATCGCCTAGATCACTCAAACATGAATTATTGAGTGATAGATCCGATAAATAACCCAGCCAGTAACAATATTACGGCCAAGGTGATGCGTGCGGAATATAGTGTCTTCGCGTCGAACTCGCGTCCGGAAAAAATCCAGACCATTGCAGCTGCCAATACAGCCCCGATACCCCCGCCCAGCACTGCGTGGTCCATATTGGCCAATGCCGCAGCAGATGCAAAAATGCACAAGCGCGGCGCGTCGATCAGTTGCCGGGCGAACAGGACAAGCGCAATCGCGCCAAGTGATCGCGTGGGCTCTCGCGGGTGCGCCAAAGTCACCGGTACGGCCAGTTCAATCGCTGCCAACAGCAGCGCGCCGACGACGATCATCTGACGGGCCTCGCCGACAAATTGTCCAGATACGGCTGCGCCCAATGCAGCCGCGATCAAGGTCGCAAGGAGAGCTGTGGCTGCGGAAACGACCAACAGACCCGGTGATCTACCGAGCGAACCAGAAAGCATCCTGATCGTCAAATGTGCACGCCCACCAAATGAAGTGAGCAAGCAAGCAGCGAGGGCGATCAGCGCGGCATCCATTCCGCTCGCCTATCAGCATGGCACCGGGCCCGCCAGTATCCTTCATTTGGGCAGGCGCATGAAACATGTCATGAAGCCTAGATAGACATCACACAGGATTTCGATGGGAGCAGGACATGAAACTCGAAAGTGGAATGGCGGCTGTGGTGACAGGCGGAGCCTCTGGCCTTGGCCGCGCAAGCGCGCAGGCGCTGGCCGATCAAGGGCTGAAGGTCGCAATTTTCGATATCAATGATGAAGACGGCGAAGCGCATGCCAAAGCGATCGGCGGCACGTTCCACCATGTCGACATCATGGATGAGCAATCGGTCGAAGATGGTTTTGCCGCGGCTCGCGACGCGAATGGCCAGGAACGCGTGACAGTACACTGCGCCATGGCCAGCCGACGTGGCAAGACACTGGGCTGGGACAAGGAGAACGGTTGCTACAAGCGCTTGCCAACCGACGACTATGCCTTCGGTGCAGAGGGTATTCTGGTCGCAAGTTACCGCATCGCCAGCATTTCAGCGCTGGGCATGGCAAACAGCGAGCCGCTGAACGAAGATGGCGAGCGCGGGTGCATCACGCTGACCGCCAGTGTTGCCGCACAAGACGGACAGATCGGGCAGGTGATCTATGGCAGCTGCAAATCAGGCGTAAACGGTTTGGTCCTGCCGATGGCGCGCGATCTGATGGATATCGGCATCCGCATCAATTCAGTCATGCCGGGCATCTTTGCCACGCCGCTGATGCTGGGGATGAAAGATCGCAATCCGGCAATGTGGGCACAGCTGAACGCCAGCGTGCCTTTCCCGAAGCGACTAGGCCATCCAGAGGAGTTTGCGTCGCTGATCTGCGAGATTGCACGTAACAGCTACATCAACGGGCACCAGTTTCGCCTCGATGGCGCGATCAGAATGCCGCCCAAATGATGCCAACCGAACCGCTCCGTTTTTACGGCAATCCCTCTTCGCCATACTCGCGAAAGATGCTTGCCTTGCTGCGATACCGGCACATCCCGCACACGATCATGTGGGGATCGCCCGGCGCCGCACCGCCTCATTTTCCCAAGCCGAAGGTGGGGTTGCTCCCCACCTTTTATTTCCCGACTGAGGGTGGCGGTTTGGAGGCAGTCATCGACTCGACCCCGATCGCGCGCAGACTTGAGCGCGAATACTCTGGCCGAAGCGCGATCCCAGCCGATCCGGAACTCGCGTTCTACATGGATCTGGTAGAGGACTATGCCGATGAGTGGCTAACGAAGCCGATGTTCCACTACCGCTGGCACCATCAGGCCGATCGGGATCATGCCGGGCGGTTTCTGGCCTTCACTGCGAATATTGCGCTGGACAGCGATTCAGCGCAGTCTGCCGCAGCAGCTTTCACCAAGCGCCAGTTCGAACGCCTTTACGTTGTAGGTTCGAATGATCAGACTGCAGACGCGATTGAAGCCAGCTACAAGCGCTTTCTGGCTATCCTTGATGACTTGCTGACCGCGCGCACGTTCCTTTTGGGTGATCGTCCCAGCGTCGCCGATTTCGCTATTTATGGTCAAATGACCCAGCTTGGACTGGTCGATCCAACACCGCGGACCTTGATGCTGGAAAGCACGCCGCGCCTCGAAGCCTGGATCTGGAAGACGGACGATCTTGCTGGCCTCGACCCAGGTGATCAAGGCTGGATAGACGGTGCAACCGCCAGGACAAGTCTTGCTCCGCTTTTCGCGGAGATCGCCGAAACATATCTGCCTGTATTGCTGGCGAACGCCAGCGCTGTAGCGAATGGCGAAAAGCAATTCACAACCGAAGTGAGTGGCAGCGAATGGACTCAGCCTACATTTCCTTACCACGCCAGATGCTTGACCAACCTGCGAAGGAGCTTCTCTTCGCTTGAAGGGGAGGCAAAAGAAGCGGTGGTCGCGACCTTGATCGCCAATGGCTGTGAATCACTGACCGAGAGAATAGAATGACAACAGCTACCAATGAGTACCCGACCAAAGCCTACGGCACCTCGGCTCCTGACGCTCCTGTCGGGCCAATGGACATCACCCGCCGGGGGTTGCGCGAAGACGACGTTCTAATCGACATCACGCATTGCGGAATTTGCCATTCGGATTTGCATACTGCCCGCAATGACTGGGGTCGAACGACTTATCCTGTTGTGCCGGGCCATGAAATTGTCGGCACAGTTGCGGCCATAGGCGAAAAAGTGACCCGGCATGAGGTAGGGGATCGGGTGGCTATCGGCTGCATGGTCGATAGCTGCATGGAATGCCGGCACTGCGACCAGGATCTTGAGCAGTATTGCGTGAACGGGATGGTCGGCACCTACAACGGCAAGGACTTGCGCGATGGCGCTCCTACCTTTGGCGGCTATTCCGAACGCATAGTGTGCCGCGAGGAATTCGTGCTCAAGGTACCGGATGCGATGCCTATGGCTGAAGCAGCTCCATTGCTGTGTGCAGGCATCACAACCTATTCTCCGCTACGCACCTGGAAAATCGGCCCGGGCAGCAAGGTAGCTGTAGCTGGGCTTGGCGGGCTGGGCCATATGGGTGTGAAACTGGCCGCCGCGACGGGCGCGGAAGTTACAGTGCTGAGCCGAAGTGAGAGCAAGCGCGAGGATGCCGAAAAGCTGGGCGCGCACGCGTTTCTCAACACGTCAGACAAAGACGCGATGAAGGCCAAGACCAGTTACTTTGACATGGTCTTGAACACTATCCCGGTACGCCATGACATCACTCCGTATCTGCACCTGCTGAAGATCGACGGTGTTCAGGTGCTGGTGGGCGTGATCGACATGCTGCCAGAAATGCATTCCGGCATACTTCTGGGCCGCAAGGTGTTGACCGGCAGCGGGATTGGCGGGTTGGCAGAGACGCAAGAGATGCTCGATTTCTGCGCTGAGCATGATGTCCTGCCAGAGATCGAGATCATTCGCATGCAGGAAGTGAACGATGCCTATGACCGGATGGAAAAAAGTGACGTGAAATATCGCTTTGTCATCGATATGGGCAGCCTCAAAGAAACTTGAGGACCCCCCTTTCATGACTGACCATATCCGCATCGAACAAAGCGACCGCCTGATTACGGTAACGTTCAACCGCCCTGACAAACGCAATGCCATCACGCAGGACATGTACCAAGCGATGGCGGATGCCGTGAACGCATACGCTGCCGATGATAAAAGCCGCGCGCTTATGATTACAGCGGACGGTGCTGGGGACGGGGCTTATTTCACTGCCGGCAACGATCTGCAGGACTTTGCCATGGGGCCGCGCGGTGAGAACAATCCGCCGGTGATTCAATTTCTCCACGCGATCAAGGATTGCCCCAAACCCTTGATCGCTGCGGTAAACGGGCCAGCGATTGGTGTTGGCCTGACACTCACCCTTCATTGCGATCTGGTTTACGCCGCGCAATCGGCGACGTTCAGCGCGCCCTTCGTGAAGTTGGGACTCGTACCCGAAGCAGCCTCTTCTATGCTGCTGCCAGAAGCCATTGGCATGGCCGCAGCGATGGACGTGTTCATGACCGGGCGCACGCTGACATCGGAAGAGGCCTTGAGCATGGGATTGGTCTCACGCGTGTTTGATGACGGCGAATTCCACTCACAAGCGCGCGAGCTGGCTCATGTGGTTGCCAACGCTGCACCCAATGCAATGCGCCATGCAAAGGCGCTGGTCAGGGATCGCAATGCGCAAATCACCGATCGCATGGCAGCCGAAAGCGTGCATTTCGCCAACCAGCTTCAATCACCGGAGTTCGGTGAAAGCGTTGCGGCGATGATGGCGAAGCGCCCGGCGGTCTATCCCTAATCTGGAGCGGGTGAAGGGAATCGAACCCTCGTCGTCAGCTTGGGAAGCTGCTGCTCTACCATTGAGCTACACCCGCGCCCCGATGCGGGCTTGCGCATTGCCGCAAAGGCCAAAGATGGTCAATCAGATAGGTGAAGCGGACATACGCGGCTAGTATCACGCACATCAACACGGCTCTGCTTGGATTCGCCCCGGCGACAGGGTAGGGCGCGCGAAAGATTCGAATATTCGAGAGGAATAATCATGCGGCAGGTTGATCATTTCATTGTTGGTGGCGCGGGCGGCGGGACAGGCCGCAAGCATCAGATCTGGAACCCGTCGACCGGCGAAGTTCAGGCCGAGGTCGCATTGGGCGATGCAGCTTTGCTAGACAAGGCAGTTGCCACCGCAAAGAAAGTCCAGCCGGACTGGGCGGCGACTAATCCGCAGAAACGCGCGCGTGTCATGTTCAAGTTCAAGGAACTGATCGAGCAGAACATGCAAGAACTAGCCGAGCTGCTCTCAAGCGAGCACGGCAAAGTCATCGACGATGCCAAAGGTGACGTGCAGCGGGGGCTTGAAGTCATCGAATACGCTTGTGGCATTCCGCAGGCGTTGAAGGGCGAATACACTCAGGGAGCTGGCCCGGGCATTGATGTCTATTCGATGCGCCAGCCGCTGGGCATCGGTGCGGGCATTACGCCGTTCAACTTCCCCGCGATGATCCCCATGTGGATGTTCGGCATGGCGTGCGCGGCAGGCAATGCCTTCATCCTGAAACCTTCGGAACGCGATCCGTCCGTGCCTGTCCGTCTGGCAGAATTGTTTCTTGAGGCTGGCGCGCCTGAAGGGCTCTTGCAAGTCGTTCACGGCGACAAGGAAATGGTCGACGCAATCCTTGATCACCCGGACATTCCGGCAATCAGCTTCGTCGGCAGCTCTGACATCGCGCAATATATCTACTCGCGCGGCGCGGCCAATGCGAAGCGCGTACAGGCGTTCGGTGGCGCGAAGAACCACGGTATCGTGATGCCGGATGCCGATCTGGATCAGGTCGTCAACGATCTGGCAGGCGCGGCATTCGGTTCCGCAGGCGAACGCTGCATGGCGTTGCCCGTAGTGGTACCCGTCGGCGAGGACACCGCCGAGCGTTTGAAGGAAAAGCTTATCCCGGCGATCCATGCATTGCGCGTGGGCGTCTCAACCGATCCCGAAGCGCACTACGGCCCGGTCGTCACGCCCGAGCACAAGGCGCGGGTCGAAAGTTGGATCGACAAGGCAGAAGCAGAAGGGGCGGAAATCGTGATCGACGGGCGCGGTTTCAGCCTGCAGGGGCACGAGAAAGGCTTCTTCATCGGCCCGACGCTGATCGACCGCGTGACGCCGCAGATGGAAAGTTACCAGGAAGAGATTTTCGGCCCTGTGCTGCAAATCGTGCGTGCCAACGATTTCGAAGATGCCGTACGCCTGCCGAGCGAGCACCAGTATGGCAATGGCGTTGCAATCTTCACCCGCAATGGCCACGCTGCGCGCGAATTCGCCAGCCGGGTGAACGTGGGCATGGTCGGCGTAAACGTGCCGATCCCTGTTCCCGTCAGCTACCACAGCTTTGGCGGATGGAAGCGCAGCGGCTTTGGCGACATCGACCAATACGGGATGGAAGGCCTCAAGTTCTGGACCAAGAACAAGAAGATCACGCAACGCTGGCCGGACGGCGGCGGAGACGGATCGAATGCCTTTGTCATTCCAACGATGGGCTAAATTGAAGGTAGGACCTATGAGACTGATTGCGACTCCACTATTCGCACTGCCGCTTACGGCTTGCGCCGGCTACGCTGAACCAGAGACCGCACCTCCTGCGCCACCTGTTCCCGCCGCACCACCAGAGTACGTCTGCAATGCAGCGCCCGCACAATACCATATCGGCCACGATGCAACGCAGGGAATGGGGGCAGCCATACTCAAGGAAAGCGGCGCCCGCACTTTGCGCTGGGGCCCACCCCGCACCGCGTGGACAATGGATTATCGCCAAGATCGCGTGAATGTACGCTATGGCGATGACATGAAGATAACCGAAGTCAGCTGCGGGTGAGCAGCGCCATTGAGCAGGACGCTTTCCCAAGCCGTTGAGAGGGGCTATTGCGCGCGCCATGACAGGACAATTTGCACTAACTGACGACCAACTCGCCATTCAGGAAATGGCGCAACGGTTCACCGCCGACAACATCACGCCCTTTGCTGGCGAATGGGACGAAAAGCATCATTTCCCCAAGGATGTGATCAAACAGACTGCAGAGCTTGGCTTCGGCGCGATCTATGTATCGGAAGAATCGGGCGGGATCGGCCTTGGCCGACTTGAGGCCGCGCTGATCATGGAGGCAATGGCCTATGGCTGCCCGACTACCAGCGCCTTTATCTCAATCCATAATATGGCAGCCTGGATGATTGACACTTTCGGCGGCCAAGAAGTGAAGGCGAAATACCTGCCTGACCTCGTCACCATGGACAAGATCGCCAGCTACTGCCTTACCGAACCGGGCTCTGGCTCCGACGCAGCTGCGCTAAAGACCAGCGCCAAACTGGATGGCGATCACTATGTGCTCAATGGCACAAAACAGTTCATCTCAGGTGGCGGCGTGAACGATGTTTACGTGTGTATGGTGCGCACCGGAGAGCACAAGACGAAGGGCATCACCTGCCTCGTCATCGACAAAGATACGCCCGGGGTCAGCTTTGGTGCGCCAGAAAAGAAACTAGGCTGGAATGCATCGCCAACCGCGCAAGTGATCTTTGAAGATGCACGCGTGCCTGTGGCTAATCGTGTGGGCGCCGAAGGCGAGGGGTTCCGCTTTGCAATGGCCGGACTAGACGGCGGGCGTATCAATATCGGCGCATGTTCGCTGGGCGGCGCGCAACGCTGCTTGGATGAGGCGGTGAATTACACCAAGGAGCGCAAGCAATTCGATACGCCTGTGGCCGATTTCCAGAACACGCAGTTCATGCTGGCCGATATGGCGACCGAGCTGGAGGCGGCACGCGCGCTGCTCTATCTCGCGGCGGCGAAGGTCACCGATAATGCGCCGGACAAGACGCGTTTCTCAGCCATGGCTAAACGGCTCGCGACTGATAGCGGATCGAACGTCGTCAACAACGCGCTGCAACTGTTCGGCGGCTATGGCTATCTGAAGGATTATCCGATCGAGCGTTTCTGGCGCGATCTGCGCGTGCATTCGATCCTGGAAGGCACCAATCAGGTCATGCGGATGATCGTCGGACGGGACTTGCTGCGGCAATGACAGATGAAGTTTTAATTTCGACCGAAGGAGCGGCAGGCAAGCTCTCGCTCAATCGCCCGAAGGCGCTGCATTCGCTGACGCTCGACATGTGCCATGCGATGAGCGCGGCACTTTCTCAATGGGCGGAAGACGAGGCTGTGAAGGCCGTGATCCTCGACCATGCCGAAGGGCGCGGTTTCTGTGCAGGTGGCGACATTAACCTGCTGCGTGAAAGTGCGCTGAATGATGGCGGGGTGTCTGGCCGCAAGTTCTTCCACGACGAATATCAGCTGAACCATCAGATGTTCACTTATGAAAAGCCGATCGTGGCCTTCATGGACGGCATCACCATGGGCGGCGGCGTGGGTATCTCACAGCCGTGCAAGTATCGGGTTGCGACAGAGAATACGCGGTTCGCCATGCCTGAAACGGGCATCGGCCTGTTCCCCGACGTTGGCGGTGGCTGGTACCTGTCGCGGCTTGGAGGTCGCTTGGGTCAATTTCTTGCGCTCACGGGTGCACGGCTCGACGGCGCAGAATGCCTGTGGACCGGCCTCGCGACCCACTACCTGCCCAGCGACAAGCTGGAAGAAGCGAAAGAGCGCATTGCAGCCGGGCATGAGCCAGGCGGCGTCCTGTCTGCCCTGTCAGAGAAGCCACCCGAAGCGCGAATCGAAGACAACGCGAGCCTGATCCGCAAGCATTTCGCATCAGATCGCTATGAAGACATCCTTTCCAGCCTTGAGGCTGATGACACGGAATGGGCGGCGAAGGAGTCAGCGACACTGCGCACAAAGAGCCCGCAAACCTGCAAGGTGGCGCTACGCCAGTTGGCCGAAAGCGCACAGCTTAACGACTTCGCTGACAATATGCGTATGGAATACCGCATTGCCTCACGCGTGCTCACCCGCCCCGATTTTGCTGAAGGCGTGCGCGCAGTAATCGTTGAGAAAACGCACGATCCCAAGTGGGATCCCGCTACTCCTGAAGGCGTGAGTGACGAGCTGATCGATCAGATTTTCGCGCCCTTGCCTGCCGATGAGGAATGGAAACCCCTATGACCTACGAAACCATTACCACTGAAAAAGATGCCCACGGCACCAAGGGTGTCACGCTGATGACGATCAACCGTCCTCAGGCGCTCAACGCACTGAATTCCAAGGTTATGGAAGAGCTGATCCAAGCTTTCGCCGACTATCAGGCGGATGACAGCCAGCTGTGCGCCATCCTGACCGGGTCCGGCGAGAAAGCCTTCGCGGCTGGCGCAGATATCAAGGAGATGAGCGAGAAGGCGGCGGCTGATTTCTATCTCGACGATTTCTTTGCGCCCTGGACCAGCGAGATCGTGAAGAAGACCCGCAAGCCTTGGATCGCAGCGGTCAACGGTTTTGCGCTGGGCGGCGGGTGCGAGCTTGCCATGATGGCAGACTTCATCATCGCCTCGGACAATGCGAAGTTCGGGCAGCCTGAGATCAAGCTGGGCGTTGCGCCCGGCATGGGCGGATCACAGCGGCTCACCCGCGCAATCGGCAAATCGAAATCGATGGAAATGTGCCTGACGGGCCGGATGATGAGCGCCGAGGAAGCCGAGCGGTCGAACCTGATCGTGCGCGTCGTGCCTCAAGCGGATTTGATCGCCGAGGTGTTGAAGACCGCAGCGACAATCGCCAGCATGCCGCCGATGGCTACCATCGCGAACAAGGAGATGGTCAATTCGGCTTTCGAAATGACACTGGATCAAGGCTTGATCGTTGAGCGCCGCATCTTCCAGATTCTGACCGCCTCCGAAGACAAGGCGGAAGGCATGGCCGCCTTTATCGAGAAGCGCGAGGGCCAGTGGAAGGGACGCTAGTTTTGGATTGAACCGAGCCCCCCAAAGGAGAGGATTCCATGAAAATCGCATTTATCGGACTTGGTAATATGGGCGGCGGGATGGCCGCGAACTTGGTGAAGGCCGGGCACCATGTCCGTGCGTTCGACCTGTCCGAAGAGGCGCTCGCCCGCGCTAAGGAAGCCGGCTGCGAAACATTCACCAGCGTCCGCGACGCTGTGAAAGATGCCGAAGCGGTTGTCTCCATGCTGCCTAACGGCGCAATCGTGAAATCGGTCTACACCAGCGATGTGATCGGCCACACCCCGCATGCCGCAACGCTGATCGATTGTTCCACCATTGATGTCGCCACCGCGCGTGAAGTCGCCGATGCAGCACATGCGGAAGGCTACAAGATGGTCGATGCGCCCGTTTCTGGCGGCATCGCGGCGGCGAATGCTGGCACGCTAACCTTCATGGTCGGCGGAGAAATTCACGCGTTTGAGGCAGCCAAGCCGGTGCTTGAAGCGATGGGCAAAGCCGTGATTCACGCAGGCGGCATCGGCAATGGTCAGGCTGCAAAAATCTGCAACAATATGCTGTTGGCGATCCACATGATCGGCACCTGCGAAGCCTTCAGCATGGCTGAGAAGTTGGGCCTTGATGCACAGACATTTTATGACATCTCCAGCGTATCTTCGGGCCAGAACTGGTCGATGACCAGCTATTGCCCGGTTCCGGGTGTCGGCCCGCACTCACCGTCTGACAATGACTATCAGGGCGGCTTTGCCACCGCGCTGATGCTCAAGGACCTCAAGCTCGCGATGGAAGCGGCGGAAAGTGCAGGCGCAACAACCGCGCTGGGGCGCCACGCCAAGGATATCTACGAAGCCTTCGCCGAGCAGAACGGCGCGGTTGACTTCTCTGGCGTGATCAAGACGCTCTAGTCAGTTCTTTCGGATTTCGTCCAGAATTCCTGCAAGCCAATCACGCGGCGCTTGCCTGCGTCCGATATCAGCGACGAATTCCTGACCACGCGCGACACTTTTGAGCTTGCCGCCTCTGATCCAGCGCTCGGGCCTGTCATGATAGCTTAGCCCGCCACGCTTCAGCCAATCGGGCCTGTTCCAAAGGGTCACCGGCCCGCCGGGGACGGTTAGCCGCAGGGTATCGCTTGCGCGCGATGCCTGCACACCCGGCCCGCGATAGATGACATCGTTTTTGTGATGCATCGCTAACGCATGAGGATGCGCCAGATCTGTGAGCTCTTGCGCTGAGCCACGAGCAAGCGGGATCACCTGTTCAACCTCAAGATAGGCAAAGATCCGATGGTGCGGCTCGCCGCCCTGCTCCCAGTCTCGGAACAGCCCGAAAAACAGGAAAATATCACCTTCGCGAACCCCTTGCCGCTCAAGATGGGTTTGCGCTGCCCCGCATTGTCCGAATAGACACTCTCCGCCTTCAACGAACATCGGATCATGGTGGCAAAGATCTCCTGCGCCGAGCTTTCCGCGACTTGAACGAGCGGCGTAATTGCCCAATCCCAGATCGCCATAAGTCGTGCGCGAAGCAGCCCCCGCCGGGATCGGCAATGTCACCGGCCGACCATCAATGATCGGCGAGGGTCCGCCGCCCGAGCCGCTGTCAAAACCCTTGCGAGAGAAGATGATACGCATCGCTTCGTCTGCTGCACGGCTCTTTATCGCATGACAAGACTTTGCGTTCTGACAATTCGCGCCTATTTGCGCTGCATGGACGGGAAAATCACTGCACTCATTATGGCCGGCAAACGTTCCGGCATTATGGATCCACTCGCCACGCGCGCAGGCGTATCGCAGAAATGCGTAGCACCTGTGCTGGGCGTGCCGATGATTGAGCGTGTGCTGAAAGAAGTCGCAGGATGTGACCAGATCGGCGCGATTCACATCGTCGCGCATGAAGCGGATGAGATCAAAGCTTTGCCCACTGCACAGGCGCTGAGCGCTGAAGGCCGACTGCACTTCAAGGAAGGCAAGTTCAACATCGTCGACAGCGTATTTTCAGGCGCCGAGGGGGCGAGTTTCCCGCTGATGATCACCACAGCGGACAATTGCCTTGTTACGTCAGACGGATACGCCGAATTCATCGATAAAGCGCTCAGCGCTGAAGCCGGAGCTGCGGCAGCGCTCGCCCGCAAAGAGGATGTGCAGGCGGCGGATCCAGAAGGACAAAAGAAGTTCTACGAATTTTCGGACGGCGGCTATTCCAATTGCAACACGTACTGGATCGGCAGCGACGAAGCGCTCAAAGCTGCTGAGATCATGCGTGAAGGCGGACAGTTTGTGAAATTCCCCAAGCGCATCGCCAAGGCTTTCGGCTGGATGAATCTGGTTCGCTTCTACTTCGGGTGGGGTACGAAGGAGATGATCTTCGAACAAGTCTCAAAACGGTTCGGGTTCAAGCTTGTGCCGATTGTCATGTCGAGGGGCGAATTCGCAATCGACGTCGACAATGAACGCACGTTCGAAGTGACTGAACGACTGCTCAAGAAACGCGCAGCGGCTGCAGGCTAAGCGCCGGAAGAAGGTCATGAAACGCCTCTGGCAAAATATAGGTTGGCTTCTGGGCGGACGCGGTTTCAATGCCGTGATGAGCCTTGTCTATCTCGCGTTGGCGACGCGAACCTTAGGGCTCGAAGGCTTCGGTTATTTTGCGATCATAATCGCACTGGGCCAGGCGGTTACAGGCCTTGCCAATTTTCAGACCTGGCAATTCGTCGTGCGCTGGGGCTCCAATGGCGACGGGCCGGCTGACGCAACAGGCTTTGCCATCGCACTCGACATGTTGTCCGTGCTTATGGGTACGATCGCCGCCGCTGTTCTGGTTTGGACCGCGCAACTGTGGCTTCCACTGCCAGACGAACTGCTATGGCTGACCTTCGGTTATTGCGTGGTGTCGCTGCTATCCATTCGCACAACTCCCACCGGACTGCTCAGGCTTCGCTTTAAATTCGCAAAAGCTACTGCGGCTGAAGCTGTCCAGCCCGCAATCCGGGCGGCAGGGGCAATACTTGCATTCTTTTTCATGCCGACAGTCACCGGGTTTGTGCTCGCGTGGGCCGCCGCCGAAATCGCGGTGGCCTTAGCGCTTTGGATCATCGCCGCGAGCGAAGAAAAGATCGACCTGTCGCGCGTAAGCTTGAAGCGAATACCAGCCGCACACCCCGACGCATGGCGCTTTGTCTGGTCAACCAACATGTCAGGCACGCTGACGATCGCAGGCAAACAGGTGATGATCTTGATGGTCGGCTCATTGGGTGGTGAAGCGCTCGCAGGCGGCTTCCGCGTTGCAAGTCAATTGGGCCAAGCCCTGGTTGTGCTGGCGCAAACCATTTCCAAGGCCATCTATCCCGAACTTGTGCATGCCAAAGACGAAGCTTTGCTGATGGCGCGCCGCATGGCGAATATCGCATTGATAGGCGGAGTGATGGCAGTTCTGGTTGCGCTTTTTGCCGGACGGTGGGGTCTTACAACTGTCGCAGGAACTGAGTTCGCGGGCTTTTATTGGGCGATGGTCATATTGGCGATTGCTGGCGCGGTTGAATTGGTGGGTGCCAGTCTGGAATCGCTGCTGGTCAGTGCGGGCAAAGCGCACACTGCGTTCATCGTTCGCGCAGTGCCGACGGTGCTGGCGCTAGTCTTGCTGGATGCCGCGATTGACTGGAATGGTGCGAAGGGTGCTGCCTTTGCGGTACTCGGCTCAAGCTCGCTTGCGGTAATCGGTTTCTACGTTGCGATCCTGAACCTGCAGCAAATCCGCATCCGGATTGAAACCGAAGAGCCTGTGCCGCAGCCGGATTCTGCGGCAACCGCTCCCGTCACCCAACGCGACTGATCAGGTATTCTCCGGCTCGGTCCACGCCAGCTTCGGCTTGCGCGCCGCCAGCGTTTCATCAAGCCTACGGCGCGGCGCATAGTAAGGCGCTTGCTTCATTGTCTCGTCGCCGGCGTTGGCACGTTCTGCCAGCGATCGGAACGCCGCGATGAACTGATCAAGCGTTGCCTTGCTTTCAGTCTCGGTTGGCTCAACCAGCATCGCGCCGTGCAGCACGAGCGGGAAATACACCGTCATCGGGTGGTAGCCTTCATCAATGAGAGACTTCGCCAGATCGAGCGTCGAAAGATCACCCCCAAAGCCTTTGTCGCCGAACAGCGCTTCATGCATGCATGGGCCGCTTGCCGCATAGGGAGCGTGCAGCAGATCCTCCATGCTGCGCAGGATGTAATTGGCATTGAGTACCGCATCTTCGGCAACCTGCCTCAGCCCATCCGCACCGTGGCTGAGAATGTAAGTCAGTGCGCGGGTGAACATACCCATCTGGCCGTGGAACGCAGTCATCCGGCCAAAGCTCTGCATCACCCCGCCAAAATGCTCTTCTGAGAACGCATCTGCGCTTTCTTCCTCCACCAGATGCACCACACCGTCTGCGGTACGCGCGGTGTAAGGCAGCGGGCCAAACGGCGCGAGCGCTTCAGACAGCACCACCGGGCCAGAGCCGGGGCCACCGCCGCCGTGCGGGGTGGAGAAGGTCTTGTGCAGGTTGATGTGCATCGCATCGACGCCGAGATCTCCCGGCCGCACCTTGCCAACGATCGCGTTGAAATTTGCCCCGTCGCAATACACGAAGCCGCCTGCCTCATGCACCGCATCAGAGATCTTCTTCATATCGCGTTCGAACAAACCGCAGGTGTTCGGGTTGGTGATCATCACTGCCGCCACATCGGGCCCAAGCCGCGCCTTGAGCGCTTCCAGATCGACGCGCCCTTCGTCAGTTGTCGGAATGTTTTCCACGCGATAACCGGCAAAGGCTGCTGTCGCGGGGTTCGTGCCATGCGCGCTGTCCGGCACCAACACGACTTCACGCGCATCACCGCGCGCTTCCAATGCGGCCCGGATACACAGAATGCCGCACAACTCGCCATGCGCGCCTGCCTTCGGGCTCATTGCGACGCCGTGCATTCCTGTTAGCGCGATCAGCCAATGCGCCAACTCGTTGATCACTTCGAACGCGCCTTGCACCGTTTCGCGCGGTTGTAACGGATGCACATCGGCAAAGCCGGGCATCCGCGCGACTTTCTCGTTAAGTCGCGGATTGTGCTTCATCGTACAGGAACCAAGCGGGAAGAAGCCCAGATCAATACCGTAATTCTGGCGGCTAAGGCGCGTGTAATGGCGCACCGTTTCCGGCTCTGTCAGGCCGGGCAAGTCGATGGGTTCTGCGCGATCAAGCCCGCCCAAACGGTTGGGCGCGTCATCCGCCGGCTCAGGCAAATCGACACCGGTCACATCGGCGCGGCCGATCTCGAACAGCAACGGTTCTTCCAGCATCAACCCACGATTTCCGGTGACAATTGCGGGGCCATTATGAAGGCCGTCTTCGCTTGCGGGTGTCATTTCAGGCTTCCACCCGGACTGATTAGGCGCGTTCATGACAACACCTCCTCAAGAGCCGTTGCAAGGGCTTCGATTTCCTCTTCGCTGGTCGTCTCTGTAACCGCGACCAACAAACCTTCGCTCAAGCGTTCAACGCCCGGATACAGGCGCCCGAGCGAAACGCCGCCCAGCACGCCTTTGGCTGCCAGCTTATGCACCACGTCGCGCGCATCCTGCCCCACCATCAGTGTGAATTCGTTGAAGTAATTGTCATTGAGCACGGAAACGCCGGGCACCTTCGCAAGCCTGTCTGCCGCGAGACACGTCAAGCGATGGTTCTCTGCCGCGAGCTGCCGCAGTCCCTTCTCGCCCAGCAATGTCATGTGCACGTTGAACGCCAGCGCGCACAACCCGCTGTTAGTGCAGATGTTGGAGGTCGCCTTTTCGCGCCGAATATGTTGCTCACGTGTCGATAGCGTCAGCACAAAGCCGCGCTTGCCCTCTGCATCGACAGTTTCACCGCACAAGCGGCCCGGCATCTGGCGCACATGCTTGGGATCGCGCACAGCAAAGAGGCCCAGATAGGGCCCGCCGAATTGCAGTCCCACGCCCAACGCCTGACCCTCACCGACGACGATGTCCGCACCCATGTCGCCGGGTGCCTTGATTGCGCCCAGCGCGACCGGCTCTGTATTCACCACTACCAGCAGAGCGCCCTTGGCATGCGCGGCATCGGCAATTTCAGTTAGGTCGGTGATGCGGCCCAGAATGTCGGGATATTGAACCACCACGCAGCTGGTCTCTTCATCGATGCGAGCGATCAGTCCGGCATTGTCCGGCGTGGACTGAATCGCCGGTTCTGCTCCGGCAATCTCGTCATTGGTGAACTTCGCCATCGTCTTGACGACTTCGGCGTAGTGCGGGTGCAACGCGCCTGACAGTACGACGCGATTCTTGCGCGTGACACGGCTCGCCATCGCCACCGCTTCCCAGCATGCAGTCGAGCCATCGTAAAGCGACGCATTCGCCACTGCACAGCCATACAGCCGCGCTACCTGCGTTTGAAATTCGAACAGCATCTGCAGCGTGCCCTGCGCAATTTCCGGCTGATACGGCGTGTATGCCGTCAGAAATTCACCACGCTGGATGATCGTATCGACGCTGGACGGCACGTGATGGCGATAGGCCCCTGCCCCCAAGAAAAACGGCGCGTCCGCTGCCGCCAGGTTCTTCTTGGAAAGCCGCCGCATATGCTTTTCGACCGCCATTTCGCTGGCATGCATCGGCAGCCCGCGAATGGGACCATCAAGCCGCGCTTCTTCAGGCACATCTACAAACAAATCGTCGATGGTGCTTGCACCGATTTTGGCAAGCATTTCGCCGCGATCGGCATCAGTCAGGGGTAGGTAACGCATCAATCAATTCCCTTTAGGGGTTTAGAGCCCGTCGACAAATGCCTTGTAGCCCTTGTCGTCCATCAAACCTTCGAGTTCCGATTTGTCGCCGATGGTCATGCGGAAGAACCAGCCGTCTTCCTCTGGCGAGGTGTTTACCAGTGCCGGGTCATCTTCGAGCGCGCTATTGGCTTCGGTTACTTCGCCGCTGATCGGCGCATAGACGTCGCTGGCAGCCTTGACGCTTTCGACCACGGCCGCATCGCCCGCTTTGTCCAGCATGGTTCCAACATCGGGCAGCTCAACAAACACGATGTCACCCAACTGTTCTTGCGCGTAATCGGTGATACCAACCGTGGCGGTATCGCCTTCAACGTCGATCCATTCGTGTTCATCAGTGAAAAAACGCGGCATCAATCAGCTCCCTCTATAATAACGGTGCGGCACAAACGGCATGGGTGAAACGGTTGCGGCGAGGCGTTTGCCCCGCACTTCGATTTCCAGAGCAGAGCCCTCATCGGCGTGCGCGATGTCAACATATGCCATCGCTATAGGAACGCCGAGCGTCGGCGAGAATCCGCCGCTGGTCACTATACCAACTTTTGTCTCGCCGGAAAAAACCTCTGCACCTTCGCGAGCGGGCATACGGCCATCCAGAGTAAGGCCGACGCGTTTGGTCGCCGGGCCATCCGAGAGCACCGGCACCAATGCGTCATGGCCCATCCAGCCACCTGCTTCGCGACGCTTTTTTGTCAGCGCGAACATCAGGTCGGCGCTGACCGGGTCAGTTTCCGTCGTGAGATCATGTCCGTAAAGCGGCAAGCCGGCCTCCAACCGCAGCGAGTCTCGCGCGCCCAGCCCAACCGGCTTGACGTGTTCATCCGCAACCAGCGCTTCAGCAAGCTGCGTGACGTGCGTCGCAGGCACGGAAATCTCGAACCCGTCTTCGCCGGTATAGCCAGCCCGACTGACCCAGAGGTAGGCACCTTCCCACTCAAACAGACCAGCCGTCATGAAGGTGAGCACTCCTGTGCCAGGCAGCAGTGCTTCAAGAACTTCACCAGCCTTCGGGCCTTGCAGCGCGAGCAATGCGAAGTCGTCGTGTTGTGTAAGCGTGATTTCATCGGGTAAATGTTCACGCAGATGCGCAATATCATCCCACTTGCACGCGCCATTCACCACCAACGCAAAATGCGGCCCGGTGTTTGTGACCATCAGGTCATCAATGATCCCGCCATCCTCATTCAGCAGCAGCGAATACCGCATACGCCCGTCTTTCAGGCTGGTGATTGCACCTGGCAGCAGTTTTTCCAGCTCTTCGCCCGCGTTCTCTCCTTTCACGGTGAGCTGCCCCATGTGCGACACGTCGAACAGGCCAGCGCTTGTCCGTGTCCAGTTATGTTCGGCCACGATGCCCTCATATTGGATCGGCATTTCATAGCCAGCGAACGGCACGATGCGCGCGCCCTGTTCACGGTGCCACGCATCAAGCGGCAGCTTGCCCAAAGGCATGTCTTCGATGGTTTGGTCGTCGCTCAAATCATTAGTCCCCGCACAGAAGGCGCAACGCTTCGACTTGAAGCCTTGTTCCATACCCCCTCTGTCGGGTGACCTGAGAGCTTAGCCGGGCAAATGCCGGGCCTTCCCCTTCGGTGGCCTCAAACGATCAGTCTAAGGCGCTTTCCAGAGTGCCGATCACAGCGCGGTCCCTGTGCCTGAGAGTTTCCGGGGTGGTTGCTCCTTCGGCGTCGTTTGGCCCGGAGGCTTCACGAACTCTCCCGCTGATGTGTCTGCAGAATCGCTCCCGCAGCAGCGGATTTTCTCTGCGCTATTCAGGGGAAAGCGTCAATTGCGCAATTGTGCGGTGCAGCGTTTTTCACCGATCTTCGACGAGAAGTTCCTCTGCCAGTTTTTGCGCTCTGGCCATCAACTCGATCTCGCGCGGGTCAAACCCGCCTTCATCCTCGGCCGACTGGCGCGGAGGAACAGCGGTGGTAAAATAGGCAAAGCCCTTGTTGGTCGCGCGCGAATACCACAGTCCGGATCGCAACCCATAGGCTTCGCCGGCATGGCCGATGCGTGCAAGTCCGTCGCTGAATAGCCTGTCCTGACACTCAACATCCGATACCTCAATCTGATGCATGGCAAGGCCATAATCGCAAAAGAATTGCTGCCCCACCGGAGCATTGAAAACGATGTGCATGGCAATCTCGTTTTGCGCTGCTTCCGAGAGAAATTCCGAGTTGAGCGGTAGAAAGGCCTGCCCGATCTTCGCCAGATCCATCATCCCGATGCGCACGCCGCCTTGCGGACTAAAGACAGAGGCGTTGGTGCCCGGCGCGTAATCTTCGAGGCTGCATTCCAAGCCTTTGGCAACGGGTATCGTGCAATTGGGCGGCAGGTCAGCTACATCGTCGCGCGCGACCTCACCCGTATCGCGGTAGAGGACAACGGCCTTGGCGATCTGCTCTTCGCTGCATCCTATCCAGTTGAGGCACGCCTCGATACCAAGCGGTGCGAAGACCGTGCGCTCCATGATCCGGTCATACCGCTCCCCCGTGGCCGCTTCAAGTACGGTCGCTACCACCGGAGAGCCGAGATTGGCGTACTCAAATGGCGCTTCGCCCGGCGGCGCATCGGCGTACCAAGCTTCAGGCTCTGCCAGCTTGGCCTGCAAGCTCTCGCCCAGCGGAATGACATAGCCCGCATTGTCACGCAGACCTGAGCGGTGACTGAGCAATTGCGCCAGTGTCACCTTGGCCTCGGGGAAATTGGGCGATCGCACCTCCCATCCAAGATACTCAGAAACATCTGCGTTTAGATCGACCTTGCCCTCGTCGACCAGTTGAAGAGTTGCGAGGGCCATGATCAGCTTGGAGATGCTGGCGATCCGCACCGGGTCATAGGCCTCGACCATGCGGCCACTCGCACGATCCGCTATGCCCTCTACTACCAGAGGCCGGATATTCTCGCGATCAAATGCGACGACCACTGTCGCTGGCTGGGGTGCTTCTTGAGCGCTGGCGCATACCGCCAATGCGAAGAGAGGTGCTGCAAGGAATTTCCTGAACATCGTCAACCTCTTACCAGTTCAACCACAGCAGATACAGTGCTGAACCGACAATCCAGATCGCACCATAGGTTTTCAGCTTTCGCGGGCCGAGCCAAAGCGCAATCGGCCGGGCAAGGAACGCGCCCAGCATGGCGCCCGGCGCGGCGAGCAGCACCACTTCCCATTGCACTGTACCGACATCGATATGCCAGATGAGGCCTGCGGCGACGCTCACTGCAGAGATGACGCAGGCCGTCCCGACGCTGAGCAATATCGGATAGTGCCGCAGGAAGAGGTAGAATGCGACAAGCTCACCAATGCCGACCGAGAACAGAGCCGTGATCGCACCACCGGGGATCGCAATCAGCGCCAACACGACGATGTCGACAGGCTCCAACCGCGTACGCTCAGGAACATCGCGATTGAAGGTCCAGGTGGCAATCAGCAGCGCGATACCGAGCACAATCGAGAAGCTCTTGTAGCCCAGCAGGATCGCTTGCCCGTCAAAGGCGAACAGTCGCTGGGTGGCCAGCAAGGCAGGTACGGACAGCACCAGAACCAGCCCGCAAACAAGCCAGTAATCGCGCACCTGCGTTTGCGCTTCAAGCGGCGCAGGTACCCTTTGGTGATATAATCGATCCGTCCAGCGCAGCGCGCCCACACTCATCCCGAACGCCTGAATTCCCATGGACACCGCAGTGACTCCGAGCGGATCGAGATCCATCGCCCCAAGGTCACGCATCGCATTGAAAACAGGCACAAAAACCACGCCGCCGCCCGTTCCGCTGGCATTAGCAATGATCGCGCCGGTTACGCCAACTCCGGGTAAAAACCACAGTTGGCGCAGCAAATTGCCCTCTGTCGGGACAATAATCCAACATAACGCATATGTAACGAGAAGTAGCGCCCCGCCAATCAAGGCAAAGCGCGATGTATGTGCCAGCGAAGGCTGGACTCTGTTGAGTCCAATCTCCGGGTTCAATCCAGATTCGGGCGTAGCCATCGTTCAGCCGTCGCCATATCGACCCCGCGCCGCTTCGCATAGTCTTCCAGCTGATCGCGCCCAATCCGCGCGACCCCGAAGTACTGGCTTTCAGGGTGACCGAAATAGAAACCGCTGACCGCCGCGGTCGGATACATGGCGAAATTCTCCGTCAGCGTCAGGCCGACGTTCTCTTCCGCATCGAGCAATTCGAACAGGATCGCCTTCAAGGAGTGGTCGGGGCAGGCCGGATAACCCGGCGCCGGGCGGATACCGCGATATTGCTCTTTAATCAGCGCGTCATTGGTGAGCTGCTCATCGGGCGCATAACCCCACAGATCGATGCGGGTATGCTGATGCAGCCGCTCGGCAAAGGCTTCCGCGAAGCGGTCTGCCAAGGCCTTCAGCAAAATGTCCGAATAGTCGTCCTTGTCTTCAAGGAAGCGCTGCGAATGCGGCTCAATCCCGTGAATACCGACCGCAAATCCACCGATCCAGTCACCTGCGGGATCGATGAAGTCTGCAAGGCACATGTTCGCGCGATCCCGGCTTTTCTTCACCTGCTGGCGCAAGAATGGCAGCACGACGTGCTCTTCACGATTCACCCGGTGGATCGTGACATCATCGCCGTCGCGCGCGCACGGCCAAAAACCTGCAACGCCGCGTGCAGTGAGCCATTTCTCGGCCACGATCTTGTCGAGCATGGCATCCGCATCGGCTTTCAACTGCCGCGCGGTTTCGCCCACCACGTCATCGTCAAGGATCGCCGGATAATTGCCGTGCAATTCCCATGCGCGGAAGAAAGGCGTCCAGTCGATATACTCGCGCAAATCCGCCAGATCCCAGTCTTCGAAGGTATGCACGCCGGGTTGCAGAGGTGGCGCAGGTTTGTCGCTGAGATAGGCATCGTAATAATTGGCGCGCGCTTCTTCCAGACTGAGCAGCACGCTCGCCGATTTGCCTTCCCGCGCTTCGCGAACCTTGGCGTATTCGCTAGCGGTTTCACTCACAAATTCGTCGCGTTGTGTATCCGACAGCAGGCGGCTCGCCACACCCACCGCGCGGCTTGCATCAAGCACATGCACCACTGGCCCCGGATAGGCGGGATCGATCTTCAGCGCGGTATGCACCTTGCTGGTGGTCGCCCCGCCAATCAGCAGTGGCATCGACATTTCTGCGCGCTGCATTTCTTCCGCCACCGTCACCATCTCATCGAGCGACGGTGTGATCAGTCCTGAAAGACCGATCATATCCGCCTTGTTGTCATTGGCCGATTTGAGAATGTCCTGCCACGGTACCATCACGCCCAGATCGACGACGTCATAGCCATTGCACTGAAGCACTACGCCAACGATATTCTTGCCGATATCGTGAACGTCACCCTTGACCGTCGCCATCACGATCTTGCCTTTGGCCTTGCGCTCTTCCTCGGGCAGCAGATCCTTCTCGGCCTCGATAAAGGGGATGAGATGCGCGACCGCTTTCTTCATCACGCGCGCGCTTTTGACCACTTGCGGCAAGAACATCTTGCCGCTGCCGAACAGGTCACCAACAACGTTCATCCCGTCCATCAGCGGGCCTTCGATCACTTCGATCGGGCGGCCGCCATTGGCAGCGAGCGCGGCGCGGGCTTCTTCCGTGTCTTCGACGACATGCGCGTCGATGCCTTTGACCAGCGCATGCTCAAGCCGCCTCTCGACTGCCCAGCCGCGCCATTCTTCGGCGGCTTTTTCGTCCGCGACGGATTTGCCTTTGTAGCTCTCAGCTAGGTCAATCAGCCGCTCGGTCGCGTCAGGGCGACGCATCAGGATCACATCCTGGCACGCCTCGCGCAGCTCACCGTCGATATCGTCATAAATGTCGAGCTGGCCCGCATTGACGATTGCCATGTCGAGCCCGGCGGGGATCGCGTGGTAGAGGAACACCGAATGCATGGCCCGGCGAACGGTCTCATTGCCACGGAAGCTGAAAGAGAGGTTCGACAGCCCGCCGCTGGTTTTGGCATGCGGACATGCCGCCTTGATCTCTTGCACCGCTTCGATGAAATCGAGCCCATAGCGATCATGCTCTTCGATCCCGGTCGCCACCGCGAAGATATTGGGGTCGAAAATGATGTCTTCAGGCGGAAAACCTATCCCGGTCAGCAGTTTGTAAGCGCGGGTGCAGATCTCGACCTTGCGCTCCTTGGTATCGGCCTGACCTGTTTCATCGAAGGCCATGACCACCGCCGCCGCGCCATAAAGCATGCACAGGCGCGCGTGACGCAGGAACTCTTCCTCACCTTCCTTCATCGAGATGGAATTGACGATCGGCTTGCCTGATACGCACTTTAGGCCTGCCTCGATCACTTCCCATTTGGAACTGTCGATCATCACCGGAACGCGCGCGATGTCCGGCTCGGCAGCGATCAGCTTGAGGAAAGTGGTCATCGCTTCGACCGCGTCGAGCAGGCCTTCGTCCATATTGACGTCGAGCACCTGCGCGCCGTTCTCGACTTGCTGTCGCGCGACTTCGACAGCGGTGGCGTAATCGCCCGCCATGATCAGCTTCTTGAACCGGGCAGAGCCGGTCACATTTGTGCGTTCGCCGATATTGACGAAGCGTGCTGTTGTTTGATCAGTCATCAGGCCGCAATCGTAAAGGGTTCGAGTCCGGCCAGCCGCATACCGCTATCGAGGGCCGGTACGGCGCGCGGTTTGTAGGGTGCCACAGCTTTGGCAACCGCTGCGATATGTTCGGGCGTCGATCCGCAGCAACCGCCCAGGATATTCACCCTACCGCCTTCGGCCCATTGCTTGACCAAATGAGCGGTGGTCTCGGGCAGCTCGTCATATTCGCCCAGCTCGTTGGGCAGCCCTGCGTTGGGGTAAGCCATCAGCAGCGTGTCGGCGATGCCGCTAAGCAATTGCACATGCGGGCGGAGCTGATCCGCACCGAAACTGCAATTAAGCCCGATGGTGACCGGCTTGGCATGGCGCACAGCGTGCCAGAACGCCTCCACCGTATGGCCAGACAGGTTGCGGCCGGACAAGTCGGTCAACGTCAGCGAGATCATCAGCGGTATGTCTTCGCCTCGCTCTGCCTCCAGCTCCTTCACCGCCATGATCGCAGCTTTGCAGTTGAGCGTGTCGAATACAGTTTCGATCAGGATGAAATCTGCGCCACCTTCAATCAGCGCCGCTGCCTGTTCACGATAGACGTCTTTCACTTCATCAAACGTGACTTCGCGAAAACCCGGGTCTTCGACATTGGGGGACAGAGAGAGGGTCTTGTTGGTCGGACCCATTGCGCCGCAAACGAAGCGCGGTTTGCCGTCCCTTGCTGTCGCTTCTTCGCAGGCCTCGCGGATGATCTTGGCTGCGGAGACATTGATTTCATGCACCACTCCCTCCGCGCCATAATCCGCCTGGCTGATGCGATTGGCGTTGAAGGTATTGGTTGCCAGCACGGTTGCGCCCGCCGCAATGTATTGATCACAGATAGCGCGGATCACGTGTGGCTGAGTCAGGTTGACAAGGTCATTATTGCCTTTCTGATCCTGCGTCAGACCGGTATCGCCTGCGTATTCTTCCGCGCTCAGCTTCGCATTCTGGATCGCGGTGCCATAGGGGCCATCCTTGATCAGGATGCTCGCGGCAGCTGCTTCCTCCAGTCTTTCTTTTGCGTTTGCCATTACAGGCCTGCCTTCGGGCGCATGCCCAGCATATGGCAGATCGCATAGCTCAGCTCTGCCCGGTTCAAGGTGTAGAAGTGGAACTGACGCACACCACCCGCATAAAGCCTGCGGCACAATTCAGCCGCGATGGTTGCGCTGACCAGCTGGCGCGCTTCGGGGCGGTCATCCAGCCCTTCGAAAAGTCCCTCCATCCAATGAGGGATATCCGTGCCGCACAGCCCGCTCATCCGCTGGACCGCGGCAAAGCTGACGACCGGCATGATTCCCGGCACGATTTCGCCTTTGATGCCCGCTGCCGCCGCCTTGTCACGGAATTCGAAGAAGCATTTGGTGTTGAAGAAAAACTGCGTGATCGCACGGGTCGCCCCGGCGTCAAACTTCGCCTTGAGATTGTCCAAGTCGCTTTGCGCGTCGGGGCTGTCCGGGTGAACCTCTGGGTATGCCGCGACCGAGATCTCGAAATCAGCTACCTCTTTCAATCCTGCGATCAGCTCGACCGCATTGGCATAGCCGCCCGGATGCGGGGTGTACTGACCGCCGCCATCGGGTGCATCTCCGCGCAGCGCAACGATATGCCGAATGCCGCTCTCCCAGTAATGTCGTGCGACCTCATTCACTTCTTCCTTGGTCGCGGCAACGCAAGTGAGGTGGGCAGCGGCGGGAATGCCTGCTTCAGTCTGGATTCGCACGACTTGCTCGTGCGTACGTTCACGCGTTGAGCCACCTGCGCCATAAGTGACCGACGCGAAGCGCGGGCCAAGCGGCTTCAGCGTTTCGACACTCTTCCACAGTGTTTCGCCCATCTTCTCCGTCTTGGGCGGAAAGAATTCGAACGACACGTCGATATCGCCCGGCAGCCCTTTGAACAGCGGGCTGTCGAGCGCGGTGCGCGCTTCATGCATTTGATCAAGCGTCGGGCTCATGCCGTGTGTTCCTTAGGTTGTACCTTGGCCGTCTGCGCGCCTTTGCGTTGACCAATCCAGATCTTCACCACCAGTTCCCCGCCTTCAAGCGCGACCGGCGCTTTCGCGGTGTAGCCTGCGTCGCGCAGCATCTGCTTGATCTGGTTATCCGCAAAGCCAAGTCTGGCGTGAGCATAGAGGGTCCGCAATTCCTCATGGTTGTGCGCCGCGAAATCCACGATTGCGATCCGTCCGCCGGGCCGCGTCACCCGTGCCGCCTCTTGCAGTACAAGCTCCGGCTCCTGTGCGAAGTGCAGCACCTGATGCAGCACCACCGTGTCAAATTGCGCTTCAGCAAAAGGCAGATCGGTGAAGTCACCTGGAACAAGCTCTGCCTTGCCGGCCGGCAGATGCTGCAGCTTGGCGCGCGCGAGCTTGAGCATCTCAAGGCTTTTGTCGAGCGCGGTGACCTTGCTGGCACCATCTGACAGCAGCTCTGCGATCCGCCCGGTGCCTGTCCCGATATCGAGCAGGTCCCCCAGATTCGCCTCGGCCAAGGCTTCGACCAGCGCTTTCTCGACCTGCGCGTCCGAACTATGCAACTGACGCAGTTCGTCCCATTCACCGGCGTGGCGCGTGAAGTATGCTTGCGCGGTCTTTTCGCGAGCGGCGCGTATCGCGGCTAACTGACGTCGGTCTTCAAGGCATTGCCTGGCAAAACCCGCATCCTCTCGCTCGGCGGTCGCAAGGAGGTGGATAATCGCATCAAGCAGCGCGTTGTCTTCAGCTATGCTGGGCGTATGAAGGAATACCCAGCTGCCTTCGCGGCGGCGCTCTGCCAAACCGGCATCGCACAGAATACCAACATGGCGCGAGACGCGCGGCTGACTTTGCTCGAGCACTTGAGCCAGCTCGCCCACCGCCAATTCCATCGCCGCCAACAGGCGCATGATGCGCAGGCGCGTGGGGTCAGCAAGTGACTTGATGATGGCCTCGATCTGCATCGAAACCGAGGATATAAAGATTCTTTTATATCTGTAAATGCAGTTCAGTTATTGGCGGGCATAGAACGCCTTGCCCGCACGCCCCAAGCATCAGCTGAAACCGAGGCTTTCCGCAACCGCTTCATTGACGATTCTGCCGCCGTGCACGTTCAGGCCCGGCTTCAGGTGCGGGTCACGCTCGCACGCTGCGATACCGTGCTGGGCCAGAGCCAATCCGAACGGAAGTGTCGCGTTATTGAGCGCATAGCTGGAGGTGTGTGGAACCGCACCTGGCATGTTCGCGACGCAATAGTGGATGATGTCGTCTACCAGATAGGTCGGGTCTTCATGCGTGGTCGGCTTCGACGTTTCAAAACATCCGCCCTGATCGATCGCCACATCGACCAGCACCGCGCGGTGCTGCATCAGGCCAAGCATGTCGCGGGTCACCAGTTTCGGCGCAGAGGCACCGGGGATCAGCACCGCGCCCACCACGACGTCTGCGTCGGTAATCGCGTTCTCAATCGTGCCAGCGTTGGAATAGCGTGTTGTGACGCGGCCCTGAAACATATCGTCAAGCTCGCGAATGCGCGGCAGAGAACGGTCGAGGATCTCGACATTCGCGCCCAGGCCCACCGCCATGCGCGCGGCTTGCGTCCCAACAACGCCGCCACCAATCACCACGACCTTTGCCGGCAGGACGCCCGGCACGCCGCCCATCAGAATTCCGCGCCCGCCATTGACCTTGTGGCTCGCCTGCGCGCTCGCTTCGATCGAGAGACGTCCGGCAACTTCGCTCATCGGAGCGAGCAGCGGCAGTCCGCCGTCGCGATCCGTTACGGTCTCATATGCGACCGCTGAAACGCCGCTTTCCATCAGGCCCTTGGCCTGCTCGGGATCTGGCGCAAGATGCAGGTAAGTGAACAGGATTTGCCCTTCGCGCAGCTGCACCCATTCATTCGGCTGCGGTTCCTTGACCTTCACCACCATCTCGGCGCGTGCGAACACCTCTTCGGCACTGTCGACGATGTCTGCCCCGATGGCGCGATAGTCATCATCGGTCTTGGTGATGCCCAGTCCTGCGCCGCTTTCGACGATGACCTGGTGCCCGCACACGATGTATTCGCGCGCCGCCTCGGGCGTCAGGCCGACACGGTATTCGTGGTTTTTGATTTCCTTTGGGACACCGACGAGCATGGGGGAACCTCTTCAAAAGACTCGAATGACGTACAACAGCCTCCATACCGCAGCGGCAAGAAAGTTACAACGGAAACTAATTTTGTTTTGTAGCGGGAGCCACTCACTCCCACCAGTATGTGCGGCGTTCGCTGGTCCCCGTCTCGACCTCGTTCATGGTCTTAGCGTCGTACAAACGTCCTCCCAGCATGACCTGCTCGATGTCGTCCGAGTTCTGTATATCAACACTCGGATCAGCGGTCAGCACCACAAGATCCGCCAGCTTCCCTGCTTCGATTGAGCCGATGTCATCTGCCATGCCCAGCGAATGCGCCGGCTCAATCGTGCCCGCGCGCAAGGCTTCAACTGCGCTCATTCCGCCGCGGGCAAAGCTCCACAGTTCCCAATGTGCAGCGGTCCCGGCCTGCTGGCCGTGCGCACCGATGCTGACCCGCACCCCGCGCTTCGCCAACTTGGCCGCTTCGCGCGCGGCATCGTCATCCACAAATGCCCAGTCAGGCGCCTTGGTGCGGCGCGCTGTGGCTGCCAGCAACTGTTTGGGCGGGGTGTGGACCATCAACGGGTTGGCAAACACGTCAGTCGCCTGACGCCAATAGGGATCACCTGCCAAGCCGCCGTAAGTCACCGTCAGAGTCGGGGTGTAGTTTGTTTGCGACTGGCCGAAGAATTGCAGTACATCCTCGTAGAAATATTCGCCCGGCACATTGTGCTCGACGGTGGAGTTGCCGTCCGCGACCAGATTCATATCCATCCCGAACAGCGAACCACCTTCGGCCACCACCAGCATGCCTTCCTCTGCCGCGGCTCGCGCCACCATCTGGCGCTGCTCGCGACGTGGCTGGTTATAGTTTTTCACCGAAATGCCGCCTTGCGCCTTGATCCGGCGGACATGGGCCAGGGCATCATCATAGCTATCAATCCGGGCGTAAAATCCCGGCGCCTTCGCGCCGTAGATAATCTCTCCGGTCGAGAAGATGCGGGGAGCGGTGATCAGACCGGTCTGCTGGCGCTCCGCCGCCGCAAAGACCATGCTGGCGCTGGAAGACGGGTTGTGGATCGTGGTGACCCCCATCGCCAGATCCTGAAGCAAGGTCCAGTTTTGCTGCGGGATCAGATCGCCGGTGCCGTATGGACCGTGCGCATGCGCATCGACCAGGCCCGGCATGATCACCTTGCCTGTAACATCGACCACTGTCGCGCCATCGGGGATCGCGGTTTCGCCCGCTGGGCCAACCGCGCTGATCCGGTCACCGCTGATGACGATAGTCGCGTTATCGATCGCTCCCGCGCCTTCGCCCGTCATCGTCAACACGCGCGCGCCAGTCAGTGCAACTGTGCCATTTGGCTTCGCCGCATCAACCGTCAGCGCCAGTGGAACGCCGATATCTGGTGGGGAGAATCCTTCGCTGTCATCGTCGTCGCTCTTGGGCGCGTCGCGGAACAGGTCCGCCACTTGCGCGGTCTTCAGCATCGGGCCGATTGACCAGTTGATCATCGCGCCACTGCGTGACCAGCCGATGTAATCTGCGCCGCCTTCGCTGACCTTGGTGACCGGGACGGAGCCGCCCTTTTCGCTGACACTGACGGGTTTGCCGCCTGGCATCAGCGGCATCGCAAAAACTTCGTAATTCTGGCGAAATGCTACAGTTTGCCCGTCGGGCGATACGCGGAATTCGCTGGCCAGATCACCCTCGGCATGGGTTCGCTCGTCCTCGCCATCCAGGTCCATTGAAACCAGCGACAATTTGTCACCGCCGAAGCGGGTCAGGAACAAGCGGTCATTGGCGTCGCCGAATTGCGGGTCGGACCCGCTGCGGGTGACCAGCGTTGGCATGCCGCCACTCGCGCTGACCGCATAGATACCGGGGTTCTCCGAGTATTCGGGAGCGGTCAGATAGCCACCGCTGCGCTTTTCAAACACAACAGTACGGCCATCGGGGCTGAAACGGGGCACCGCATAATGTCCGGGCTGGCTGGTAATCACCCGTGGATTGCGGCCATTCGCATCGGCAACCACGATTTCGCCCAGCCCTTCATCGCTCCAACTCACATAGGCGAGCTTGCTGCCATCGCGGCTATAAGCAGGCCATAACTCAAGCTTGTCACCGCTCTCGCGGGTCAATCGGGTGGGGTAGTCGCGCCCGCGGAAGCTCTTGGTATAGAGTTTGCCCAGGCTTTCGAAGACCACATGGCCGCCGTCTGGGCTGATCGTAGCAAAACGCGGCATAGTGGTGGTGAAACGGTCTGGAGACACTTCGATCGCGGGATGCGGCGCATCAGCTACTCCGCGTGTATCATTGATCGCAAACGGGATCACGGCAGCGCCGCTGCCGTCTACATTGACCCGGCGGATCTTGCCACCAGCCCAGAATACGATGGAATTGCCGTCGGGTGTCCAGTCCATGTTGGGATAGACCCCGGTCACCGCCCAGGTTTCCTGCATGTCCATGTCCAGCTCGCCATAGATCATACGCTCTTCGCCGCTGGCGATATTCTTGATCCACAGCTGGCTCTGGTCCTTGTCGCGCCGGACAAAGGCGATTTCCTTGCCATCCGGCGAAGGTGCCGGGCGCACCGCGCCGCCATAACCGTCGACCGCTGTCGTCACTTCACCTGTCGCGATGTCATAGCGCTCAATTGCGAAGATGCCGCTGTTGGAATCCTGCGCGTAGATGAAGGTGTTTCCCGGGGTGGTGTTGCGCGTGTAGTAAATCGTGCTGCCATCGGGCGCGTAAATCGGCTCGCCCAGTTCCTTTTGCAAAGCTTCGCTGGCACGCTTGACCAATTGCACGCCACCGCCGCCAGAGACGTGGTACATCCAGATCTCGCCCGTGCCGAGCGAGCGTCCGGTGGTGAAATGCTTTTTCGCGACGATAAAGCGCCCGTCGGGGCTCCATGTCGGCTGGTTCAAGAGGCGGAAATCCTCTTTCGTGACCTGCCGCTTGTCCGACCCGTCGGCATTCATCACCCAGATATTATCACCGCCGCCACGGTCCGAAGTGAAGGCAATTCGGCTGCCATCGGGGGAAAAGCGCGGATGCACTTCCCATGCCATGCCTTCGGAAATTCGCGTCGGCGTGCCACCGGAAATCGGCATGGTGTAGATATCGCCCAACATGGTGAAGGCAATCGTCTGTCCATCAGGAGAAACATCGACATCCATCCAGGTGCCCTCGTCAGTATTGATCGCGACTTGGCGGATCGTCGCACCGTTAGGTGCGCTGATGTCCCACTTGGGGTCCTGTTCTTCAGCGGCCTCTTCGCTGGCAGCATCCGCCTCTTGCGCGGTGAGCGGGCTTGCAGCCATCGCAGCTCCGGCCAGAAGTGCGGCGGTAAGAGTGCGGGTGGTGGTGAAATGACGGCGCATCGGTGAGTCCCCTTTTTTGTTGGGCGGGACACTAGCGGGCCGGAAAGATTATTCCAGCGCGAAGACACGAAAGACCTGATTGACTCGACGAAGGTTTGCGTCACTGTGCGATGCGCAGGGAGAATGGCGCGCATGTCGCAAACACAGTTGGCAACACCGCCGCGCGCAATCGGGCTTGCAGGCGCGGTACTGATCAATATCAACGCCGCGATTGGAGCCGGGATCTTTGCGCTGCCTGCCTTGCTCTACGCGGGTGCGGGCAGTTTCGCCCCCGTTGCCATCATCGGCTTTGCGCTTGCCTATGCCTGTCTCGCCAGCATCGTTGCCAAGCTATCGACCATGTTCGAACAATCGGGCGGGCCGCAGCTCTATGCCGAGCACGTCTTCGGGCGTTTCGTCGGCTTTCAGGTTGGCTGGTTCGTAGTCTGTGCGAATTTTGCTGGCCGCGCGGCCAATTTTCACGTGCTGGTTGCGTATCTCGCCGCGCTGTTCCCGGTCTTTGGTGGTGATGTGGTCCGGCCGGTAACCGTCATCGCCCTGATTGCGCTGACAACACTGGCAACTGTCATCGGAATGCGGCGCACGATCGGCGCCATGTGGGTGGGGACGGTGCTCAAGCTCTCACCGATCCTTTTGCTCACCATCTACGGCCTTGCCACCACTGGCGTTCCCGCTGGCGTCAGCTTGCCCGAGTTCAGCCAGGTGGAATCGATCGCAATCCTGCTCGCCTATGCTTTTTCGGGCGTCGGACTTTCGGCAATTTCGGCTGGCGAGACGAAGGCGCCGACCACCACGATCTATCGCTCAATATTTCTCAGCCTTGGTTTTGTGGCCGTGCTCTATGCGATGATTCAGCTGGCGTATGCCGGCACAGCGATCCCGCAGGCCGACTCCGATATTCCGCTCGCGGCGATGGGCGAAGCCTTGTTCGGGCAGGCCGGCATCACGATGATCAGCCTGGCAGCGATCTTCTCGATCGCGACCAACCAGCTGGCGGGTTTCCTGGTCATCCCGCGCGTCTTGTTCGGCATGGGGCGGCGGGGTCTTCTGCCGCCGGTCTTCGCCCATGTTTCACCACGATTCCAAACGCCGTCGATGGCAATTGTCTTCTTTGGCAGCGTCGTCGCGGCGCTGGCTGCGTCAGGCACATTCGCGGATCTCGCGACCATGCTGGTGGCGTCTGAGCAGATATTCATCATCGCCTGTATCCTGGCGCTGATCATCCTGTGGCAGCGCGGCGAAGGCCGGGTGGCGCAATCGATGGGTGTACGCTGGTACGCGATCATCGCCGTGGCAGGCATCGGCACGATCTGGATGACCTTGCAGGTGCCGCTCGACGCCGCGCTGTCGACCGGGATGCTGGCAGGGGTGGGGACGCTGCTTTACGTGCTCGCCAGGGCAGGCACCCGCGAAGGCGAAGCGACACGCTTTGTGGGTTAGCGTCTAGCCGAACTGCCCCCGTTTCGGCCCGAGATAGCCGAACAGATAGGCCGCCACCTTGCGCATCTGGATTTCCTCCGCGCCTTCGGTGATGCGATAGCGGCGGTGGTGGCGATAAATATGCTCGAACGGTTTGTGCCGCGAATAGCCGATCCCGCCATGCACCTGCATCGCGCGGTCCGCTGCCTGACACACCAGCCGGTTCGCCCAGTAGTTGCACATGCTGACCTTGTCAGAGATTGTCTTCTCGATCTCCTCATGCGGCATATTGTCCATTTCCCACGCGGTCTTGTAGATCAGCAGACGCAGCATCTCGCATTGGGTCGCCAGCTCTACCAGCGGGAACTGGATCGCCTGATTCTTGGCCAGCTCTTCGCCGAACGGCTTGCGCTGCCGCGCATATTTCACGCTTTCATTGACGCAGAATTGCGCCGCACCGAGCGATGATGCGGCCTGACGGATGCGGTTCTGGTGGACGAAGCTTTGCGCCAAGGCCAGCCCGCGCCCCTCGATGCCCAGCATCGCGCTTTCGGGCACCCAAACATTGTTGACGCTGAGGCGCGGGTGATCGGTGGGCATGTTGAAGGTCCACATCCACTCTTCGATCTCCAGTCCCTCGGTCGGGTTGGGAACAAGCAGGCAGGTGATCCCGCTGGCATCGCCATCTTGGCCGCTGGTGCGGCAGAACATCGCGCAATGCGTCGCGACATGCATTCCGGTGATCCACATCTTCTCGCCATTGATCAGCCAGCCATCGACCCCGTCGCGCGTCTCACGCACAGCGCGGGTTTCCATATGCGTTGCATCGGATCCATGGTTCGCTTCGGTCAGGCCAAAGGCCACCCGCCTTGTCCCTTCGAACCCACCGAGGATGAACTCCTGTTTCTGCTCCTCAGTGCCCCATTGCTCGAACATCTCGACGAAGGGGAAATTACCAACAATGCTATGCTCGTTCTGCAAGTCGTTGTGCAATCCCAGCCCGCGCTGCGCAAAACGGTCACGGATCACCGCCATCCACAGGTTGGTGCCGTCCTTGCCGCCGTATTTCTTGGGCGCGGAAAACCGCCAGTGCCCGGCTTTATCCGCGCGGCGCTTGGCTTCGATCAGCAGTTCTTCCCACTCGTGACGCGGCAAGCCACCTTCCTCGAAATTGGTGCGCGCCCATTCTCGGCGGTGATCGAAGAAGCGAATGTTGTCATCCTGCTGCTCAAGCGGGGTGATTTCGTCCGCGATGAATTTCTCTAGCTCGGCGTAATAGTCTTCGAGCGCCTGCGGGATAGTGAAATCCATGGGTTACTCCTCTCCAGTCCATTTCTTCATGGCGACTGCAAGCGCCGGATACTTCGGAACGTCCGCCATTACCTTTTCCAGCGCCGCCTCCTTGAGTTCGCGCAGCAGGCCAGGGCTAGCAAGCGTTTCTTCCCCGACGAGAATGGCTTGAGCGAGGTCAGGCTCAGTCACTCGCGGGACGATATCATCATCGCGCGCAATCATGCCCAATGCATTGCGTGCTACCGCGAGTTGGAAGCGGTTATGCCCTTGCATGAGAGGTTTGAGCATTTCGAGCCATTCGGAAATCGCAACCGCAATCTCTCCGCTAGTTGCTTCACCGTGGGTCTCACCAGGCTCGATCATCGGTTCCGCGGGTAGCGCACGTTCTTCCTCAGGCGCATCTTCCTCCAGCAGCATCAGCAGATCCAATTCCTGCTCGCTCGTGCGCCGCGAGATCACCACCCGTTCGAGCATCCGGTCGGAGCCATCGCGCCATACCTTGGCGCAGCGCAGGCAACCCATCGCCCACCATACGGTGCGATGGATCAGCCAGTAACGGAAACGCTCGCGGTCAACAGTCCGCCCGCTCTCGGCTTCGTAGGCAGCGAAGTAATCCTCCAGCGATCCCAATCCTAGCGCAGGCCGGTCATATCGCGCGAAACGCCACACCGCCATGCAGCCGAAAGCGAGGTCCTCATGTGGATCGCCGAAATGCGCCAGCTCCCAATCGAGCACGCCCGTCAGTTGGTCATTATCGGCCAGGATATTGCCCATGCGGTAATCGCCATGGTTGAGCACTGGCTCGCAAGGCTCAGGGCAATTGTCCTCCAACCATTTGAGGCCCAGCGCGATGATCGGGCGGTCGCCGCCCGCTTCCTCGAACTGCGCGCGCAAATCGGCAATCGCCGCGCGGTAATCCATCACCGGCACATCGGCGGGCAGGTCCTCGCGCTTCAATGAATGGATGCGAGCGAGGTCGCGTGCGGCTTGGCGCAAGATTGTGTCTGCGCCCTCCATTGCCAGTATCTCTTTGGGATTGGGCGTGCCGGGCAGCGCGCGCATGATGAACCCGCTCCCGATCCCGTCACTTTCTTCGAGCACCGTCAGCACTTCAGGCGCCGTCACACCAGCTTTGCGGGCAGCCTCGATCACCGCCGCTTCACCGGCATGGCTCATCGGGCGTTCGGCAATAAATTCCAGGCTGGGCGCGCGGCGCAGGACATAGCCCTCACCGCTCGTTGAGAACCGCCAGCTCTCCATCGTCGCGCCGCCGGTCAGCCGCGCGAGGCCCGAAGGTGCAGAGAGCCCAACCCGTGCCAGTGCACGGGTCAGGCCCCCTTCAATCACAGTGATGTCTCCCCCACTCACCTCGGCTTAAGCGGGGACATTGTCCTTCTTGACGGTGATCACCTGCGGATAGGTGAATTCCTTCAGGCCATCGAGCCCGTACTCAGCGCCGAAGCCCGATTGCTTGTGCCCGCCAAACGGCGCGAAAGGAGACAGGTGGAGGTATTCGTTGACCCACACTGTGCCTGTCTCGAGCTTCTCTGCAATCTCGACACCTTTCTCAGGGTTTGCAGTCCAGACCGCCCCGGCAAGACCGTAGTCCGAGTTGTTAGCGCGTTCGATCACTTCCTCTTCTGAAGAGAATTTCATCAGCGGCATGACCGGGCCAAACTGCTCCTCTGCCACGATCCGGGCGTCCTCCGGCGGGTTATCGAGGATTGTGATCGGCACGTAATAGCCGGTGCCTGACGGATCGCCCGCGTCACCGCCAACCAGGAAATTATAGCCATTGTCTTTCGCATCCTGGATCAGTTCCAGCACGCGATCATATTGCTTCTTGTTCTGGATCGGTCCGACACCGGTGCCTTGTTCCGATCCGTCACCCACCTTCACGGTCTTGGCGTACTCTGCCAGAGCTGCTGCCAGTTCGTCATAGATATCCTCATGGATATAGATGCGTTTGGCCGCGACGCAGATCTGACCTGCGTTTGAGAAGCTTGACCAGAAGATCTGCTCGGCAATTTTCTTGGGGTCCGCGTCCGGCATCACGATCGAGGCGTCATTGCCGCCCAGCTCAAGCGTAATCCGCTTCAGGTCAGCGCTCGCGCCTTCCATGATCTTCTTGCCCGTTGCGGTCGAACCGGTGAACGTGACCTTGTCGATATCCGGATGGCTGGTGATCAGCGGCCCAAGCGACTCTTCACCCGTGATGATGTTGACCGTGCCCGCTGGCACCTTGTCCGCGATCAGCTCTGCAATGCGTAGCGTGGTAAGCGGGGTGAAGGGCGACGGCTTGAGCACAATGGTGCAACCGCTCATCAGCGCTGGCACAATCTTTTGCACCGCCATCATGACCGGGAAGTTCCACGGCACGATGCCGCCAACCACGCCCACCGGTACGCGGCGGGTGCGGCTCAGCCGTTCGTCAGAGTCCTCGTTGATTACGTCTTCCAACTTCAGCGTCGATTGCGCAGCCGACATGCCAGCAGCCCCGAAAATCTCGCCCTTGGCTTGCTCATGCGGTTTGCCCTGTTCGCTGGTCAGCAAACGATAGAGCTCTTCCGCGTTTTCCTTGATCGCGCCTGAAATCGCCATGCACGCAGCCTGACGTTCTTCAAAACTGGTATTCTTCCAGGTCTTGAATGCTGCACGCGCAGCGGCAACCGCCTGGTCCAGCTCGTCTTTACCGCATTTCGGCACCTGGCCGATAACCTCTTCATTCGCGGGATTGACGACATCGCACCACTCACCGGTTTCGATCATCTGTCCGTTGATCAGGTTCTTATATTGCGTAGCCATTTGAGGGCCTCTCTCCATTAGCGAATTGAAAGTCTCGAGTCGCCAAGATGGGACGTCCCTGTCCCAAGGGCAAACGAATTCGGACAGAATAGACTGCGACGGCGCGTTGCGCTCCTATCCATTGCGCTATGCAACTGAATGTCGCAGAGTGGCGATCACGCAATGGAGCAAGAGAGGAATTTTTTCGATGGCCGATCTCGTCATCTACGGCAGCCCCGTTTCACCCTTTGTCCGCAAGGCCGCAGCGGTCTGCATCGAGAAGGGTGTCGATTTCGAGTTGGAATCGGTAAACGTCTTCGATCCGCCTGACTGGTTCCGCGCAATTTCGCCATTGAAGCGTATTCCGGTGCTGCGCGACCGCTCTATCGCTGAAGAAGGCATTCCGGGCACAATCGCCGATAGTTCCGCGATCTGTGGTTATATCGAGAAGAAGCACCCGGACGTCCCGATTTACCCGGCTGACCCCTATGCCTATGGCCGCGCATTGTGGATCGAGGAATATGCCGACAGCCATCTGGCTGCGACTGGTGGATTGGGCATATTTCGCGCGATCGCCTTTGCTGCCATGAACGGAAAAGAGCCTGACCTCGACACAGCGCGCGCGACCTGGGCGGAAAAGATGCCGCCCATCCTTGCCTATCTCGACAGCGCACTGGGCGACGGTGAATTCTATGCCGGAGACGCGCTGTCGATCGCGGATATCACCGTCACGACCTGCTTGATGCAGATGACATTGGCGGCGCACGCGCCGCTTGACGCTTATCCGGCGCTGGCGGCTCACCAGAAACGCATGCAGGCGCGCGAATCGATTGCCGGTCCCTTTGCGAAGGCGGAAGCTTTCATCCGAAAAGCGGTGCCTAAACCCCTTGATATCGCCTGATAGCCGTTTGCTAACTTTATCTTTGCCTTCGCGCGGCATAGCGCCTTAAACCATATGCCAAGGCGTGCAGGGGAAGACTAAATGACCAGCCCGTGGACAATCGGGATCATCGGCGGATCGGGGCTATATGCCATCGAGGGGCTTGAAGACGCACAGTGGATTGCGATCGAAAGCCCTTGGGGCAAGCCATCGGACGAAGTGCTGTGCGGCCGTATCGGCGATGTGCGGGTGCGGTTCCTGCCACGCCATGGCCGTGGTCACCCGATCAGCCCGGGCGAGCTTAATGCTCGCGCTAACATCGACGTTCTCAAGCGTGCGGGCTGCACCGATATCCTGGCGATCTCGGCAGTCGGATCCCTGCGCGAAGAAATCGAACCGGGCCGCTTCGCCATTGTTGAGCAATTCATTGATCGCACTAACCGCCAGCCGAACAGCTTTTTCGGCACCGGCCTGGTTGCGCATGTTTCGATGGCTGATCCGGTTTGTGCTCGCCTTTCCGAAATGGCCGCCAAGGCGTTCAAATCAGCCAAAGGCAAGGTTGCAACCGGATCGACTTATCTCGCAATGGAAGGGCCACAATTCTCGACCCGCGCAGAAAGCCGCATGTACCGAGAGTGGGGCGCGGATGTGATCGGGATGACCGCGATGCCTGAGGCCAAGCTCGCGCGTGAGGCGGAGCTGCCTTACGCGCTGATTGGCATGGTAACCGACTATGATTGCTGGCGAGACGGCGAAGCAGTCGACGTGGGGCAAGTGGTTGCGCAGATGCAGATCAACAGCCAGATAGCACGCGATGCGATTGTACGTTTCGTCAACGCATTGCCCGATGGCCGGCAGGCTTCGCCGATTGATTATGCGCTGGAAGATGCGGTCATCACAGCGCCTGACAAGCATGATCCAAACCTGATTGCCAAGCTGGATGCGGTCGCCGGGCGCTTGCTCAACCAAGGGTGATTCTCGGAACATTTGCCCATCCCAACGCTTGAATGCATGAGGCGCAGCTTTGAGCGTCGCCAGCACGGATATGCATGCAAGAACAGGAAATCATTGAAGAAGGCGAAAGCGAGTCACTCTCTTCGCCCGAAATCTATATCGAAGTGGCGCGTGAAGGCATTGAAGAAATGCAGCGTCCGTCGATCTCGTTGTTCTGGTCAGCCATCGCTGCGGGCTTTTTGATCAGCTTTTCACTCATCGCCAAGGCCGCGCTGCATGTCGAAACCTACGATCTGCCCGCTGGCTATGCGATTGAAAGTATGGGCTACACAATCGGCTTCATACTGGTGATCTATTGCCGGCTGCAGCTTTTTACAGAGAACACAATTACCCCGGTTCTGCCCACAATCGCAGCCCCCAGTGCGCGAAATCTGGGTAATTTGGGGCGTGTCTGGGGGATCAGCCTGAGCGCCAATTTTATCGGCACTGCGATCATGGCCGCTTTGTTCGCCTTCACACCGGTCGTGACGCCGGAGACGCTGGAGGCGATGATCTATATCAGCGAGAAAGTGGCTGCGATGGGCTTCATGGAATCGTTGGTCAAAGGATTGCCTTCAGGTCTGTTGATCGCTGCACTGGTATGGATGCGACCCAGCTCTGGCGAGAGCTTTCTGGGGCTGGTTTTCCTGATCATTTATGTCATTGCCATCGGCGATTTCACGCACGTGGTTGTGGGATCATGCGAAATCTTCCTGCTTGCATGGTCGGGTCAGGGCGCTCTGGCAGAGATGGCGCTGACTAACATTTTACCCACTTTGCTGGGCAATGTGATTGGCGGCACAGTGTTGTTCGCCTTGATCGCTTGGGTCCAGATCCGGCGCGAGCTCCGCGCAACAGTAACCAAATTGCGCGAAGAGGCGGACGCTGATCAGACCCGTATGTAGCCTTTAGAAAGGGCAGAAATGATGACCTGTTTGCGCGCTGAAATTCGCCAGCTCGGTGGCCCCGAAGTAATCGAATGGGTTGAAGGGGACATCCCGAACCCCGGCCCGGGCGAAGTCCTGATCCAACACAGCGCTATCGGGCTTAACTTCATCGACACCTATCATCGCGGCGGACTTTACCCGATTGATCTGCCCAGCGGGCTGGGCCTTGAAGCAGCCGGCACGATTACCGCACTGGGCGAAGGGGTAGCAGGTTATGCCGAAGGTGATCGCGTCGCTTACATGGGGCCAGGTCTGGGAGCCTACGCAACACACCGGGTGATGCCGGCCGATGCGTTGTTCAAACTGCCGGATGACGTGTCAGACGATGTTGCTGCGGCAGCGATTCTGAAGGCCGCGACGACAGAAGGGCTGGTCGAACGCTGCGCCGATGTAAATGCGGGCGACACCGTGCTGGTTCACGCAGCGGCAGGAGGCGTTGGCCTGATCATGGTCCAATGGCTGAAAGCACTGGGTGTGAATGTGATCGGGACAGTCTCTTCCGATGCAAAGGAAGTTTTGGCGCGCGAGGCCGGAAGTGACCATGTGATCCGCTATGACCGCGAGGAAATCGCGCCCTTGGTTCGGGACATCACCGGCGGAAAAGGCGTGCCGGTGGTTTTTGACGGAGTCGGAAAGGCTACTTTCGAAGCCTCACTCGACAGTATGAGCCCACGCGGACTCTTGGTGAGTTTCGGGAACGCATCAGGCGCAGTCGAAGGCGTAAACCTTGGTATTCTGGCGCAGAAAGGATCGCTGTTCGTTACACGCCCCACGCTGATGCATTACTACATGACGCCTGAGGATCGAAGCGCAGGCATCGCCCGTGTCTGGGACATGCTCAGCACCGGCAAGGTAAAGATCACTATCGGTCAGACCTATGCGCTGAAGGATGCGGCACAGGCGCACATCGATCTGGAAGCGCGCCGCACCACTGGCTCGACTATACTTCGGCCTTAGGGATCCAGCCTTTTTGACCAATCGCCAAAACGCGGCTGGAATTCATCAGCGCGGATCGATTGCCATACGCCAATCTCGAAATAGGGGATCGCTTCAAGCTTTTCGCGGGCGCTGGCTTCATCCTCGGCCTTGATCACCAATAATGAGCCAACGATCTTATCGCCCTTCACCATTGGCCCTGCGACCGCGAAATCATCACCATGTTTGTCAAAATGCTCGAGCAAGGCTTCATAGCCATGCTCGCGAAACATCGCGCTGTGTTCCCCGTCGCGGCAGTAGAATGCAAAAAGCTTCATCGCGCCACTGTAGCGTTTCTGCTGCGAAGTGGGAGAGTTTCTTTTCCGCGCGAAGGTATGGGTCAGATCACGAAATCGATCGGAGCAGGCAGCTTGCTGCGATTGACCACCATCTTGCCATGCAATGTTTCGATCTGCTTGCTGCCTGTTTTCACAAACAGGAACGGCAGCAGTCCATGTAACATGCAGGCGAAACCGCCCAACACCATGCGCACACCAAAGCCGGAAGCATGCATCAGATGCTGAAAGTATGTCTCGCCAACGCTGGCGGGATGTTCGGTAAATGCTTTCCTGATCATGCGCTGACCCGGCCCCTCTATTCGATTTTCTAGCGGGCAAGCTATCACTGTTGCTGCTAAATGAAATCCCAAACTTTGATGGATTCAGAACCCAGATTGGGATAAAAACACTGTCATGGCACAAGACATGGAACTCGACACCAAGGATTGGGCAATCCTTGCATTGCTTCAAAAAGACGCTTCGCTTTCAGTGCAAGCGATTGCCGACAAAGTGGGTCTGTCGACCAATCCGTGCTGGCGACGGATCAAATTGATGGAGGAAGCGGGGATCATCAAAAGGCGCGTCGCGCTGGTCGATGCCAGCAAGCTGGGCTTCACAACGACCGTGTTCGTCAGCATCCGCACTCGCCGTCACGATGCCGAATGGCTTGCGGCCTTTGATAATGCGATCGCGGGAATCGAGGAAATCACAGAATGTCACCGCATGGCCGGCGACATCGACTACATGCTGAAACTGTGCGTGCGGGATATCGCAGACTATGATCGCATCTACCAGCGCTTGATCAAACGTGTGCCCGATCTGGCGGATGTGACCGCGAGCTTCTCCATGGAAGAGATGAAGAGCACGACCGCCTTTCCCAGACCCGCCTAGATCAGCAGCAGAGCTACTGCGAGTGCTGCCATGAACGAAGCCAGCGTGGCAGCAATCACCGGTACCAGCGGCCTCCACCCTGCTTCCAGCAACAATGAGAGACGCGCGCGCATTGCTGTGGCCGTCACCGCCAGCAGCAACAGGAACTTTGACGCTGCCAGGCCCGATTCCGCCAATTGGACCGGCAAGGTCACAACACTGTTCACAGCCACCAGAGCCAGAAATGCGATGATGAACCATGGCATGGAAAGCCGTCGCCAGACCGGTTTCGATTTTGCCTCGGCTCCCCCTGCCTCGCCCAACCACAAAGCGATCAGCGCGACCGCGGGCGCAAGCAAAGTTACCCGCGCAAGCTTGATGATTGTAGCCTGCGCGCCAGCCTCGTCTGATATTGCATACCCACCACCAATTGCTTGCGCGACATCGTGGATCGACGCGCCAACCAGATAGCCTGCTTGCGCGGCATCCAGCCCAAGTGACTGCGCTGCGGCAGGATAAATCGAAAGCGCCAGCGCGCTGGCTAATGCTATGCCCACAAGGGTGATCGTAAAGCGCGCCTGATCAAGGCGGTCACGCCCTATGACACTATAGATGGCCAACGCCGCCGATGCACCGCAAATTGCCGTTGCCCCGCCGGCAAGCACTCCTGCATAGCGACCTTGGCCAGAGAGCTTCGCGCCAATCAATCCAGCCCCGAAAGCCGCCATCATGATCGCGAGCAGACCCGCGAATGCTAACCAGCCAATCGCACCGATTTGCATCACAGTGACCTGCAAACCCAAGAGCACGATCCCGATCCGCAGGAAATGGCGCGCTGCGAAATCGAGGCCTGTTCCCAGCGCCGGATGGTCCGCCAGGAAATGCAGTGCCAAACCTATCAGCAACCCAAGAAGGATGGCCGGGAATCCGTAGTGCTCTGCCAGCCACATCGCGGCAAGCGCAGCAATCAGGCAGGTTAACAAGCCGGGCAGCAAACCAGCCAAAGTCTGTCGCTCGCCGGGATCAGCAATTTCAGACTGATAGACTTCGCCGAACAAATCGCCTGCGAACAGTGCTGGGTCTGGCTTTCGATCGCTCATACCGAAAATGTCACCCCGCATTGCCCCTACCAATTTGCGGCATATCGCCATGCCCTCATATAGCTTTAGCCAAAGCCGATCCGGACCGCAAAGTGAGTCCGACAATCTGCCCTTGAATGCACAGGCAGTCGGGGCCAGATCGATACAAGTTCAAACTCAGTTACCGTTGGAGTCGCCCAGTCTTGACCAAACTTCAGAACCTTGACCGAACTGCCCTTCGTCGTGCGTACCGGGAGGATGAACAATCCTGTGTCAAAGCGCGAGTGAAGCAGGCCGAGCCAGCGTCTGTGGTTCACGATCAAGCTGCTGATCTGGCTGGAAAACTCATTGTCGGTGCGCGCAAGGAAAAGGCGAGCGGGATCGACGCTTTCCTGCACCAGTATGGCCTGGATACCGAGGAAGGCATCGCACTGATGTGCCTGGCAGAGGCGTTGTTACGCGTCCCCGATGCGGAAACCGCTGACCTGTTGATCAGGGACAAGTTGGGCGACATCGACTGGAGCGAACATCTGGGCGAGAGTTCGTCCACGTTCGTCAACGCAGCGACATTTTCTCTGATGCTGACAGGTGAGATGCTTGATCCGCCGGAAGCCAAGCAACGCGGGATGGGCGCAACCTTGAAGCGCACCATGAACCGTCTGGGCGAACCGGTGGTGCGCAAGGCTACGCTGCAAGCGATGCGGATCCTTGGCCGACAGTTCGTCTACGGGCGCACAATCGACGAAGCCATGGATCGGGCAAAGCCCGAGCAGAAAAAGGGGCTTTCACACAGCTTCGATATGCTCGGCGAAGCGGCGATGACTTATGCTGACGCCGGGCGCTATGCGCAGGCGTATCACCTGGCGCTGGACCGGGTTGCCGCGGAGGCAACCGGACGGATCGAGGATTCTCCGGGAATTTCTGTCAAACTGTCCGCGCTGCATCCCAAATACACCTTTCTGCATGCGGATATCGCGCGCATCGGACTGGTGCCGATTGTTCGCGATCTGGCGATCAAAGCGCGCGATGCGAACATTCATTTCACCATCGATGCAGAGGAGGCTGAGCGGCTCGAGCTTTCGATGGATATCATTGAAGAATTGGCTGCGGATGACGCGCTTTTCACTCGGCCGGACGGGACAGTTTGGGAAGGTTTCGGCCTGGCGATTCAGGCGTACCAGAAACGCGGCGTGCCATTGTGTGACTGGGTAGGCAAGCTTGCTCGCCGCTATAACCGGCGCTTCTATGTTCGGCTGGTGAAGGGCGCGTATTGGGATACCGAGATCAAGCTGAGTCAGGTTGGTGGCTACGAAGATTTCCCGGTATTTACCCGCAAAGTGGCGACGGATGTCTCCTATCTTGCCTGCGCGGTGCGCCTGTTTGAGCATAGCGACGTTATCCTGCCAGCATTTGCAACGCACAACGCCTTGACCATCGGTTCGATCAAGGCATTGTCAGGCGGGAAGTCTTTCGAGTTTCAGCGGCTCCACGGCATGGGCGAGGAGGTCTATGAAGCTCTGGCCAGGCTTGAAGGCAATAATCGCACCAATGTGCGAATTTATGCCCCGGTTGGCGGGCACAAAGAGCTATTGGCGTATCTGGTGCGCCGCTTGCTCGAGAACGGCGCCAACACCAGCTTCGTCAATCGCATGGCTGATGCGGAAATCCCTGTTGAAGAGATGACAAGCGATCCGGTGGCCGAGCTCGCGGCAACCGAGCCTAAACGCAATCCGGCAATTCCCATTCCCGCGGACATATTCGGCAATCGGACAAACAGCGCCGGAGTGGATCTGGCAGATCCGCTGGTGCTTGCACCATTACAAGCGCAGCTGGCCCAAATTGCAGACAAACGCTGGTATGCCGGGCCAACATTTCCGGCCAAGGAAGCTGGTGAGGAAGCTCCGATCAATGCACCGCAAGACCTTACTCATGAAGTAGGTACCCGGCGGGATTCCACAGAGGAGGAAGTGCAAGACGCGATCACTCGCGCGCTCGCCATCCAGCCGGGCTGGGATGCTTTGGGCGGGCAAAAGCGTGCGGTAATCCTGGAAGCCGCCGCGGAACTGTTCGAAGCTCATACGGTTGAGTTTCTCTCTCTTTGCCAGCGCGAAGCGGGCAAGACGCTGGTCGATGCGGTGCTGGAACTGCGCGAAGCGGTCGATTTCCTTCGCTATTACGCCGTTGAAGCGCGACGCCAGTTTTCCGGCCCGATCACATTGCCCGGTCCTACCGGTGAAGAGAACCTGCTGCGCATGCATGGACGCGGTGTCTTCGCAACAATCAGCCCATGGAACTTCCCGCTGGCAATCTTTATCGGCCCAGCAGCAGCTGCGCTCGCCGCCGGCAATACGGTCGTCGCCAAACCAGCCGAACAAACCCCGCTGATCGCCGCGCTTGCGGTTAAGCTGTGTCATGAAGCCGGGATGCCCGAAGAAGCGTTCCAATTGCTGCCAGGCGCGGGCGACGTGGGTCAGATGATCACCAGCGATCCGCGCATTGCCGGCGTTGCTTTCACAGGCTCGACCGAAACAGCGCAGGCAATCAATCGCACGCTCGCTGCGCGCGAAGGGCCAATCGCGACATTCATCGCTGAAACCGGCGGGCAGAACGCGATGATCGTCGATAGCTCTGCCCTGCCCGAGCAGGTGGTCCGTGATGTCCTCGCCAGCGCGTTTCAGAGTGCCGGCCAACGCTGTTCCGCGCAACGCATGCTCTACATCCAGGAGGACGTCTATGACGAGATGCTGGCGATGATACGCGGTGCGTTTGATGCGTTGAATGTCGGCGATCCGGCGCTGATGCACACCGATGTCGGCCCGGTGATTGATCCTGATGCCAAAGCTGCGCTGGAACGTCACGTGGCCCGGCGCAAGAAGAGTGGTGCGGCTGTGTGGCGCCACAAATTACCTCGGGGGACGAGCAAGGGTTGCTTTGTTGCCCCGGCCATCATCGAGATTGACTCGATCCTTGATCTGAAACGTGAGAACTTCGGGCCTATCCTGCATGTCGCAAAGTTCGCTTCTGAAGATCTTGGCAAGGTGATCTCAGACATCAATGCGACCGGATACGGCCTGACGCTGGGCCTGCACAGCCGTATCGCAGCAACAAAGCGCTTTATCGAACAGCGCGCACGAGTCGGCAATTTCTACGTCAACCGCAACCAGATCGGCGCGGTAGTCGAAAGTCAGCCGTTCGGCGGCGAGGGCCTGTCAGGCACTGGCCCCAAGGCTGGCGGACCGCATTACGTTGCCCGCTTTGCTACAGAGCGTGTGACCTGCGTTGATACGACCGCTGCTGGCGGTAATGCGAGCCTGCTGGCAGGGTAGAACGGGTTGCAGCGCCGCAGAGCCGCGCTAGAACAGCGCACCATGGGGCGTATCCTCTCAATCCTGCTTGCTGTTTGCACACTCGGCTGGGCAACCCCTGCGCTGGCCGATGTCCAGCTCAGCTTTCACAGCTTCAACGGCTCGGTGTTGTTCGGGCGTTACCCACATGCGTTCATCGTTCTGGAAGGCGAGCTTGAGGAAACCGGCCAAGCCATCAATGAAAACTACGGCTTCACTGCGAAGACGGTCAGCACCCGTATCCTGAATGGCCCGGTTGAACATGATATCATGATCGAAGAGTCCAAATACATCCGTAAGACGAATCGCCACTTCACAGTGACAATCAGCGACGACCAATATCGCGAAGTAATTGCATTGATGCGGGCATGGCGTGATGCGCCAGGCGAATACTATGATCTCGACACGCGCAATTGCATCCATTTTGTCGGCGAGATCGCCAAGATTGCAGGGATCAGAATTGAGTATCCGGACAATATGCTGCGCCGCCCCAAGAAGTGGTTGAATTACATCACCAGCCTCAACCCGCAGCTGGGGGCCAATTTGATCGACTGACATGTTTAGTTCGGGGGATTAAGTCCTGCGCTTATCTTGCCCTGCACGCCGGCCTGCGGAATCACTAACTCATGGCGATTCTTTCCGACAAGTGGATTCGAGAAAAGGCTAAGAACGAAGGGATGATAGAGCCTTTCGTCGAGGCGCAGCGGCGCGATGGCGTCATTTCCTATGGCGTCAGCTCGTTTGGCTATGACGCGCGGGTCGCGGACGAATTCAAGATTTTCACCAATGTCGATTCGGCAGTAGTGGACCCGAAGAATTTTGACGGAAAATCACTGGTCGACCGGCAGACCGATGTTTGCATCATCCCGCCTAACTCGTTCGCTCTTGCACGCACCGTCGAATACTTCCGCATCCCGGACGATGTGCTGGTAATCTGTCTCGGCAAGAGCACCTATGCGCGCTGCGGGATCATCGTGAATGTCACCCCGCTGGAGCCGGGCTGGGAAGGCCATGTGACGCTGGAGTTCTCCAACACCACGCCGTTGCCTGCGAAAATCTATGCCAATGAAGGGGCGTGCCAGTTCCTGTTCCTGCAAGGTAATGAGCGGCCCGAGGTCACTTATGCCGATCGCGCGGGCAAATATATGGGCCAGCGCGGGGTCACGCTGCCTCGGCTGTGATGAGTTGCGCGCCGCTCTTTGACCAATGGCGCAGCCGCTCTCCGCATTACGATGAAACACATGAGGCGGTGTGCGACAGTGTGCGCACCTTCGTATCGCGCGAGATCATGCCGCATGTCGACACGTGGGAGCGTGACGGCGAATTGCCACGCGAGCTTCACCGGAAAGCCGCGGAAGCAGGCGTACTGGGCCTTGGGTACCCTGAGGAGTACGGCGGCAGCGGCACGCTTGAGCAGCGTGGCTTCGATATCTTTCACTCGCTTGTCCAATCTGAAGAGCTGTGTCGCCCGGGAGCAGGAGGAATACCTGCATCCTTGATGATTCACGGAATTGGTCTGCCCCCGGTGCTCGCAGCAGGCAGTGAAGATCTGAAACAACGGATCGCACCGCAAGTCCTCTCAGGCGAAAAGATCATCTGCCTCGGCATTACCGAGCCGGGTGGCGGGTCGGACGTAGCCAACCTGAAAACGCGGGCAGAACGGCGCGGCGATCATTACATCGTCAACGGAGCGAAAACACTGATCACATCGGGCATGCGCGCAGACTTTGTCAGTCTGGCCGTGCGCACCGGGGATGCGGGCATGGGCGGCGTGTCGCTGCTGCTGGTCGAGCTGGACCGCGAGGGCGTTTCGCGCACGCCGCTGGAGAAAATGGGCTGGCATTCCTCGGACACCGCGACGATTCACTTTGACGATGTAGAGGTGCCGGCTGAAAATCTGATCGGGCCGGAAAACGCAGGGTTTGGCGCGATCATGCGCAATTTCAACGGTGAGCGACTGGGCATGGCGCAGCAGGCGGCTGCTTACTCACGGCTGTGTTACGAGGATGCGCTGGATTGGGCTCGCGAGCGAGAGACATTTGGTCGCCCCCTAATCACGCGGCAGTCGATCCGTCACAAGCTGGCGCGCATGCTGCAAATGATTGGCGCGACACAGGCCATGATCGATCACGCGGCCTGGACGGTAAAGAACGGGTGTCCTTTCCCCGGTGACTTCGCACTGCTGAAAGTCCAAGCGACGCAAACCATGGAATACTGTGCGCGCGAGGCGTGCCAGATCATGGGCGGGGCCAGTTTCGTACGCGGCGGACGGGTCGAGCGTATCTATCGCGAGGTTCGCGTGATGGCGATTGGCGGCGGCTCCGAAGAGATCATGTACGATCTCGCCAGCCGTCAGTTCGGTTTCTGACTCCGGAACCGCCTGTTCCGTAGGGGCTTTGACTCTTTGAAGCGTGAAGCGCATGCAGCCACGCAAAGGAGAGCAGACATGGCCAACCCAGAATTTGACATCATCGTCTATGGCGCCACCGGATACACAGGCCGGTTGGTCGCTGAGTATCTTGACCAGCATTATGGCGGCCGGGGTGACGCCCCCAAATGGGCCATGGCAGGCCGCAGTCTGGACAAGCTGGAGTCCGTGCGTGACGAAATTGGTGCACCTGACACTACGCCGCTGGTGGTCGCTGACGCGAATGATCCAGCCAGTCTGGAGGCGATGTGCAACCGGACAAAGGTCGTTCTGACCACTGTCGGCCCGTACCAGCTGTATGGCGATGCGCTCGTTGAAGCTTGTGTCAAAACCGGCACGGACTATGCAGATTTGTGCGGCGAACCGGCATGGATGCGCGAACAGATCGACAAGCATGAGGCCGCAGCGAAGGAAAGCGGCGCGCGCATCTGTTTCTCAAGCGGTTTCGATTCGATTCCCTTCGATCTGGGTGTCCTGATGACTCAAAAGGAAGTCATCAAGCGCACCGGCAAACCATCACCGCGGATCCGCGGACGCGTGCGCGCCATGCAAGGCACATTTTCGGGCGGCACCGCAGCCAGCTTGACTGAGACGATGAAGGCGGTTGCGCGCAAGCCCGCTCTGCTCGCCGTTCTGCGTTCGTCGTTCGGCCTCACGCCAGGTTTTGAGGGGGCCGATCAGCCCTCCGGCATGATTCCGCGTCACGAGAAGGACTTGGACAAATGGGCGGCGCCTTTCGTGATGGCACCGATCAACACGAAAAATGTCCACCGAACCAATTTTCTCAGCGGTTTTCCCTATGGTGAGGACTTCCGCTATGATGAGATGATGCTCACCAGCCCGGGGGATGCGGGCAAGAAAATGGCGGAAGCGGCCGCTGAGATGATGAAGAACCCCTTCGGCGCGAAACCGCCAGAGCCCGGTGAAGGTCCGAGCAAGGAAGAGCGCGAGAACGGTTTTTATGACATTCTGTTCGTGGCCGACATGCCTGACGGTGCGTATCTGCATTACGGGGTCAAAGGCAAATATGATCCCGGTTATGGCTCCACCAGCCGGATGCTGAGCGAAACCGGCATCGCGCTCCTCTCTTGCGACAAACCGGGCGGGATTGGCACGCCGGGTTATTTTCTGGGTGAAGCGCTGGTCGACCGACTGCAAGAACATGCCGACCTGACCTTCGCTGTCGAGGGCTGAACAAGAAAGGGGAGCGGTGAACCACCACTCCCCTGATATTGATTTCCGGCTACAACGTTAGAAACTTAAGCGTACGCTGGCCTTGAAGTTGCGCCCGGCAAGCGGCACGAAATCTTTCGTAAAGCTCGCATGGCGGCGTCCGACAGTGTCGAAAACATTGTCTGCGTTAAGAACAACAGTCACATTTTCGCGGCTTGGCAGTGGGCGCCATGAGAGCGAGAAATTGACCAGGGAAAAGCTGTCCGTCGCCGTCTCAAACGCGTCGACATCGTCTTGTTTGCCGAACCATTGCACTTCGCCGCGCACATCGAATGCATCAGTCTGATATTCCAGCGCGCCCAGCAGTTCGACTGGCGGAATGCGCGGAACAGCTGTTCCATTGCTTAACTCAGCATCTACGTAAGATGCGCGCAAATCTGCCAACACCGTCGAACCGCCATCGCGGTAGAGCGGGAAGTTCAGTTCGCCTTCAAATCCGAAGTAGTCTGCATCCTGCTGCACGATCAGGAAGACAGGCAGTTCTTCTTCTTCCTCACCATTTGCGGCAAGGAAGATGTAATCGTCAAACCACTGGCGATAGATCGCGAAACTCAGGTTTGCCGCACCAACCTGGCCACGGACAAAGCCTTCGATGCCCCACGCGCTCTCCGTTTCCAGGTCCGGATCGCCGATCTCGAACTGCTGGGTGGCGATGTGCGGACCGCCGGCAAAGAGTTCTTCTGCCGATGGCGCGCGTTCGACCCGGCTCAAGTTGATGCCCGTGCGAAGTGAGGTGTCAGTCTCGTAGACAAATCCCAACGCTCCGGAAAAATTCGTGAAGTTTCTGGAAACACCCAGAACATCGGATTCGACATCGGTGAATTCCAAGCGGCCGCCAGCTTCGAGCTGGAACGGGCCCGGACCGAATTCCTGCAATCCGAAAAGGGCAATCTGGCTAGTGGTGTTAGGGGCAACGAATGCCTCTTCGCCGACAGCTGCAAAATCGCGATAGGTGTACTGCGCACCGACCGAGCCGGTTGCAGGGCCAGTCTCCGACTGTGCCAGCTCGATCCGCGCTTCAAAGCTTTCGACATCGAACACCGTGCCGGTTTCCGCGCCCTCAAATTCGGTATGGGTATAGTCAGAGTAGCCCAGACGCACCTTCAGGCGTTCGAAGAAGCCTTCGCCCAGATCGATGTCAGCCAATGCGTCTGCGCGCCATTGCTCGAGGCCGATGGTGACGATTTCTTCGCCTTCCTCTTCACCTTCTTCTTCGCCCTCTTCACCCTCTTCGCCCTCTTCGCCGTGATGATGACCAGCGCCCGGACGACCCGGTACACCATAATCGGTGTTGTAATACCCTATTGATGCGCCAAACACGCTGTCACCGGCAAAGACGCTCGCGCCTGCATTGATAGTGTAGGTTTCTGTTGCGGTGTTCGGAATGACACCGCGCTGTTCAGCGGCTTCGCGCAGCTCCTCAGCTTCTTCGAATTCGCCTTCGTCTTCTTCCTCGTCGGCTTCTTCAAGCAATTCCGCGCGCAGTTCCGGCGCGACCTGGAAGCCACCGATCTCCAGATCGTTGGTGTTCCGATAGCTGCCATCGATATGCAGCACGAAGTTCTCGGCCAGTGGTACGTCCAGAGACGCGCCGCCTGTGATCAGATCGCTAGCGGTGTCAGCCGCAAACAGCGCGTCGAGATGATACGCCTCGTCCGGGATACGGCGCGGAATGCGCTTGTCGATCACGTTTACCGCGCCGCCAATCGCCTGATTTCCGAACAGCAGTACCGCCGGACCACGCAAGACTTCGATCCGCTCAGCTGTCAGCGGGTCAATTGTCGTCGCGTGGTCAGCGGACGTATTGGAAACGTCAGCCGTGCCAAGGCCGTCGACCAGCACCCGAACACGCTCACCTTGGAAACCGCGCAGAACTGGACGAGAGGCACCGGGGGCAAAGCTGGTGGCGGAAACGCCAGGCAACTTGGCCAGCACTTCGCCCACTTGTCCGTCAAGATTGCGCTGAATATCCTCGATCTCCAGTACGGATGTGCCTGCCAGAACGTCGAGCTGCTTCAAACCAGTCGCGCTGACAATGATTTCGCCGGTCGCATCCAAACGGCGGTCGTGAAGGTCATCGTCAACGCGCTCTTGCGTTCCATCTTCGTTTGCCTGTGCTTCGGCGTTATCAGCGACCGCGGGGGCCGCGACTGCGCTGAACGCCAATGCAATCGATGAGGAAAGGTTCGGGAGGGAAAGTTTCATGTCTTGGCTCTCTATCAGTCTGATATGGCGTCAATGTAATGATGTAACATTGCGCATAACAACTCCGCGGTGGAGCGCAAGTTCCCATTTGAAAAATTCGACTAGCTGCGTTGCTGTTTGGGTTGGCGCCAACTTGGTGTCAGCGCCAGAAAATGCCAAGAATTCGAGCACCTTCGCATCTACACTCAGTAGTTATTGGCGGTACTGTTAGTTCCACAAACGACAAACGCGGCTATGATTCGTTTAAAGGGTTATGGAACCGGGCCCAGAAATGCCAATTTCGCAGGAGACGCATTCAAATAAAGAAAATGGAGCGGGCGAGGCGATTCGAACGCCCGACCCCAACCTTGGCAAGGTTGTGCTCTACCCCTGAGCTACGCCCGCTCACTGACGCTCCGCAGATTCGGCCAAAGACCATCTCTCTGCTGGGGAGGCGGCGCGATTAGCAGCGCTTTTGCGCCCCCGCAAGCGGAAAATGCGTGCCTTGCGCACTTGGCCGTCGCGCGCCTATGCCCCTCTTCACATTCGCGCGGCATACCCCACATGATAACAGCGCAACTGAGGCAGTGATTGCCTCGCTTAAATGAATTCAGGAGCAGTAACCTTGGCAAGCATGGGCCTCAATCTCGACGAGCAGAAAGCCGTCGACCGCTTCAAGACCAATGTCGTCGAACCCTCTATGACCAAGCTGGTCATTCTGGATTTCTGGGCGGAGTGGTGCGGACCGTGCAAGCAGCTGACGCCGGTTTTGGAAAAGGTCGCCGCCGATTATGCCGACAAGGGCGTGGTTCTGGTCAAAGTCAATGTCGATGAAGAGAAGTTCATCGCATCACAGTTTCAGGTCAAATCAATCCCGACAGTCTATGCCATGTTTCAAGGGCAACCGGTCGCAGATTTGACGCAGGCTCGCACAGAGGGACAGATCAAGCAGCTGCTCGATCAAATCCTGGCTCAAGTTCCGGTGCAAGCTGGTGCCGGAGATGATCAGCAGCAGCCGCAACAGGACGTTGGGCAATTCGTCGAGATGGCAGAACAGGTTCTGGCTGAGGGCGATGCCGCACGCGCTGTCACCATTTTTGCGCAAGTGGTCGAGATGGCGCCTGACAATGTCGAAGCGCACAGCGGGCTTATTCGCGCTCTGGTGATGTCAGGAGAGGCCGCCCAGGCACAGCAAGTGTTCGATGCATTGCAACCAACGATCCAGGAAGACCCAGCGATGGCACCCGCCAAGAGCGCGCTGGAACTCGCCGCGAACCAGGTTGACGACAGCGAACTTGCAAGTCTGCGCGAAGCAGCCAATGCCAATCCTGATGACATGGACGCCGGCTTCGCTTTTGCTGAGGCGGCATTCGCGGCCGGTCAGCGCGATGAAGCGGCTGATACGCTGCTCGCCATGATCGCCAAGGACATCGAATGGAATGACGGGGCGGCCAAGGCCAAGCTGCTGCAGATATTCGAAGCCGTCGGTCTGGAAGACGATTGGGTTGTCGCCAACCGCCGCAAGCTTTCACACATCCTGTTCGGCTAATAGATTGAGCACGCGGCTGTCCATCTTTCCGCTGCCTGGCGTGATCCTGTTCCCGGGATTGCAATTGCCTCTGCATATCTTCGAACCACGATATCGTGCTCTAGTGGGCGACGCGCTGGTACGAGATCGTAAGATAGCGATGATACAGCCGCAGAAGCCGGTCGACGGCGCGCCACTCTACAAAATTGGATGCGTAGGGCGGATCGGCGATATCGAAGCTATGGACGACGGACGATACAACCTCGTCCTTGAAGGACAATCTCGATACCGCATCCTGCGCGAGCTCGACGTTACGACCGCCTTCCGGCAAGTCGAGGCCGAGCTGATTGAAGAGGACGAAAGTGCAGTCTTGTCAGCTGTCGAGCGCGCCAGCTTTGAACGCGAGGCGCGCCGGTTTGCAGACAACCAAGGCTATAGCGTAGATTGGGACTCGGTCGAACGGTTGGACGACGAGTCGCTGATCAATGGTGTGTCACAGATTGCGCCATTCGATCCAGCCAGCAAGCAGGCATTGCTTGAAGCACCAGATTTGCCTGCACGTTGTGAGCTACTGATCCAGCTGATGTACTTTTACGGTCGCCGCGATGGCGACGACGATCGAGTTACCCTACAGTAAGAAGCCGAATTGCAGCCGAGCCTGAGCAAATTCTTGATGCTGGCCATTCCTGCCTGGCTATCATCGGATACCCCGAAACCCGCATTCCAGCTTTGAGCGACGCTTAGTCAGCCCCCAAATTGTCCAAGCGTTCAGAGCAGCCTGCCGGGTCGCAAACTTTTGGTGGGTGAGGGTTTCGGGGACATTCTCCCAACTACCAATCCAGAAATTGCTAGATCGCGAAACTGCCCTTTAGCCCGTCGATCACATATTGGGCGGCGAGCGCGGCCAGCAACACGCCAAGCAACCGTGTAATCACAGCTTCGACACGGTCGCCGAGCAAACGGATCAACGGACCCGCAGCGACCAGGGCCAGTGCCGTAATCAGCAACACTGCACCCAGCGCAGCCAGCACGACCAGAGTCTCCTCCATGCCGCTGGCCTCGTTCTGCAGCAACATCACCGCTGCAATCGCGCCGGGACCGGCAAGCATAGGCATTGCCATCGGGAAGACCGAGACGTCTTCGAATTCAGGCTGCGCTTTCAGCTTCTCGGCGCGTTCTTCGCGGCGCTGCTGGCGTTTCTCGAACACCATCTCAAATGCAATCCAGAACAGCATCAGACCGCCCGCGATACGAAAGCTATCGAGCTGGATATGGAGCGCGCTGAGCAGCTCTTCGCCAAACAGCGCAAAGAACAACAGAATAAGGCTGGCGATTAGGGTCGCCCGAAGTGCCATATTTCGTGCCTGCTTAGGCGGTGCATTCTTGGTCAGTCCGGCATAAATTGGTGCGCAACCGGGCGGGTCGATTACCACGAACAAGGTGATGAATGCGGAGATAAAAAGCTCTGTCATGGTGCCGGCGGCGATGTCAGCCCCTCTTCAATCGCAATCTGCCATTCGCCCTGATAAAGATAATCGGCCACGACATATTTTGTACCGTCGGTGCGGTGCTCCCAGCGCCAGCGCAGTGTTCCATCCGGCGAAACACCTCCCCCTTGCGGCACATCATCGGCAAGGGACACGGCTGGAGGAGCAGGCGAAGCTTCGCCGCGCTTGGGACAGTCGGCGATCAGTCCCCGAACGGCGTCGATCGATGTCACGACGATAGATGGGCCTTCGAATTCAGGCTCTTCGCGCTTCGGCGGTTGGGGCACATCTGGCCCGGCAACGTCATAAATCCAACGGTACTCACGGTCCGATTGCCGCTGCCAAACCGTTACATAATTGCCGACAATGCCCTCGGCGTCCTGATAGCGGCCCTGACTAACGGCGAGGGTGGCATCACAGCTGATTACTACAGCTTTCGGCTCCCATTGAACGCTCTTTTCCGGATCTGTCCCTAAGGTATCGAGCAACGTCAGCGCCGATACCGGTCCGTTGCGCCCGTGATATTTGGCGGCAGGCCCGGCGAATTCTCTGGCTGCCGTATATTGACCTCGCTCAGTTGCCGCCTGCGCATAAGCAATTTCCGCGACCACGATCTTGCTTGGTTGCGCTTCACCGGGAGCGCCAGTCAGAATGCGATCAATGACGTCCGGGCGCGGTCCGCGTGGTTTGGAGGCACAAGCGCTCAGCGCCAGCACAATCATCAAGGCAGCGACAATTCTCATAGCGCCTCCGGCACATCCAGCCCTTCGTTGCGATGCGCAGCTACCAGCGTATTCCTCAGCAGCACAGCGATGGTCATCGGACCGACACCGCCCGGCACAGGGGTAATCGCCGCCGCGACTTCGCTCGCCCCGCCAAAATCAACATCTCCCACCAAGCGCCCTTTTTCCTTACCTGGCTCTGGCGGCAAACGGTTGATGCCGACATCGATCACAGTTGCACCGTCCTTCAGCCAATCGGCCTTGACCATCTCTGGGCGGCCCACTGCGGCCACGACGATATCTGCACGCCGGACAACCGCGGGCAGATCCTTGGTGCGACTATGCGCAATCGTGACAGTGGCATTGGCGTCAAGCAGCAGCTGCGCCATCGGTTTGCCAACGATATTTGAACGGCCGATCACTACAGCCTCCAAGCCAGAGAGATCCCCCAACCTGTCAGCCAGCAGCATCATGCAGCCGAGCGGCGTACACGGCACAAACCCGCTCTGACCGACAGACAGCCGGCCTGCATTGATGACATGGAACCCGTCGACGTCTTTGTCCGGGCTGATCGCGGAAATGATTGCTTGCTCATCCAGATGATCGGGCAAAGGCAGTTGGACCAGAATTCCGTCCACCGCGGGATCATTGTTTAACTGGTCAACCAATGCAAGCAGGGCGGCTTCGCTGGTATCGGCTGGCCAACGATGCTCGAAACTGGCCATATTGGCGGCGACCGTGGCCTTGCCCTTGCTGCCGACGTAAACCTGGCTGGCCGGATCATCGCCCACCAGCACCACCGCCAGGCCTGCCTTGCGGCCTGCGGCCCTTTCAAATTTCTCTGCCAGGTCGCCGACGCGTTCGCGCAAGCCCGCGGCAAAGGCTTTTCCGTCAATGCGTGTCGCGGTCATCTGGGTCTTACCTGATCGAAGACAGGATGATCAAAACGATCTGCATCACAATGATCAAAACCAGAGGTGAAAAATCAATCGCCCCGGTTTGTGGCATCATATTGCGGATCGGCCGAAGAACAGGGTCAAGCAGGCGGTTGATCGATTCATAGACCGCGCCAAGAAACTGGTTTCCCTGATTGATTACGTTAAACGCGAACAGCAAGCCGATCACAAACTGGATGATGATCAACATCACCAGAACTCGGCTGAGCAGTCCTACGATTTGAATGATTGCGTCAAGACCGTCCATTACTCACTTCCATCTTTGCGTCCCGATATGCGTATTATATGACTAATACGCCTAAGACCAGTGTTTGGGTCCCGGTGATGTAAATTCCATGCAGCGCTAGCGGATTGCTCAGGCGCGCACCAGCGTTCCGGCCCCCCGTGCTGTGAAGAATTCAAGCAGCATCGCATGGGCAACCCGCCCATCAAGCACAACCGCAGCTTCGCAACCTGCCTCCACCGCAGAAACGCAAGTTTCCAGCTTGGGAATCATTCCACCTGATATCGTACCATCATCTTTCAGCTTCGCGATATCTGCCGGGGTAAGATCTGTCAGCAGCTGCCCCTGCTTATCGAGCACGCCTGCCACATCGGTCAGCAGGAAAAGCCGCGCCGCCCCCAATGCCGCTGCAATTGCGCCCGCCATCGTATCGGCATTGATGTTGTAGGTGTTGCCTTGTGCATCAGCGCCGATCGGTGCGATCACCGGGATCATCCCTGAGGCTACAGCAGTGTCGATAATGGTGGTATCGACATGTTCGGGCTCGCCAACAAAGCCAAGGTCAACTGCCTTTTCGATATTGCTGTCGGGGTCGCGCGTGGTGCGCTCCACCTTCTTGGCCCGGACAAGCCCGCCATCCTTGCCAGAAATCCCGATTGCCTTGCCACCGGCACCTGTCAGCCATCCGACCAACTGTTTGTTGATCGCGCCAGACAAAACCATCTCGGCAACGTCGGCAGTGGCTTTATCGGTGACACGCAATCCGTCGACGAACGTGCTTTCGACACCCAGCTTTTTGAGCATTTCGCCAATCTGCGGTCCTCCGCCATGCACGACCACTGGATTGATACCGACCGCCTTTAGCAACACGATGTCTTCAGCAAAATCGCGCGCAGCTTCTGGGTCGCCCATCGCATGACCGCCATATTTCACAACAAAGGTGCGCCCGGCATAGCGCTGAAAATAGGGCAATGCCTCTATCAGCACTTCGGCCTTCGCCAGCATATTGGGATCGCTACTCGCGCTCATCGCGCTTCTCCTGCCCGTACTTCGCTCTGAAAACGTCCGAGAGCGCTTAGCTGTTCAGACACAAAGTGAAAAGCGCGTTTCCCATATGTAACCTTTTCGACGAGAAACGCGAATTTCCCGATGTCTTCCCCATTCCGGGGGCGTCACGAAGTGAATGCCAAGGGAGCAAGAACGTGAACTCGAATCAGATCAAAGGCGGCTTTGCGGTCGCTATCGCTGCAGGTCTCGCGGCTGCATGTTCGCCGGCCGCTGAAGAATCAGGCGCGGCTGCGGACACAACCAGCATTTCCGAGGAAGCAACCGAAGTTGCGGTATCGGATATCAGCGTTGAAGGCGACGGCAAGCCGGACAAATGCTATGGTATTGCGCTTGCAGGCAAAAATGATTGCGCCGCAGGCCCAGGCACAAGCTGCGCAGGCACAAGTACAGTCGATTACCAGGGCAACGCCTGGACCTATGTGGACGATGGAACATGCCTGACAACCGACACGCCAAACGGCACCGGCTCACTGGCACCTATCGAAGCGTGACCCTGTCAAGAATTCGCGCGATCAGCGTGCTTTACAGGCCGCGGGAGCAATCCTGCGGCCTGTTCCTATTCCAGCATCGCCATGGTAGCCTCGTTGCATGCTCAAACGACGCTCTCGCAGATCGCGCAGGCAGCGCTGGTTAGGCTGGTGGGTGATCTGGCGCATACCGGTTTTGCTCATTGTCGTGATGCTTGCCTGGTGGTTCATTTACCGGCCGATAGCGGCGAGCATGGCGGATTGGGCCGAGGTACAATACGACTTTGATGTATGCGGTGAGCGTGGACGCGGCTTTGCTTGCGTATCCGACGGAGACACTGTGACATTGGGTTATGGCAGCAGCGCACGGCGCATCCGCCTGACCGGATTCAATGCGCCAGAGATCGAAGGCCAATGTCCGGCTGAAAGCGCGGCAGCACTGCGCGCGCAGGCCGAATTGCGCGCATGGCTCAATCATGGAGCATTTGAGTGGGATGGCGGATCGGAGCCTCCCCGTGATCGCTATGGCCGTGAACTACGCAGCGTGCGGCGAACTGCTCCCGATGGCTCAAGCGAAACCCTCGCCGAGCATATGATCGACGCGGATTTGGCCGAGGGACCAGGTCCCTGGCAGTACCAGAACTGGTGCAGCTAAGGCGCCGAACTACTTTTCGAGCTCAGCTGCCAATTCCGCAAAGTTCGCATGCCCAGTTACCGGCGTAACCCTCTCTGCCCACATCGCGTCAATCTGCTCAACGATCGACGCGGGAACCTGTTTCGGATCGCTGCCTTCGGCTTGAACCTTGGTTGAATCGCTATCAGCAGGGATACCGAGCTTCTGCTCCATAATCGCACACGCCATGCCGTCATCAAACCTGTCTTTGTGCGCGTACATGAATTCTCGGGTCGTCATCTTCTCGACCTCTGACACGATGTCTTCATCCGCATCGATTCCGCATAATTCGGCCAGCCGCTGGATCATTGCGCGCTTGTTCTTCACTGCCCAACGGTAACTTGTAACCAGCGAATCCGGCTCGTCGCGACGGGCATACCAGCTCAGCAAGTGCGTGAAATAATCGCATCCGCCCGGTCCGCCCGTCATCCAGAATGGCATGAAACCTTCCATCGAGACCGCGCCCGTCTCAATCCACCAGCCTTCAAAAAAGCGGTGGAAGCTCACATAGGTCTCATATGGATCGCGCAGTGTCACAACATAGCGCATTCCCGGTGGCAGCCGCTCATATTCGCGGTGAGACTTGAAACCACGCGGCTTGGCCCGCTGCTCCACATTCATATCGAAGTCGAGCATCACCGCAGTATCCTCCCACGGTGTCATCCGGCTGATATCATCGAAATCCATGTCGCCTTTGCCGGTCGCCGTAATCATCCTCAACTGATGGAACATTTGCTGCATCATGGTGGTGCCGCTCTTGCCCCAACAGGTGATGAAGACGTCGCCCGTTTGCGGCTGGTAAGGACGGAAATTTACCGGCTCATGCGCGTGCAAGGCCGCTATGTTGATCCCGAATTCTTCGATGTTGCGCGCGCGCCTGCCCAGGCCTGCAGTCATGATTGTCCCCTCAACGGCGCGACCCGTGTGATCCGACTTAGCTCAATATGGGTTGATACCAAAGCCCCGTCGTTGAAGCTCCGCGTGGGCGGCCGTACCACTGGGCGCCATTTTCACGCCGTCAAGCAGATGCGCGTTGCCGACACCGTGATATTTTGCCGCTACGCCGCACACCCAGATTTCCGCACCATAGCCGATCAGCTGTGCGATATCGTTATAGGCCTGATTGGTCTCGTCCTCATACTTCTCACCATAGCGCGCGTCATTGACGACATCGAAGACGGCAGGTCCGTGGACGACAATCGCCACCTTCACCCGCTCTGGGTCAACGCCTTCAGCTTCCATCGCGCGGATAAACCCAAGCGCGCGGCGAAATGCGGCATTTGGCTTGCCTGCTTCGCTTTCATACGCGTCAAAACTGTGCATCCATACTGCATCAGCGGGAAACTCCATACCGGACGTCACAACGACTTCTGCCGCTTCCTCCTCATGATGATGCGCAGCGGCGGGAACGCTGAAGGCCAGCGATGCTGCAGCGAGTGACAATGCTAATTTCATGGACTTCCCTTCTCTTGGATGCGGCCTGCCTTGTGACAATCTCTGGGTCTGTCAGCAAGAGCGGACTTGCAACCGGTTGGCCGGACGTTAGCATGAGCCGCAAGGGGAGATATCCATGACCAATCAACCTGCACCGGGCACCAGTGGCGGCCCGCCCGCCAAATCAAACGGTTTCGATCTTAATCGCCCAACAATCATCAGCCTGCTTTACATCCTCAGTTTTGCAACCGGCATCACCGGGGTTATCGGGATCATTATGGCCCATGTCTGGGGCAGCGAGCCGGAGGCCGAGTGGCAGAGATCGCATTATAGCTATCTAATGCGCACATTCTGGTATGGCTTCCTTGCGTCGATCATTGCTGGCGTCCTCTCGCTGGTTTTCATCGGATTGTTGATGTTCCCGCTGATCGCGGTCTGGTTTGGCGTGCGCAGTGTGATGAGCCTGGTCAAGGCACAGCGACGCGAGCCGATGCCTGATCCCGAAACGCTATGGGTGTGAGTCTTCGCGCAGGCGCGGCGCTTGCGCTCGCACTGGCGAGTTGCTCGGCGCCCGAGACGCGATCCGACACCACCGATCCGCAAGACGCATTCTGGGATACGCTGTCCAGCCATTGCGGAAACGCCTATGCGGGCGAAATCGTCAGCGAGGATGAGCGAGATGCCGACTGGCAAGGCCGCGATATGCTCGCGCATTGGGCTCAGTGCGACGAGAGGGTGATCGCGATTGCCTTCCACATGGAATACCCCGAGCGAGAGAATGGCTGGGACCGGTCGCGCACATGGGTGGTGACGCGGACCGACGCAGGATTACGCCTGAAGCATGATCATCGCCACGATGATGGCGAGCCGGATGCGGTGACCATGTATGGCGGTGATACAGCCGATGATGGCTCAGCCACGGCTCAGGATTTTCCAGTGGATCAGGAAAGTATCGCGCTGTTCACCCGCGAAGGCTTAGACGCCTCGCTCACCAATGTCTGGCGGCTGGAAGTCACACCCGTTGACAGCGAGGACCCGCATTTCGTGTACCAGCTGACGCGCAGGAATGACTCCACGCGTCGGTTCCGTGTACTCTTTGATGCGAGCAAGAAAGTGGAGCCGCCGCCACCCGCCTGGGGAAGGAAATGAGCAGGCAGGACGGCTCCAAACTTTTAATCGCCTGAGGGAAGTTCGTCCCCATCGGCGGCAGGTACATTGGTCATTTCGGTTTCGGGCAGATCAACCGGCACAGCGTTGGGATCCGGCTGTGTCACGATCAGCTCGCCACCGCTTTCATCGACAAAGTCGGTTTCGTAGCTCTTTTCTTCCTGCGCCTGGCTGCAAGCTGCAACCGCCAGCGTGGCGACCATGGCCAGCGTGATACGCGGGGGATGTTCGTCAAACTTCCTTATGCGGTGACTCCTCTCGCCTTGGTGACAATGCCTGTGATCTCGTCGAGCAGCGCCAGCCGCTGTTTCTTCAGCGTTTCCGTGCGCTCATCGCTCGCGGCTTCGGTTTCGGCCTCGATGCGGTGCACTTCACGATTGACCTCGTGATATTGATCCGCGAGCCGCGCGTAATGCGCATCTTCAGCCTTCAGGCGGGTCAGCAGATCGCGATCACGCTTGAAAATTGCGGTCAGTTCATTGGGCGTGTGCTGGGACATTTGCGTGTCTCTCCTTCGGTGGTGATGGAGGCACTATGGCGCTGAGCCGCGTACCACGCTTTGATCGGGATCAAATTCAAGCGTGCGAGGAAAGCCAAGTGAGCGGATGCGAACGTCGGCGTTTGAGGCTAAGACAAACTAATGACCAAGGTCACCGCCTGTGAAGTGCCGGAAGGCAGCTTGCTTGCCCAGTATGGCGGGCCGGGGGACTATCGCGACTGTTTCTGCCGCGAGGTGCCGGGTGAAGTGTCGTTAGCGCAATATATCGAGCGGTTCTATTCCAGCATGGCCTTCGCGCCGGAGCGGGTGATCCTTGGCCTTATCGGGAGAGGAGCAACGGCTGAGAGCATCCGCGCGCTGGCTCGCGGCGACACAGACAAAATCGCGGTGTGGCAACTGGTCAAGCGTACACCCGATCAAATTCTCTTGCTCTCCAAGGACACCAACACAGCGAGTTGGCTCTCCACTCAACCGGTGGAGGGCAATACGAAGCTTTACTTTGGATCATGGGTTGGCGGGATCGAGCAATCCGGCTGGCGCGAAATGCTCGGCGCGCATGTATGGTATTCGTGCGTGCTGCTGGGCGAGGCCTAATGGAGGTCTAAATTACGACCATACAACGTGTTTCGCGCTGAGATCTGTGCACGGAGTTGCCTTTTTAGTTCAGACAAATCTATGCCAGCTGCGCAAGTCAGCCCGATGTAAAGCGTAGGCTCCTTAGCAAAACCCTACTCCGCTGCTTCGGTATCTCCGAACATATCCGGGCCATCGTCGACAAGTTCTTCGTCGTTCGTCGCTTTCGCCTTCTGGCGTTTGTCGAAGCTCGACCACACGTCGTTCCAGTTACCCTTGGTCGCAGCCTTTGAGTATTCGGTCGCGCGGGTTTCGAAGAAGTTGGCGTGCTCCACACCATTCAGCAGCGGGGCGAGCCATGGCAGCGGGTGATCATCAACCATATAGATCGGCTGCAGCCCCAGCTGGCCCAGGCGCCAGTCCGCGATGTAGCGGATATACTTCTTGATCTCTTTCGCGGTCATGCCGGAAACCGGCCCCATCTCGAACGCGAGATCGATGAAGTTGTCTTCCAGCCGCACCGACTTCTGACAGATGTCGATGATGTCTTCCTTCACCGCCTTGGTGTAGCAATCCCGCTCACGCACGAATTCGTGGAACAGCCGCACGATGCCTTCGCAGTGCAGGCTTTCATCGCGCACTGACCAGCTGACGATCTGGCCCATGCCCTTCATCTTGTTGAAGCGCGGGAAGTTCATCAGCATGGCGAAGCTGGCGAACAGCTGCATCCCTTCGGTGAAGCCGCCGAACGCGGCTAGCGTGCGCGCGATATCTTCATCTGTGTCGACGCCGAAGACCTGAAGGTAATCGTGCTTGTCCTTCATTTCCTCATATTCAAGGAAGGCGCTGTATTCGGATTCCGGCATGCCGATCGTGTCGAGCAAGTGAGAGTAGGCCGCGATATGCACTGTCTCCATATTGGAGAACGCGGTCAGCATCATCTTCACTTCGGTCGGCTTGAACACGCGGCCGTATTTGTCGTGGTAGCAATCCTGCACCTCGACATCAGCCTGCGTGAAGAAGCGGAAAATCTGCGTCAGCAGGTTACGTTCATGCTCGGTGATTTTCTGAGCCCAGTCGCGGCAATCCTCTCCCAAAGGAACTTCCTCTGGCATCCAGTGGATCTGCTGCTGGCGTTTCCAGAACTCGTAGGCCCATGGATATTCAAAGGGCTTGTAGGTCTTACGAGCTTCGAGCAACGACATCTTGTGGTCTCCGGTTAATCAGTGCGAACGAATTATATAGGGAATCATTTCGCCGATTCGATAGCAAGCGCGCGCGATCTGCTGGGGATAGAACGTGCTTTTTTTGAGTCGAACGGGGACGAGTTGCAGCGCCTGCAATCTACAAGTTGCAAATGGGGCAAACTGCGGTGCGCGCGCCGAAGTATGAGCCAGGCAGAATCCGAAATGCGACACTGATTCGCCGTCCTTATAATCGCGTTAACCATTATTCACGGTTTGGAGCCCGATGTTAACCATCGAGACCCGCAGAAATCGTGCATTTTCGGGGCTTTAGGAGATGTTTAACGGGTCTGGCGGTAAGAATTGGGCATGGCACGTGACCCATCACCACATACCTTTGCATTGCGCGAGGAAATTGACACGGCTCTTAGAAGCACGGTCGATTTCGATTCGTGGTCGGCAGAGCTGAAAGAAGCGCAGGCGTATCATACACGCAGAGACGAATTTACCCTGCTGCGTTTCCAGTTGGTCGTCGGTCTGGTGATCAGTGCAGTGACACTGGTGTGGGACTGGTTCGCAGTGCCAGGCCAGTTCGACACCGCGATTGCATGGCGGCTGTTGACCAATGTGCCATTGGGTGTTTTTGGCCTGACTATGCTGCGCCGTGGCCAGGTCCGCGAAATGAAGATAGTCGTCTCGCTCAACCTGATCAGCCTAGGCGTACTCAGCATGTTTCTGGCGAGCTATGGTTCGGATGAAGTCATGGCACGCTATACGATGGCCGCCAGCTTTATACTGGCCTTATCTTGCTTGGCGCTGCCTTTCGCGCCGGCCGATCTGAAGCGGTATGCGCTGGCCTATGGGCTGATCACCGCGCTCGCCGGAATATGGCCGAACCCATTGCCCGTAAACGAAATGGCTCTGTTCTTGGTCTTCTCTTCGTTGCTGGGCATACCATGCTGGGTGATTGCGCGGCGCAACTGGAACCTTAGGGCGCGTGCCTTCCTGCTTGATATGCGTGACGATCTGACCCGGGCGGAGCTGGAACAGAACAACGAACTGCTGCGTCAGTTGTCAGAGCAAGACCCGCTGACCGGCATGCCCAACCGGCGTCATTTCGAACGTGTGGTTGTCGAGCGCCTTGAAGACCGCAAACCCGAACAGGTATCGTCGGGCAGGCTGGCGCTGATGATGATCGACCTTGATCACTTCAAGGCATTCAATGACCGCCACGGCCACCAGGCGGGCGATCGTTGCCTGACACTGGCCGCGTCACAGCTGCAGTCGGTCTTCCCGCAGGAATACGGAATTCTGGCGCGATACGGGGGTGAGGAATTCATCGCCGCGGTGCGCGAGAGAGTGCCAGGCGAAGCCACCAGACTGGCTGAAAACATGCGCGCTGCAATTGCGGAAATGCTGGTGCCGGTGCGTGACGACAGCAAGCCGCTAATCACGACCAGTATCGGTGTCGCGCTTGCTCCGGCAGATACCCGGCTGGAGCTGGACGATCTGATCGAGATGGCCGACGTTGCGCTCTACAGCGCGAAACGTGCGGGACGAAACCGTGTGGAAATCATCGAAACCGGTCTGGATGCAGATTTTTTAGACTTACTGATCGGGGAACAGCGCCGCGCCTGACTGTATAACTCAGACGGCCATGGCCAATACAATGGTTGCGAGAGTGGCCACGATCGGCACCACCACTGTCACCACGCCAACGTCTTTGTAAGCCTGCTTGTGAGTCAGCTGGGTGATAGTGAGCATCGCGATCACCGCGCCGCAATGCGGGAGTGAATCGAGCCCTCCGGATGCCATGGCAACCAACCGGTGCAGCTCTTCAGGTGCGATCCCCAAAGCCAGATAGTCATCTGCCAACGTAGCCATGAATATCTGTAACCCGCCGGAAGATGAGCCGGTGATCCCTGACACAGTGCTGGCAGCCGCGAACATCGACATCATAGGCGGCAAGTCCAGCCCGAGTACTGTTTCAGTAAAAAGCGTAAAGCCGCCAGTTTGCGCCACCACGCCGCCAAATCCGATAACCGCGCTGGTTGCCATCAACGGCATAATCGCATCCTGTGTGCCTTCGCCCAGAATCTGCAGCGGTTTGCGCCGGACCGCCGGGAAAATCGCGAGTGCCACGAGGCTGGCGATGAGCAATGCGAAACTGGGCCAGATAACCGGCTGCGCATTGGCAAAAGCGATTATGGCATTCTCACTATCTGCTCCGCCCAGCAGACGCGGAGCCAGTATGGTGGCAATCACCAGAGCCAGCGGCAGCACCGCAAGCGGCCATGGCGGAACGTCACGCGCAATCTCGTTGAGATCCGGAATGACATCGCGCGGGCCCGGGGCGAACCCTTCACCATTGGCGCACGCCTTTACCCGTTCCCGTTCAAGGTACACCATGCCCAGTGCGAACATCAGTGCGCCACCGAACAGCCCAAGCAAGGGGGCCGCAAACAGGTCTGTTCCCAACTTCAGCGTCGGAATGACATTGTGGATCGAGGGTGTACCGGGCAGCGCGGTAAGAGTAAACGTACCTGCGCCCAAAGCTGCCGCACCGCAGAACAGCCGCTTGGGAATGTCCGCTTCTTTAAGCAAACGCAGACCCAGCGGATACATCGCGAAAATCACTACGAATACGACCACGCCGCCATAAGTCAGCAGCGCACAGGCAAGCACAGTGATCCACAATATGCGCTCTTTCCCCATCGCGCGGACCATCGCCATCGCGACCGAAGTTGCCGCATGGCTCTCGCCCATGATCTTGCCGAACATGGCGCCTGCTGCAAACAACAGGAAGAAACGCCCTGCGAAGGTGAACGCACCCAGATCGCCAGAGAGGTATGCGCCCATCAGACTATCTGCCAGGGGCAGGGCATTGGTCACGATCACCACCAGCGCGCAAATGACCGATGCGAAGATGATGTTAACATCGCGCAGTGCCAGCCAAATGAGCAGGCCAAGCCCTGCAACCAATCCCAGTAAGCCGATCATCGCTGCACCCGCCCCGCGCTAGTCCTTGCGTCGTTTCTTTTTCGAGCTGAACCAGCTCCCACCGCCCAACACGGTGATTCCCAGAAAGAAGCCAAAGTCGTACCAGCCGCCATTATTGGGCACGGCGTAGACCGCGATGTCGGGATCGAACAGCGATCCGACCCACGCGAAAGGGAAGACAAAGCCGTGCCACAGCCCCCACAGGAAACCCGGCGTGCCGGCATCTTCTGCCACGCCCGCATCGATCTGGCTGGCACAGGCCGAAACCAGAAGAATGATGACACTGGCTGCAAGAATTCGGGTCGTCTTGGTCATGTCGATTGCTCCTAAGCGGCGGGCATGAGCTTGAGAATTATGAACCAGATGACGCCAATAAACATGGCTGCCATGATCGTGTACATCAGCATCAGACCGCGGCCCTTTTGCTGCCCACGCATAGTGAGCATCGCCTTTCCGATAATCGCCAATGCGATGAGTGTGCCGACAACGCCGATCCAGAACGGGTCCAAAAGCTTCTCCCCCTAACGCCGGCGGGTAATCAGAACATCTGAACCGCGCCTGCACTCGGCACGATAACGGTCAGAATAATATAGGCAAGCAGAGGAAGCGAGACTGATGCAAGGCTGAGCAGATTGAATAGGCGCTCGCTGATCTTACCACGCGCCAACATCATGCGGAATGCGACGAGATCGATGATCGCGACCGCCGCGAGGACGAGGGGGAGGAAAATGCCAAGGGTCATGGCTCGGGCTCCCGATTATGCATCGATTGCCATACAAACGCCAACGCAGCCCACGTTACAATCATCACAATGGTGCTCATTGCTGCAGTTTCGAAGGCCCTGTCGCCACGCAGTGGTGTGTCGACATTGACGAGCAGGAATTGCGCACCGCCCAAAGCAGCGGCTGCATGCCAGCCATTGCCGATCTTGCGTGCGGTCCAGTCGAACAGCCAAACCATCAGCCCGATATAAACCGTGAAGCCGAAGATGGGATGCAGAAATGCTTCGCCCGATCCCTCTATCTGAGAGACCGGGCGATAAAGCGTCATCACAAGGACGAGATTGGTGACTCCGAATGCGACAAATCCTGCAAGCAATCGGATCATATCATCACCTCACTGACGGGCCGAGATCACTGACAGGCCAGGCATTCCTCGTAATCGGTCTGCTGCTCGCCCAGTTCGGCCTTGAGCTCGATCTTCGACGGATCGGCGGTGTTATCCGCTTCCACGCCGCCGGCAAAGCCTGCGCGCTGGACTGACTTCGAACGCAGGTAATAGAGCGACTTGATGCCTTTCTCCCATGCCTGGAAGTGCAGCATCATCAGGTCCCACTTGTCGACGTCAGCCGGGATAAACAGGTTCAGCGACTGCGCCTGATCAACATAGGGTGCGCGGTCCGCTGCGAATTCGAGCAGCCAGCGTTGATCGATCTCGAAGCTGGTCTTGAAGGTCGCTTTCTCTTCATCGCTTAGGAAATCGAGATGCTGGACCGAACCACCCTTTTCCAAGATCGAGTTCCATACCGCGACCGAATCCTTGCTCTTCTCGCGCAGCACCTTCTCAAGATACGGGTTCTTCACGATGAAGCTGCCTGACAGCGTCTTGTGCGTGTAAATGTTCGCCGGGATCGGCTCGATACATGCGCTGGTACCGCCGCAGATAATCGAGATCGACGCGGTTGGCGCGATCGCCATCTTGCAGCTGAATCGTTCCATCGCGCCCATTTCTTCAGCGTCCGGGCATGCGCCGCGTTCCTGCGCCAGCAGCATGCTCGCTTCCGAAGCCTTGCCCTGAATATGCTTGAACATCTTCAGGTTCCAAACCTTCGCCATCGGGCTTTCAAAGCCGATCTGCTTCGACTGCAGGAAGGAGTGGAAGCCCATGACACCAAGGCCAACCGAACGCTCACGCTCGGCAGAGTATTTCGCACGGGCCATCTCGTCCGGCGCGCGGTCAATGTAATCCTGCAGAACATTATCGAGGAAACGCATGACGTCTTCGATGAAGTTCTTCTCGGTTGACCACTCGTCCCACTTCTCAAGGTTGAGCGAAGAGAGGCAGCAAACAGCCGTGCGGTCATTGCCCAGGTGGTCGATGCCGGTTGGCAGCGTAATTTCCGAGCACAGGTTTGACGTAGACACCTTCAGCCCCAGCTCTCGGTGATGCTTGGGCATCATGCGGTTCACTGTGTCTGAGAACACGATGTAGGGCTCGCCCGTTGCCAGGCGAGTTTCGACCAGTTTCTGGAACAGGCTTCGCGCATCCACCTTGCCACGCACGCTGCCGTCGCGCGGTGACTTCAGTTCGAACTCGGCGCCATCGCGCACCGCTTCCATGAATTCATCGGTCAGCAGCACACCGTGGTGCAGGTTCAGCGCCTTGCGGTTGAAGTCACCCGAAGGCTTACGGATCTCGAGGAACTCTTCGATTTCCGGGTGCGAGACGTCGAGATAGCACGCGGCCGAACCGCGGCGCAGCGAGCCTTGCGAAATCGCCAGCGTAAGCGAGTCCATCACGCGGACAAACGGGATGATACCGCTGGTCTTGCCATTAAGGCCAACCGGCTCACCAATACCGCGCACCTGCCCCCAATAGGTGCCAATGCCGCCGCCCTTCGAGGCCAGCCAGACGTTCTCGTTCCACGTGCCGACGATGCCGTCCAGACTGTCGTTTACTGAGTTGAGGTAACAGCTGATCGGCAAACCCCGCGTCGTGCCGCCATTGGACAGCACCGGCGTTGCCGGCATGAACCACAGATTAGAGATGTAATCATAAAGGCGCTGGGCATGCTCCTGATCATCAGCATAGGCGTCAGCTACGCGGGCAAATAGATCCTGATAGCTTTCGCCGGGCAGCAAATAACGATCAGTCAGGGTTTCCTTGCCGAACTCTGTCAGATTCGCATCGCGCGCATCATCGGTCACCACATTGAAGCGGCGATCATTGACCTTCTTGCTGTCACCATCAGATGCAGAACTTGCCGCCGCCGCCATCGCGCCGGCGAGTGCTTCGCCGGCCTTCTCTGCAACCAGCGCATCTGAACCCTTGTCTTCACTTTCCATTGCCACTGCCTTCTTGGCCTTATCTGTCTTGCCTGAGATCGAGGCTTTCTTCTTTGCCTTGGTCTCTGTTTCCACGGTATTGTCCGCGTCCTGATCCAGTCCCATTGCAGCCTCGTCGCCAGTCCGAAAATCCATATTTGCCCCGCCTATTCGCCCCGTGTTTTACCCTCATGCGGTGCTCGCTCTTGGATAAGCGATGTTCCGCATGTGTTCGATTCGGCGGGAAGCCTCCCACCTACCAGTTTCGTGGGGGTTATTGGGAATTAGTTTTCCCCTTTTTCCCCACAGTTCCTGTTCGATTGCACGACCCGAAAGACCCGAATCTCTCCCCGCCATCGGAGATAAGCACTCCGGAACGAATAACTAGGTCTTGTAGGTGCCCCCGCGTTCGGAACCACTAGATACTGAATCAGACGCTCGAATCGCGCAAGAGGGTAAATGCCAATTTAATGCGGGATCGGGTTCAAATGAGGAGGTGTATTATCATGCTGCAACGCAGCGACGCGTGGGAAATCCTAGGGTCTTGAGCAACGCAACCCCAAAAATGAATCTGCGAAAAAATTTTTGCGGGCAAAACGGGTGAAAGAGGCTTGTGAATCTTTCGAATCACAGTGCGCAATTTTTGAATCCTGCTTTCGTGACAGAAACGGCCCGGGCAATGCCCGGCTCTCCCGCAGATCGAGCCGGACAATGCCAGAGCCAACCACGCCGAAGCGCGGAACGCTTGCTTTGGCTCAGCGCTGAACCATCAGAGCGAGAACAACCCGGTCATTCGGCTGAGCTGCCGCAAGGCGAGCTTGCTCATCGCGGTCCAGTTTCTTGAGCAACCGGTCTCCCTGCCCTCGGGTTGTTGCGATCACGACATTGGCCTGGATAACGGTGTCTTCGGGGTAGCCTATCGATGCTAGATCAATGCCTTCAAGCCGGTTGATGGCGTTTACGGCGATGCGGTTTACTTGGCGATCCCGCGCCTTTTTGTAGAACCAGACGTCAGTCGGGTTGCCATCTTCGTCGACGTGAAAGCGAACTTGAGCGACGCCTCCATATAGCGACATCGAATTCATCCGGACGTTGCGAAGTTGATCATCAAGATCATTCGAGACATTCTCAATGAATGTATTAACAGTTGTCCTTTTCGGTTCAACGATAATGTCCTGCGATAAGGCGGGCACTACCATCAAGCTGCCGACAAAAAAGGCTGAGATCGCTTTTCTAATTGAATTTTTCATGGGATCATCCTCTCATTAGATTAGATGATCGGCCGCAGAGGGTATCGCACTCAGAGCGCGACCTCTTTCTTAATTTAAAGCGATGACGGTCATTGGTCGATCGGGTCAGCGAACGCCTGCGGGCGCATCCGTCGATAGGCGGTAGAATACGCCGATGAACGATATTGTCAAATGCGTGTTAGAATCTTGTCGCATTCTTACAATGGCGTGTCGCTCCTTGCTTGTTGCAGTAATTTTATTTGGCGGCCGCACACCAGGATTTGAACCAAAGGTAATTTTCAAACAGCTAGATGAAATCGACTCGTGAACGCTATTCACGACGGATGGCCACGCCCGGTGCACTCATACAAACAGCTTATCGCCCTTCAATGACTGTGTCAGCGTATCAATAAAGGCGCGCGCCCGCGCGTTCGGAGTTCGGCTCTCCGGATAGGCCAGATGGATTGGCAGCACGCCCCCTGTCCAACGGGGCAGTAAACGCCATAATTGTCCCCGCGAAATCGCATCCTGCACCAACCAAAGCGGCACCAGTCCGACACCCGCTCCTTCGATCAGGGCTGCAAGCATCGCCTCCGAGCTATCACTGCGTAGCCGAGCATCAGGCACAATCTCGCGAATTTCAGCGCCCCGTTCCAGCCGCCAGCTGTCATGCACCATGTCGGGACCGATAAAGACCACGGCCGGGAGATCCGATATCTGGTCAATCCGTCGCGGCGTACCGTGCCTGCGAATGAAATCGGGCGAGCCACACAAAACGAGCGGTACATCGCCTAACTTGCGCGCACGATCGCTCCGGCGGCGCGGAAAGCCGACCGATAGCGCCACGTCGATACCAGTTTCGACCAGATCGACAGGCTGGTCTGACAAAAGCAGATCGGCTTCAATGTCAGGATGTTGTTCCAGAAACCGGCACAGAAGTGGTGCCAGCACGACCCGGCCCAGCGATACTGGCGCGAAGATCCGCAAGCGCCCGCTAAGCGCTTCGGCCCGCGCGCCAACCGATTGTTCTGCATCCTCGATCAAACGCAAGACCTCGCGCGCTTTGACCAGAAACTCCTGCCCCTCATCGGTCAAGGAGAGTGAACGCGTCGTGCGGTTGATAAGCTTCGAACCAAGATAATCTTCAAGCTCTGCCAGCCGCCGACTGACTGTTGGCTGGCTCTGCTGAAGCTCGCGCGCAACCGCACTGAAGCTGCCCCGCTCTGCTAGCCGGACAAAAATACGATAGGCAGCGATAACGTCCATATCACGCTCTATTTATCCACATTTCGGATAAAAGCCAGTTGAATCATGCGGATTGGGCCGACATACAAAATAACCTACTCAAACCCTAACGGATCTGGGCGGCAATCTGGAAAGCATTTGGTAAGGTTTCAGACCTCCGCCATCACGCTCTTGGCGTGCTCGGCTATGTCATCAGCCAGCGGATGAACCAGTTCTTCTGGCAGATCGTGACCCCAGCCAGGATAGGTCTTGATCTTGGCCCCTGGGATCGCGGCAGCCGTTGCATGACCGCCCTCCACTTTGACCAACGGATCGGCCTCACCGTGCAGCACCAAAGTAGGCGCAGTGATCGATTTAAGTCGCTCTGTCCGATCGCCATCATCAATGATTGCCGCCACCTGACGGTGCAAGCCGGCCGGATAGACCGAACGGCGCACTGACTCGCGAACACGTTCGCGCTGACGCTCAGCGTCTGGTCGGAAGCCCGGACTACCGATCGCGTTCGAAATCTTGATGCCGTGCTCAATCAGCACCTCTTCATCGAGAGATGCAGGCGGATTGGTAAGCGGTTCAATCGCAGCCTTATCCGCTTGAGGCAGTTTCGCGTTCCCGGTGGTCGAGAAAACAGACGTCAGGCTTAGCAATCGATGGCCATGCTCAACCGCCATCAACTGCGCGATCATGCCACCCATTGATGCGCCAACCACATGGGCCCGATCAATGCCCAACGCATCCAGCACGCCCATTCCATCAGCTGCCATGTCCGACAGTGTGTAAGGAACGCGGGGCGGGAAACCGAAACGCTTGCGGATCACATGCCACATTACTCCAGGTGCCTTTGCCCCTTCGAACTTCTGGCTCAATCCGATGTCTCGATTGTCATATCGGATCACGTGAAATCCGCGATCCGCCAGCGCCTGAACGAACTCGATCGGCCACAGTGTCATCTGCGCGCCCAGCCCCATTACCAACAACATCGGCGGGTTAGCCGGATCGCCGTGTGTATCATATTCAATCTCGAGACCATTGGCTGTGACTTTAGGCATCTATCGCTTCCCCAGGTTTGTATGCTTGTCCTTATGTCACTGTTGTGTCGCACGACCTGCAAAGGTGCAAGCCGCAATGCAAAACGGCAGGCCCACCGGGCCTGCCGCTCGCATCAAGGTACCCTGCGGGCCCGTCGTTATCGGATGTGTTTTACAGTCCGAAGCTGATGACACTGCTTTCGCTGTCAGCGCGCGCGAAACGGGCTTGCTCTGAAGCAGTCAGCGCTTTCGCCAGTTTCTTGTGTGTGTCGGCATTGTCAGCGAAAATGATATTCGCCTGGAAAGTCTGAGATTCCGCGTCGGCAACCGGCGCGTCGGCCAGCTGCGTGAGGCCACGGACAGCGCGCTTTGCAACAAAGTCTGTACGTCCGTCACCCGAAGAATTCACCACTTCAATGTTGTGCGGCATGCCGGCACCATCGAGCGTGAAGCGAAGCTGGACAATTCCACTAACGGTGGCAGTCCGAGTCTGGCGCGCAGCGTTGACAAGACGGCGGTCAAGCGCATTGCCAACGTCCTGCTGCCATTCCTGCATTGCAGCCTGCGACTGGACGACGATTTCCTGCTCTCCAGCGAAAGCAGGAGAAGCTGCTGCGAAACTCAACGCAACTGCGATTGTAGTATTCATAAAAGTTTTCATTGGATCATCCTCTTTGTTTGTGTGGATGATCGGCCACTTTGACCAACGTCAGCGAGCACAGTCCCAACACTCGTGCCGCGGTTGAATTGGTCGATCAGGAAGCAAGGCCGCTAGGGGGTTTGCGGGGTTTGCGAGCCTCGCTTCCTGCTTATGAAGATGGCAGGGCCGCACGAATTCTCAATCCGAACTCGGCGAGCGGCCGCACATTTCGGATTGATGGCAGGATTTGCCGATGAACGGCATAATGCGTTCGATCAGTGGTCTGGCTAAGGCACCAGAACCGTATCGCGCGCCTCATCCAGCAGTTCAGGGTAATCCAGCGTATAGTGCAAGCCGCGGCTTTCCTGCCGCCTCAATGCGCTTGCGACGATCAGCTCAGCCGCTTTCAAGAGATTGCGCAGCTCAATAAGGTCAGTCGTGACAACAAAGCTGCCGTAATAATCTTCGACTTCGTCCTGCAGCAATTTGATCCGGTTCGCCGCGCGCTCAAGCCGTTTCGTGGTGCGCACGATCCCGACATAGTTCCACATGAAGCGGCGGATCTCGGTCCAGTTCTGTTTGATGACCACTTGCTCGTCGGAGTCCGAAACGCGGGTCGCATCCCAATCCTTGATTGCGGGCGGTTCTTCGAGAGCGTCCCAGTTTTCGAGAATATCCTTCGCTGCTGCTTCGCCAAAGACAAAGCACTCCAGCAAAGAGTTCGATGCAAGACGGTTTGCGCCGTGAAGCCCGCTCTCCGTGCACTCGCCCGCCGCCCAAAGACCCGGCAAATCGGTGCGTGCATCAAGCCCGATCAATACTCCGCCGCAGGTATAGTGCTGTGCCGGTACAACCGGGATCGGCTCTTTCGTCATATCGATGCCGAGGCCCATCAACTTGTCATAGATTGTCGGAAAATGTTCCTTCACGAACTCAGGCGGCTGGTGGCTGATGTCCAGATGTACGTAGTCCAGACCATAGCGTTTGATCTGGTCGTCGATCGCGCGGGCGACCACATCGCGCGGGGCCAGTTCCATCCGCTCCGCGTCGTAATCTGCCATGAAGCGATGCCCGGTTTCCGGGTGCAGCAGATGCCCGCCCTCACCGCGCACCGCTTCTGTAATGAGGAAGTTCTTGACCTCCAAATTATAGAGGCATGTGGGGTGGAACTGCATCATCTCCATATTGGAAACGCGACACCCCGCGCGCCATGCCATTGCGATCCCATCGCCGGTGGCGCCACGCGGCGCCGTGCTGAAGAGGTAGCATCGACCGGCGCCGCCCGCTGCCAACACAGTCGCGCGCGCAACTTGCTTTTCAACTTCGCCGGTATCTTCATTTAGCGCGTAAGCACCCCACACGCGCCCGCCGCCAGAGAATTTCTCGCCATGGCGCCCGGTAATTAGGTCGATGCAGCTGCGCCCCGGCAACATGGTGATATTGGGGTTGTCTTCCGCTGCCTTGAGCAATGCCGATTGCACAGCCCATCCGGTCGCATCGTTCACATGAACAATGCGGCGATGACTGTGTCCCCCCTCGCGCGTCAGGTGCAGATCGCCTTCTTCCGTGTTGAACGGCACGCCGAGTTCAACCAAACGCTCGATCGACTTTGGCGCGTTCTCGATCACGAATTCAACGGTCTCGCGGCGGTTGAGCCCAGCGCCCGCCACCATGGTATCGCGTATATGATTCTCGAAAGTATCGCCTGCGTCGAGTACGGCCGCGATCCCGCCCTGCGCCCAGGCCGTGCTTCCGCCGGTGAGCGAGCCCTTGGCCAGCACCAGCACTTTCTTCGTTTCAGCCAGGGCCAATGCGGCAGTCAGACCAGCGGCGCCGGAACCAATGATCAGGACATCGTGCTTGACCGCACTCATATGTCAGAACTCGTCAACTGCACGAACACATCTTCAAGGTCTGGCTCTCGGGTCGTTACATCTTCGATTGTGTAGCCATGCTCTTGCACCTTGGCGAGGACCTGACCTGCGCTCGCCTGATCGCGGTCATATGTAATCTCAAGAATGCGCGGTTCGATCACTTCTGCCTTGTGGAAACCTTCCTCGACAACCGGCCCGGCGAGATCCCGGTCAACCGTAACCCGCACAATCTTCTCGCGCGCCATCTCGATCAGCTCCCGCGTAGGCTTCTTCGCGATCAGTTCGCCATGATTGATGATCGCGATCTGGTCACACAGTTCCTCAGCCTCTTCGAGATAATGTGTCGTCAGGACGATCGTGACGCCATCATCATTAAGGCCGCGCACCAGATCCCAAAGCTGCTTGCGCAACTCGACATCAACGCCCGCGGTCGGCTCGTCGAGCACCAGGATCGGCGGCGAATGCACCATTGCCTTTGCGACCATCAAGCGCCGCTTCATCCCGCCAGAAAGCGTGCGCGCATAGGCATCGCGTTTATCAGCCAACCGCACCGCTTCAAGCAATTCCTCGCTACGCCGCAGCGCCTTGGTTATGCCGTAAAAACCACCTTGGTTCTCTAGCACTTCAAAGGGCGTAAAGAACGGGTCGAATACGATCTCCTGCGGCACAATCCCGATCGAGGCGCTGGCATTGCGGCGGTGCTCGTCGATATCGAAACCCCAGATTTCGGCGCTGCCGCCGGTCTTGTTTACTAGGCCTGCCAGAATATTGATCAGCGTCGACTTGCCTGCACCGTTGGGGCCGAGCAGACCGAATATCTCCCCCTCTGGTACATCAAAGCTTACGCCCTTTAGCGCTTCCTTGCCCGGTTGGCCTTTTGCCCCGGCATAGGTCTTTTTCAGGTCGCTGATCGAAATTGCGGGTAAGTTGGTCATCGCCAAGCGCACTAGGGCTTAATCGGCTGAATGCAAAGGGTGCAGCTGCCCCGTTGCGAATCTGGCGCATCCGCATTATCGGCAAGTCCCATGAGCATGGAAACTCCAGAGGTCGTTACCGTCGAAACCAAGCGCGTAAGCTGTGACGGAGCTAGCGCCATTCGCGGCGGAGCGAATTACCGCCCGGCAGCCTTGGGCCACCCCAAGATCTACCTCGAGATTGACGAGCATGGCTACGTTGACTGCGGCTATTGTGATCGCCGCTTTGTGCTGAAGGGCGGCCCGGTTGATGGCGCAGACCATTCGCAGCTGCCGGACATCTCTGAAGGTGCAGATCCCGGTCGCCGCTAGGCAAAGCTGCTGCTCGCCTGGCTTTGACTCATCGCCGGTTCATGACAAACTGCTATAATGCGCAGCGCAAATGGGAGACTCGCGCCTAGGAGAGAAGTCATGACCAGTCTAATCCACCCTGCATTGATCGCCGCTGCATCGCTTGGCTTGTTGGCTGCGCCGGCGCTTGCCAATGCACAAGGGCAAGCCAAAGATACACCGGTCGAACAAACCAAGGGCGAGAAGAAGCTGGCAAAGATTCTTGAAGGGCGCGTCGCCGGTGAAGCCCGTTCATGCATCTACACCCGACCCAGCGAGAGCATGCGTATCATTGATGATACCGCGATTGTTTATGGCCGCGGCAAGACGATCTACGTAAATCGTACCGCTCATCCGGAAGATTTGGACGACCGCGACATCATGGTTGTGCGGAGGTTCAGCGGCTCTCAATTATGTCGTCAGGACATCGTCACGACAATTGACCCCGGTAGCAGAACGTTCAGCGGGTCAATCTTCCTGAGCGAGTTCATACCTTACACGAGAGTTGAAAGCGACCCTGCCGCGGAAGGCAATTAATCGCGCTCCGTCTAAGTTCCAGAGAGTTTCGGCAGGTTATCGTGGAGGCCCTTCAGCCTGCCGCTACGTAGCCATTCATCCGAGCAAGAATGTCTTCCGCTTGCTGCATAATACCGTCGATTAATTCCTTACACGTCGGAATGTCATTGATCAGGCCAGCTACCATGCCGCATGACCACGCGCCTGCATCCATATCGCCTTCCATCATGATGCGCGGATAGACGCCAGCGACCTGTTCGATGATGTCTTCGAATTTCAGATTCGCACCCTTTTCCTTCTCGATCCGCAGCAGTTCTTCCACGGCATCATTGGTCATCACGCGTTCGGTATTGCGCAGCGGACGCATGACCAGTCGCGTGTCGAGCTCGCTGGCAGCCACGATTGCCGCTTTCACGTTTTCGTGAACCGGCGCTTCTTTTGTGGCGATAAAGCGTGTGCCCATGTTCATGCCCTGTGCTCCCAGCGCGAGCGAGGCGACAAGGCTGCGCCCGTCTGCCATACCGCCAGAGGAAACGAACGGAATTTCCAACTCGTCTGCTGCGCGCGGCAAAAGGATAAAGTTCGGGATATCATCTTCGCCCGGATGACCGCCGCATTCAAAGCCATCAACCGACACTGCATCGCAGCCGATGCTTTGCGCTTTCAAGGCGTGCCGCACTGCGGTGCATTTGTGGATCACCTTGATCCCCGCATCCTTCAGATAGGGCAACACCTGAGCAGGATTGTTGCCAGCAGTCTCCACCACAGTAACCCCGCCTTCGATGATCGCCTTGATAATTGCCGGGTAATCGGGCGCATTCACGGTCGGCAAGAACGTCACATTCACGCCAATCGGTTTGTCCGTCATGTCCTTGCAACGCGCGATCTCATTCGCGAGATCAGCCGGGGTCTTTTGCGTAAGCGCGGTAATGATCCCAAGCCCGCCAGCGTTGGAAACTGCCGCCGCCATTTCAGCAAAGCCGACATAGTGCATGCCGCCTTGGATAATCGGATGCTCAATGCCGAACATTTCTGTGATGGCGGTTTTCATGGCGAATCTCCCTGCTGAAAGTATCTGATTTTGAGCTTACCTTGCGGAGAAATTCGCACCGTGCAAGCGTCGCTTTTGTGAGTGAGCATGCCGTAGCGTCAGTTGAAAGCTTGACCTGTCTTGCAGTCAGCCCGCGCAAAGCAGTTCGCGCAATCGGGCGAGCGAGGTCGGCACAGAGTCTGACCGAGTTTCTTCAGCAGCAGATGATGCTCGTCCATATCTTCGGCTGACCACTCTTCGGGCAGGATCGGCATCAATTCGTTATAGGTCTTCGCGGTGTCCGCTTTGGCCGGCACGATGCCCATGCGCTGCATGATGCGGCGGTGATGCCCGTCGATCACCATGGCTTTGCGATTGAAGGTGGAGGCGTTCATCACGCCCGCACTGTTCTTTCGCGCGACGCCGGGTAATTGCTCTAGCCAGACGAGCGCGTCTTCCAAGGGCAGATTGCCAAGATGGCGCAGGTCCACAGCGCCGCGCTCGGCAACGATGGCGTTAAGGCAGTCCTTGAGGCGTTTGGCGGCAACGGATGGAAAAGTCTGGCGCTTCAACCTCGCTTCCAGTTCTTCGACGGGAACCTCAGCGACCGCTTCCCAGGTTCCGAATTCAGCCAGCAGGCCATCGGTGGACGCATTGCTCACCGCGGTCTTGGTCTGCGCGCCGATGACGCCGTGAACCAGCACCCATTCCGGGCTGCGACGCTTTTCCGGTGGGCGAACAATCCGTCCGAACGTTGTGATCATGCCAGCGTGCAAGCGCCGGAGAATATCGGTGCGAGGGTCTGAACCCAGATTAAGTTGCAACGGCTCGTCCGGGTTCACCGTTCAAAAGTCAGCGCGAATGTCACAGGAACCACAGGGGTGATCGACGGAAGCCCGGCAAGCTCCTGAAGCTGGGCAAGTTCGTCGATCAATTCAAAGCTGGCTGCGTTTACAATCACCGGCGCATCCGCAACCGCTAGTATGCGGTCTTCCCCAGAACGGGTCACGGTGACTTGCGCGGCTACTGGTGCCTCTACCCCTTTCAGCGACAAAGTGCCTTCAAGCGAGGTCTGCGTGCTCTCGCCAACACCCAGCGCTTCGAAGGGCGCAGGATCAATGGTCGCCGTGATTGTGGCTTCGGGATTGTCAGCCACAACGAAGAAGATTTCGCGCATGCGTTCATCGCGAATGTCGACACCGGTGCTTACCGAGGCGAGATCGATTGTGACGGTGGTAGTGCCATCTTGCGCAACGCTTCCACCTAACGTTTCGAAGGTGTTGGTCTCGGCAATTTCACCTGCCTTGATCGAAACATAAGACAGGGTAGAGGCGTCTCCATTAAGTCTCCACGCGCTGTCTGTAAGCGGCGTCGGCTGTGCGGGCTCCCCGGAACAGGCAGCAACTGCCAGAAGTGCAGCGGCCGATTTGATGCGGTGCAAAAGTGTCATAGATCTGTCCTCTACAAGCCTGACTACGATACGCACAAACCGCTTAGAAGTTGCAGGCTTATTCCCATTCGATCGTGCCCGGGGGCTTTGACGTGTAGTCATACACCACGCGGTTGATGCCTTGCACTTCGTTGACGATCCGGGTCGCACACTGGGTCAGGAAGCTCGCGTCGAAGGGGTAAACGTCCGCGGTCATGCCATCGGTGCTTGTTACAGCGCGCAAGCCGCAGACGCTGTCGTAAGTGCGGCCATCACCCATCACGCCCACGGTTTTAACAGGCAGCAGCACCGCAAACGCCTGCCAGATCGCGTCATAGAGCCCAGCATTGCGAATTTCCTCAAGATAGATCGCATCTGCCTTGCGCAGGATGTCGCAGCGTTCCTTGCTCACTTCGCCCGGAATTCGGATCGCTAGGCCCGGCCCAGGGAACGGGTGGCGGCCAACAAATTGTTCATTGAGGCCAAGCTCCCGGCCCAGTGCGCGCACTTCATCCTTGAACAGTTCGCGCAGTGGCTCAACCAGTTCCATATTCATGCGTTCAGGCAGGCCGCCAACATTGTGGTGACTCTTGATCGTGACGCTAGGCCCGCCGGTGAAGGAAACAGACTCGATCACATCGGGATAGAGCGTGCCTTGCGCAAGGAAGTCCGCCCCGCCCAGCTTGGACGCCTCTTCCTCGAACACGGCGATGAATTCGCCGCCGATGAACTTGCGCTTCTTCTCAGGGTCGGTGACGCCGGCAAGGCCCGCCATAAAGCGCTCCTCCGCATCCACGACAACAAGCGGAATATTGTAGTGGTCGCGGAACAGGCTCTCGACCTGTTCGCGCTCGTTAAGCCGCAGCAGGCCATGGTCAACGAACACGCAAGTGAGCTGATCGCCAATCGCCTCGTGGATCAGGATCGCGGCAACCGAGCTGTCGACCCCGCCCGACAGACCGCAAATAACGCGGCCATCGCCCACTTGCTCGCGGATTTCAGCCACCTTGGTTTCGCGATACGCGGCCATGGTCCAGTCGCCTGCCAGCCCGCAGACCTTGTGGACGAAATTCGCGAGCAGCTTTGCGCCATCAGGTGTGTGAACCACCTCGGGGTGGAACTGCGTGCCGTAGTATTGGCGATCCTCGTCAGCAATCACAGCGAAGGGTGCGCCATCACTGGTGGCGACGATTTCAAAACCCGGTGCGAATTGGGTCACTTTATCGCCGTGACTCATCCACACTTGGTGCCGTTCGCCTTCGCTCCAAAGACCGTCAAACAACGCGCATGACTTCGTAACAGTCAGATAAGCCCGGCCAAACTCGCCGCCATCTCCCGTCTCGTGCCCGGGGCGAACTTCTCCGCCAAGCTGTTTGCTCATTACCTGCTGGCCATAGCAGATGCCCAGAATGGGTAGTCCGCTGTCAAACAGCACCTGCGGCGCGCGCGGACTATCGTCATCGCAAACGCTGGCTGGCGAACCGGACAGGATAATGCCCTTGGGCTTCATCCGGTGCAACGCTTTCTCCGCTTCGCTGAAAGGGGAAATCTCGGAATAAACACCCGCCTCGCGCACTCGGCGCGCAATCAGCTGCGTTACCTGGCTGCCGAAATCGACGATAAGGATGGAATCGGGAATGTGCTGTGGGTCCATGGCCGCCGATTAAGGACGTGCGGGCTGGCTGGCAAGCTTGGAGCTGGCGCTATTCACGACGTGATAACTATGCGCTTGAAATCGGCAGAATGGCGATGTTGCACTGCACGCAATCACTGTGCAATTCTTCGCAACTGCAGCATCGGGAACGTTGCAGTGCAGCATGAGTATCTCTTTGCAACCCGTCAGCGAATGTGGGCGGACATTACTCAAGGAGAATATTCATGCGTACCATCTTTGCTTCCGCTGCTGCGCTCACGCTGATTGCAGCACCTGCTGCAGCCAACGCCGACACTGTCGAAGTCCGTGTTTCGGTTGCTGACCTTGATCTGAACACTGCCGCTGGTCGTGCCGCTCTTGAAGAACGCGTAGAGCGCCAGGCTCGCAAGGCCTGTAAGGTAGAAACCGCTTTGGATCGCGCGCCTGAAATGACAGATTGGTCGTGCGTGGAAGCTGCAAAGACTGCTGCTTTGGCGAAGGTCGATGCCTCTCAGAACGGCGGCACGGGAATGGCTGCTGAGTAAACACTCAGCCAATCACCTGGACTTTCAAACCGGTCCCCGATCAATCGATCGGGGGCCGGTTTTGTATTTCCAGCAATAGCAATTCTTTTGTTGAATGTTTTGCAACACATCTCCGCGTTTTCTCATTTGTGTTTAACGTGGAGCAACATTATTTCACTCCCATCGCAGCGGCACGGTTCTCTCTCCCCCTCCCGGTCGCTGACGAGCCCCAGGACTTCCGGTTCCTCTCCCCCGGAATTCCAAAGCGCCCCAGCTGGATGTCTGGCTCAATAGAGCCGCCCAGCCTCAGGGCAGCGAGCGAGACGCGGTCACACCAGTCCCCCAAACACTTTGTGACCGCGTCTCCATCGCAACCTCACAAACTCCAAAATTTTTTGTGTCCTGAGTAACCGACCCGCGTTTGCCAACGAATTCCCATTCGACACTACGACTGCCTGAGCGCCCCCTCAGGCACGCGAGGCGCGGCCAGCGTGCGAATAGACCCCTCCCCCATCGGACGCCGGTCGCGCCTCACCTTTTCTCCGACGGCAAAGTTCAGAATGTTTGACCGCTCGCGGCGACGAGATCGCGAAGATGAGTCTTCAGCAGCTTGCCAATATGGCTGCGGGGCATTTCTGATATCGCTTCCAGCGCTGACAAACGCTGGGTCTTGCCCAGCCGCGCGTTGACCACACCAAGAATATCTTCGACATCCTGGTCGGCGACGCCGGGTAGCAACCGCACGAATCCGTAGGGCGTCTCGCCCCAACGTTCGGATGGCACTCCGATCACTGCAGCTTCAGCGACGCGCGGGTCTTTTTCGAGCTCTGCCTCAAGATCGCTGGGATAGATATTGAAGCCACCCGAGATGATCATGTCCTTGGCGCGGCCAACGAGCTCGACAAAACCGTCTTCGTCGACCCGTCCGATGTCGCCCATCCGCTGCCAGACTTCTCCGGTCTCAGGGTCTGTCCAGTATCCTTCGCGGGTTTTGTCGGGCTGGTTTTTGTAACCGCTCATCATTGTCTGAGAGCGTCCAATGAGATTACCTGGAGTCCCCGGGGGAACCGGCTGATCGTTATCGTCGAGAACCTTCAGCTCGCTACCTGGCGCAGGTCGTCCGACTGTGTGGAGCTTATCGGGGAATTCGTGGCACGCCAGCAGGCAAACGACCCCGCCTTCGGTCATCGAATAGATTTCGATTAACCCGCCCGGCATGCGGCGCAGAACTTCTGCCTTCAGCTCTGCAGGAAACGGCGCGCTGGTACAGTATTTGAGCGCAAGGGCGGTAAGGTCGAAGTCATCAAACCTCGGCTCCGCCATCAGCCGCTGATATTGCACCGGCACCAGCATCGTGGTGGTAACCTTGTTATCTTGCGCGCGCTGAAGCCAGCCAACGGTGTTGAACTTGCCCATGATATTTACCGTACCACCGGCAAGTAGTGGCGGCAGGAAAGCCACCATCGTGGTGTTCGAATAGAGCGGCGTTGATGCCAGTGCACGAACCGGCAATCCTGCGTCGAGATAACTTGCGGCGGTACTCGCAAACTGTCGCCAACGCATCAGGTGCGAATGAACAATCCCCTTGGGAATTCCCGTCGTTCCACTGGAATAGATGATGTTGAAAGGATCTTTGGTGCCCGGCTCAAGTACGGGCGCACGTGTGCCTTCGGGCGCCATCCAATCATCAACATCTTCCAACGCGAGACGATCAAGCTCTTGCACAAAGTCGGCCCCCAGTTCGGCAGACTTCGCCTGATCGATAAAAAGATGCTTCGCACCGCTGTCGCGCGCCATGCCGATCAGTTGCTCTTTCGAAGCACTGGTAGTGAGCGGGGCCGCGACACCGCCTGCACGAACCGCCGCAAGGAATACCAGCGCGTAATTGATGCAACTGGTTCCAAGCACCGCAACTGACTGACCGCGCTGAAGACCGGTCTCAAGCAGCTGTGCCGCCAGCCGCTCAATCCGATCATGAAGCTGATGCCAGCTCAGCTCACGCGTATCATCTCGCAAGGCGATCGCTTCGGGTTGCAATTCAGCCCAACGACCAAGAACCGCAGAGAAATTTCCGAAATTGTTCTGGAGCAGAGCCAGCATCCCATGATTTTTCATTGCGCAAAACTAGCCCACGACGGTGATGCTGCAAGCCCTCAAAACAAACAATCGCTCAACATTCAATGACATTGACTGCCAGCCCGCCCTGGCTTGTTTCCTTGTACTTGGATGACATGTCTAACCCTGTCTGGCGCATGGTCTCGATCACTTGATCCAGGCTTACGGTGCCCTCGGCACCTGTGCGATGCAGTGCAAGTCGAGCGGCATTCACTGCCTTCACTGCGCCGATTGCGTTGCGTTCAATACATGGAACCTGCACCAATCCGCCAACCGGATCGCAGGTCAGGCCCAGATTGTGCTCCATGCCGATTTCCGCTGCACTGGCGATCTGTTCCGGCGTACCTCCCCAGAGCGCCGAAAGCCCGCCGGCTGCCATTGAGCACGCTACGCCGACCTCGCCCTGACAGCCCATTTCAGCTCCGGATATCGACGCACGCTGCTTATACAGCAGGCCAATTGCCCCGGCCGTCAGCAGGAAAGTGCGCCGTCTTTCGCGGCACGGTCCGTCGTCGGAGGTTACGCAGTAGAAACGGATTACAGCGGGTATGATTCCGGCTGCACCGTTGGTTGGGGCAGTGACTACGCGCCCGCCAGCCGCATTCTCTTCATTGACGGCCATGGCAAAACAATTGAGCCAGTCAAACAGCTGCTCGCGCTCATTCGACTGTGGATTGGAGGATAGCTTCTCCCAAAGGTCTGGTGCGCGGCGTTGCACCTTGAGCCCGCCAGGCAAGGTACCCCGCTGGCTCAGCCCACGATCGATACAGGCCTCCATCGCCTGCGCAATGGCGTCTAATCCGGCGATGGTTTTTGCTCGCGGCCGCATGGCATCTTCATTGGCAAGCATGATCTGCTCGATGGATTTCGCTTTCACCCGACAGGTTTGGAGCAATTCGGCTGCTGAACCGAAGGGGTATGGGACGTCCGAACCGCTTGCAATCCGGTCACCCTTTGCAGGCCTTTTCAGCTGCGCCTCTGAGGCTACAAACCCGCCACCGGTCGAATAATATGTCCGCTGCAGCAATGTTTCATCCGCTGCGTTTAGCGCGGTCAGTTTCATGCCATTGGGGTGAAGCTCCGGGATTATATGGCTGGCCAGATCAATATCGCGTGCCTGCCGAAATACGACTGCCTGTTTTCCGCCCAACAGCAGTTTTTCATGCGCCCGCACTTGCTCCAAAGCGTCGGCTGCTTCGTCAGGATCAGTCATTTCCGGATTTGTACCCATCAGGCCAAGGATGGCCGCATCGACCGTGCCGTGTCCGACGCCGGTGAGCGCGAGCGAACCTTGCAGCTCAACAACAACGCGAGCAGTTCGCTCCAACTTGCCCGACTTTCTGAGCGCGCGAATAAACATGCCTGCAATCCGCATCGGCCCGACCGTATGGGATGATGATGGGCCAATCCCGATACGAAAAATGTCGAGCACCGACAGCATGTAATGATCCCTCCCGCAGCGCCATCCAGTTACATTTGAAACCAAATCGCGTAAAGCACGAATTGCTCGCCGCAAACGCGGTGGAAAAGCTCCGCCATAAGCGGCATTCTGATTTGGGTTTTCCCCTTCTAGCGCCTATATAATCGACATGTCTGAAACTCCCGAAAATCAGCCGGAGAAAACCGTCCAGAAGGGCGAGTACGGCGCCGATTCAATCAAGGTTCTCAAAGGTCTGGATGCCGTTCGCAAACGCCCGGGCATGTATATCGGTGACACCGATGACGGATCGGGCCTTCACCACATGGTGTTCGAAGTGTCGGACAACGCCATCGATGAGGCGCTGGCCGGTCACTGTGACCTTGTTCTGATCGAACTCAATGCCGACGGCAGCGTGTCCGTAGAGGACAACGGGCGCGGCATCCCGGTTGGCATGCACAAGGAAGAAGGCGTGTCTGCAGCCGAAGTCATCATGACGCAGCTGCACGCGGGCGGTAAATTCGAGAATACCTCTGACGACAATGCCTACAAGGTGTCGGGTGGCCTGCACGGTGTGGGCGTTTCCGTGGTCAATGCGCTCAGCGAATGGCTGGAGCTGACGATCTGGCGCGACGGTAAAGAACACTGGATGCGCTTCGAGCATGGCGATGCCGTGAACAGCCTGGAGGTCAAGGGTGACGCGCCCGGGGTTGAACAGAATCCGGATGCGGACGGCTTCAAAAAGGGTACTCGCGTTACCTTCAAGGCATCGACCGACACATTCAAGAACGTCACTGAATTTGACTTTGACAAGCTTGAGCACCGTTACCGCGAGCTCGCTTTTCTGAACTCTGGCGTGCGCATCCTGTTGCGCGACAATCGCCATGAAGAGCCGCTGGAGCATGACCTGTTTTACGAAGGCGGGATCGCTGCATTCGTGAAGTATCTCGACCGCAACAAGCAACCGCTCGTTCCGGAACCGATTGCTGTTTCAGCGGACAAAGACGGCATCGGGATCGACGTGGCGCTGCAGTGGAATGACAGCTACTACGAAAACGTCCTCGCCTTCACTAACAACATCCCGCAGCGGGACGGCGGGACGCATATCTCTGCATTTCGCACGGCGTTGACCCGCACGCTAAACAACTATGCGTCTAACACCGGCCTCTTGAAGAAAGAAAAGGTCAGCCTCTCAGGCGAGGATATGCGCGAAGGCCTGACCGCTATTGTCAGCGTGAAACTGCCTGATCCGAAATTCTCCAGTCAGACGAAGGACAAGCTGGTTTCGTCTGAAGTCCGTCAGCCGCTTGAGGGCCTGATGGGCGAGAAGATGACCGAGTGGCTTGAAGAAAACCCAAACGACGCAAAGGCGATCGTCCAGAAGATTATCGACGCTGCCGCGGCACGCGAAGCCGCGCGCCGTGCACGCGAGATGAGCCGCAAAGGTGCGATGAGCGTCGCCTCTCTGCCCGGCAAGCTCGCCGATTGTCAGGAACGCGATGCAGCCAAGGCCGAACTGTTCCTGGTAGAGGGCGATTCCGCAGGCGGCTCAGCAAAGCAGGGCCGTGATCGCAAGACACAGGCCATTCTGCCGCTGAAGGGCAAGATCCTGAATGTTGAGCGCGCGCGGTTTGACCGGATCATCTCATCCAAGGAAGTCGGTACGCTGATCCAGGCAATGGGAACTGGCATTCGCGACGAATTCGATCTTGAGAAGCTGCGCTATCACAAAATCGTGATTATGACCGACGCTGACGTCGACGGGGCGCACATCCGTACGCTGCTTCTCACTTTCTTCCATCGCCAGATGCCGGAGATAGTGAAGGCCGGGCACCTCTTCATTGCGCAGCCGCCGCTCTACAAAGTGAGCAAGGGCCGCAGCGAAGTCTACCTGAAAGATAATGCCGCTCTTGATCGCTATCTGGTGGATGGCGGTCTTTACGGGCGCGTGCTGGAAACAGCCGGCGGCGCGCGCTCCGGCGACGATCTGCGTGGTCTGGTTGAACATGCGCTGCGTTTCCGCAACCTGCTGGCTTTCGTTCCGCGACGTTATGATACCGCGATAATCGAGCAGATGGCGCTTTCCGGGGCACTTGATCCATCGCTTGACCGGAATACACGGATCAAGGCTCTGGAATTCACCGCCCAACGGATTGGACTAGGTGATCCGGAATCCAAATGGTCAGCGTATCTTGGCGAAGACGGCAATGTTCGCTTCGAGCGCCTGTGGCGCGGCGTGACCGACGTGCACGAGATCGAAGGGAAATTCCTTGTCAGTGCTGAAGCGCACAAACTGCATGGCCTCGCCGGCGCGCAGGCAGAGACCTACGCCCAGCCTGCGCGGCTTGTAAAATCGACAGCCGACGCTGACACTGTGCCGGACGACGACGTCGAGGCTGATGATTTGCCGCCAGCAAGCGCAGATGACGCGATTATGCGGCCGACTCAGCTGCTGGATGCAGTTTTGGCGGCCGGTCGCAAGGGGCTCTCGATTGCCCGCTACAAAGGTCTGGGCGAAATGAATGCTGAGCAATTGTGGGAGACCACTCTTGATCCCGAAGCGCGGGTCTTGCTGCAGGTAAAAGTCGAGGATGCCGATGTCACCGACGAAATCTTCACCCGACTGATGGGCGACGTTGTTGAGCCGCGGCGCGAATTTATTCAGGATAACGCACTGAACGTCGCCAACCTCGACGTCTGAGCGAAGGAGTAATCGCCCCACATGTCACAAGATCCCGAAGCAGACGGCTACGAGCATCTTGGTTTCCTGTTGCTGCTCGGGCTGTTGACGATTGGTGTCGTCTTCGTCGTCTGGCCGTTTGCGACACCTCTGTTATGGGCAGCATTGGCTGCGATCATGTTCCAGCCGCTCTATCAATGGTTTCTGAAACGGCTCGCCAATGGCCCTAACAAGGCCGCAATCGCGACGCTTCTTTTCATCACTTTCGTGGTTCTTTTGCCGGGTTTTTTCATCGGCAGCATGATTGTAGAACAGGCCGCAGGCGTGGTGCGCGCGTTCCAGCAAGGCGATTTGGACGTGGCCTCTTGGGGGGATCAGATTCTTGGCGCGTTGCCCGCTGTCATTCGTGAACAGATGGACGCCTATGGCCTTGCTGATCTGCAAGATGTTCAGACACGCGCGCAGGAACTGATCACGGAAAGTGCCGGATTGATCGCGCAACAGGCAATCGCAATCGGCGGCGGCCTGTTCAGTTTTGTCCTGTCTTTCCTCATGGGCCTGTATGTGGCCTATTTCCTGCTGCGCGATGGCAAGCAAATCGGTGAAGCAATCCAGCGCGGGCTACCGCTGGACAATTCGATCGCCGCAAAACTGGCCGAACGGTTCCTGTTGATCGTCCGCGCGACGATCAAGGGATCGGTCCTCGTCGGGCTTGTTCAGGGTGGACTTGGCGCCATTACATTCTGGATCGTCGGGGTCGAAGCTGCCTTGTTGCTGGGCCTGTTGATGGCGATTTTCTCGCTTCTGCCAGCAGTAGGTACCGGCATCGTCTGGCTTCCAATGTCGATCTATCTGCTCGCAACCGGCTATATTTGGGAAGGCGTTTTCGTGATTGTGTCGGGCGTGGCCGTGATCGGCATGGCCGACAATGTGTTACGCCCGATTCTGGTGGGCCGTGATACCGGGATTCCCGATTGGATCATCCTGATCACAACGCTGGGCGGTATCGCAACAATGGGCTTGTCAGGTGTGGTCCTTGGCCCACTTCTCGCTGGGCTCTTCCTGGCCGGTTGGGGCATCGCGCAAGAGTATTTGCTGCACCACAACAAAGCTACATCCGAAAGTTGATTGAGGCCCAATGTACCGCGCAACCCCCGGATCACAGTCCGAACAGGTTGGGCGCCTGCTGACTGCTGGAGTGCTGGTGGTTTTTGCGCCAACGCTGCCTTTCGGGAATTACCTGATCTACCCCTTCATGATCCTTGCCACCTGGTTTCATGAAATGGGGCATGGTTTGACCGCCTTGGCCTTTGGGTACGAATTTGAACGGTTGGTAATCTATTCAAATGGATCCGGCTTGGCGGAGAGCAGTCTTCCTGCAGATGCTTCCCGCTTTTCGCGCGCTCTGATCGCCGCAGGGGGACCGCTGGGGCCAAGCCTTATCGGAGCTGCGCTGATACTTGCCAGCGCCAAGGAAAAGTTCTGGCGGCCTGCGCTCTATCTGCTGGCCTTCGCTATCGCGATCTCCACGGGGATCTGGGTCCGCTCCAGCACCGGGTGGTTCGTTCTGCCGGCGATTTCTGTAGGGCTTGGACTGCTCGCCTGGCGAGGCAAGGCAGGCTTGGTGCGCTTTATGCTTCAGTTTCTTGGCATGCTGGCCGCGCTCAGCATGTTCATGAGTTGGGATTACCTATTCATGGAAAGTGCGCGGATTGGTGGGCAGGTAATCCTTTCTGACACCGGCGCGATCGAAGCCAATCTGTTCTTGCCGCACTGGTTCTGGGCGCTGACGCTGATCGCAATCGCAACGCTGTTGATCGGCGCGAGCCTGAAATATGCGCTGCGCCGGAACGCGCGGTCGACACGCTGGCGGTAATCCAGCCTCAGGTTGCGATGCGGATCGTATTCACCCCGCTGGCGCCGCCATTCTCGGCTGAAAGGCCAGCGAATATCGCATCGATAATATGCGCAAGCTTCTCTTCGCTCAGCTTTTCGTCGATGTGGATCAGAACGTCTGGGAAGGTGTAATTGTTGACCATCTGATTGATCAGCGAAAGCGCTTGATCGATCTCAAAGCCCGGGAAATACCCTTCCGCCTGCGCTTGCGCGATAAGTTCTGACAGATAGTGATCGGCCAGATCAACAAAGCCGCGGACGCGCTCAAACCGCGCGGCACCTGCTTCACAGATCAAAGCGAAAGCCTTGGGGTCGGCGCGGAAACGTTCACGGTTGACGCGGAAACGGCGAACAAAGAATTCATACATCTTCCGGTTTGGCGGAAGATCGATGGCGACGACTTCTTCCATGATCGCGACGTGCGGCTCAAACCATAGTTCGGCCATCGCCTCAAACAGATCGTCATCGTCTTCGAACAGCTCTTGAAGCTTGCGACGCGAAACGCGGCCTGATGCGGCGAGCTCGGCAAGGCCAACCTCTTCTCCGCTTTCTTCGAACAAATCCTGCACATGCATGGCAGCTCGTCTTCGTTCGATTTGCCGTGTCTCAGCGGCCATCATTGCTTCATCCTCCTGATCTGAAGCAATTTAGGGGCTGATAGTCTTCGCTTAAACCCGTTTCATACGAATTCTTTGCAAGTTAACGCGCAAAAACCACACGGGAACTCTAAATAAGGGCAAGAATATCAAGTTTCGCGATCTTCTTCGATTATGGAGCGCGCTTGTTTTTCGAGTACCTTGAACCGTTCGTTGTCAGGCAATTTGCCTCGATACCATGCTGAAAGTTTGAGCAAGTCCTCACCATAATTGCCGGTCGGGTAAAACGGCTCGCCAAAGCCGATAACCATGTGCTCGTTGTCAGCAATCGCGGGCACGATGGGAACACCCCCGGCCTGCGCGATCCGGTAGAAACCCGATTTCCAGCTGCCATCGGTAGTGCGGCTTCCCTCCACCGCGATCACCAGCGCCAGTTCCTTACGCTTCTCGAATTCGGCCTGCATCTGTTCGATGATGCCGCCCGGCGCACTGCGGTCGACGGAGATACCGCCCATATCGAGCATGAAATTGCGCATGATCCCTTGAAACAGAGTGTGCTTGCCCATGAAATTGGGCTGAACCTGCTCATGCTTGGTCGCGCCCGCAAAGAACACGAAGTCCCAGTTCGACGTATGCGGCGCGCCTGCGATCACATACTTTTTGATGTCCTTGGGCAAATGCCCTTCGATCTTCCAGCCCTTCCACTTGTAAAGGAACAGGATGATCCGGTTCACCAGCCGCGAAAGCAGCGTGACGTTACGGGTTTCGTTATGTCGCAAGGCTCTTGGGTCCCTCTCTCCTGCGTAACCTTCTAGCAGCTACGCAAAACAAAGCGAATTGGTTTCAAAGAGTAAACTGCGGCAGCAAATCCTCGCCCAGAACAACAAGCGCATAACCAGCCGACATGCCGAACCAGGCGCTCAGGTACCACCAAAGTCCCAGCTTGCGTTCTCTTGCCGCAATGAAAAAGAGCGTGAGAAGGAAAACGCAGACCATCGCCGGCAAGGTCCAGTCCCCTAAACCTAGGTTTGCGCTCACCGCTGCTTCGTCATTGGGATGCTTCAGGCTGACTACTGCTGCTAGAAGCCGCATGGTCAGCGTGTTCCAAAGGATGATCGGAGCGAGAAACTTCAGCTTGGCTCGCAAGATGAAAGCCGCTGTGGCAATGACTATCGTCGCAATTGGGCCTGCCAATGAAATCAAGTTGCTATGCAACTCGCTTTGATACGCACCAGCAAGCGGCCTCACGACATTGGACGTCATCGAAACTTCGTAGCCAAGAGCTACCGCCGTAAGGGCATGACCTAACTCATGTAGATAATGGGTAATCAGGATACAGAGGAACAACGAACCCGCTACTTTTGCAAACTGTGTCAATATTGACCCCCCCCTTCGGCCTTGCCAGCTTTATCACATCCGGAACACGCCAAATGCGGGCCGCTCTGCAATCGGCGCTTCGAGCGTCGCTGCGAAGGCCAGGCCCAGCACATCGCGGGTTTGCACCGGATCAATCACGCCATCATCCCACAGGCGGGCTGTAGCATAGTAGGGATTGCCTTCATCTTCGTACTTCTGGCGGATTGGAGTCTTGAAGGCCTCGGCCTCCTCCTCGGTCCATGTGTCCGCATCGCGGTGGACCGTGGCGAGGACCGATGCGGCTTGTTCGCCGCCCATCACCGAGATGCGCGCATTGGGCCAGGTGAACAGGAAGCGCGGAGAGTACGCACGTCCGCACATGCCGTAATTTCCTGCGCCGAAGCTGCCCCCAATCACAACCGTTACCTTTGGCACCGTTGCGGTCGCGACGGCGGTGACGAGCTTCGCGCCATGCTTGGCTATGCCTTCCGCTTCGTATTTCCCGCCGACCATAAAGCCGGAGATATTTTGCAGGAACAGCAGCGGAATTCGGCGTTGGCATGCGAGCTCGATGAAATGCGCGCCCTTTTGCGCGCTCTCTGAAAACAATACGCCATTGTTGGCGAGTATCGCGACAGGCATGCCCCAGATATGAGCAAAGCCGCACACCAGCGTCGAACCGTAATGCGCCTTGAATTCGTGAAACTCGCTGCCGTCGACCAGCCGCGCGATCACTTCCTTCACATCGTAGGGCGCACGGACATCTTCTGGCACAAGAGCGTAAAGATCGTCCGCATCAAACTTGGGCGGACGCGGGTCTTTCAGAACGACATCCTTCGCTGCATCTGTGTTCGCGCCAAGCTGGCTCACGATATCGCGCACGATGGTGAGCGCGTGCTCGTCATTCTCCGCCAGGTGATCGGCCACGCCTGATTTTTTCGCATGAAGATCGCCGCCGCCTAGGTCTTCAGCGCTGATCTCCTCACCCGTCGCGGCCTTCACCAGCGGCGGTCCGGCCAGGAAGATCGTGCCTTGATTGCGCACGATCACAGTCTCGTCTGACATGGCAGGCACATAGGCCCCGCCCGCGGTGCAGCTGCCCATGACGCAGGCGATCTGCGGAATGCCCAGAGCGGACATATTCGCCTGATTGAAGAAGATCCGGCCAAAGTGGTCACGATCAGGGAAAACCTCCGCCTGGTGCGGCAGGTTCGCCCCGCCGCTATCGACCAGATAGATGCACGGCAGCCGGTTTTCCTGCGCGATTTCCTGCGCGCGCAGGTGCTTCTTGACTGTCATCGGATAATAGGTGCCGCCCTTCACCGTGGCATCATTGCACACGATCATCACCTGACGGCCCGATACACGCCCGAGCCCGCAGATCAGCGAAGCGCCGTTGATGTCACCTTCGTACATGCCGTTGGCGGCCAGCTGGCCAATTTCGAGGAAAGGCGAACCCGGATCGAGCAAGCGCTCGACGCGTTCGCGCGGGAGCAGCTTGCCACGCGAGACATGCCGCTCCCGGCTGCGCTCTGGCCCGCCCGGTGCGGCTTCAGCGACGCTTGCACGCAAATCATCGGCCAGCGCCTTGTTATGGTCAAACCGCGCCTTGGCGTCGGGTGCCTCGCGGTCGAGCTTCGAAGTGAGAACAGGTGCGGTCATCCAGCAGCCCCTATCAGCTCTCGCCCGATCAGCATTCGCCTGATCTCATTCGTGCCCGCGCCGATATCGAGCAGCTTCGCATCGCGCATGTAGCGCTCCACCGGCCAGTCGAGCGTATAGCCGGCGCCGCCCAGCGCCTGCACGCTTTCCGCCGCAACCTTGAACGCGTTCTCTGACGACAGCAGGATCGCGCCCGCTGCGTCGAAGCGCGTGGTCTGGTCCGCATCGCACGCCTTCGCCACCGCATAGGTATAAGCGCGTGCCGACTGCAGCGCGACATACATGTCGGCGACCTTGGCCTGCATCAGCTGGAAGCTGCCGATCGGTTTGCCGAATTGCTTGCGCTCGCGCAGGTAGGGAATGACTGTGTCGAGGCAAGCCTGCATGATGCCGAGCTGCAGTCCGGCGAGCACCACGCGTTCATAGTCCAAACCGCTCATCAGCACGCCGACGCCGCCATTGAGCGGTCCCATCACGCGATCCTCTGGAATATGGCAATCGTCAAACACCAGCTCTGCCGTGGGCGAGCCGCGCATGCCGACTTTCTCGATCTTCTGACCGATGGAAAACCCTTCATCACCCTTCTCGATCAGGAAAGCGGTGATGCCGCGCGATCCGGCGCTGCCATCGGTCTTGGCATAGACCACGAGCGTGTCGGCATAGGTGGCGTTGGTGATCCAGAACTTGGTGCCGTTCAGCACATATCCGCCCTTTACCGTCTCTGCCTTGAGCTTCATCGAGACAACGTCTGACCCCGCGCTCGCTTCTGACATGGCGAGCGAGCCAACATGCTCGCCGGAAATCAACCCGGGCAGATATTTCGCCTTCTGCTCTTCATTGCCCCAGCGGCGGATTTGATTGACGCAAAGGTTTGAGTGTGCGCCATAGGACAGGCCCAGCGATGCGCTCGCCCGGCTGACTTCCTCGACCGCGATCACATGCTCGAGATAGCCGAGCCCCAACCCGCCATCCTCTTCGGATACAGTCAGGCCATGCAGGCCGAGCTCGCCCATTTGCTGCCACAGTTCATCGCGCGGGAAATAGTCCTCGCGATCAATCTTGTCCGCCAGCGGCGCGATCTGCTGGTCCGCAAACCGGCCAACGCTGTCACGGATCATCTCTGCCGCTTCACCAAGCTGGAAATCGAAATCAGGTGTGGCACGCATTGTCTGAACTTCTCCTCATCAACGCCCATAACAGCGCGCGCGGATTGCGCAAACCGGTTGCAGCTGAAATCATCTGGCAATTGCAGGTCATGCCTTGGCCTAGCTGCAGGCTTTCCCTAGGGTCTGATCAACCAACCGAGGCGAGACCATTTCCGACGCATTCCCAGATAGCATGATCGAGCTAAGCCGGGTCACACGGCATTTCGGTGCAGTTACCGCTGTAGGCGGCGTCAGTTTCTCGATCGCCGCTGGCGGTTTTGTTGCGCTGGTGGGAGCGTCCGGCTCTGGGAAATCGACTCTCATGAAGATGATAAATGCTCTGGAGGTACCCAGTTCCGGGCGGGTCCTTGTCGCTGGCGCTGATGTGCAGGCGCAGCCGGCCGCGGAACTACGCCGCCGCATCGGCTATGTTTTCCAGTCTATTGGGCTGTTTCCGCATATGAGCGTGTCGGAAAATATCGGCATCGGACCGCGCCTGACGGGCCAGAGGACCAGCGATGCCCGGATCAACGAGCTGCTTAAGCTGGTTGATCTTGAGGCTGATATGGCGAGCCGCATGCCGGACGAGCTATCAGGTGGACAACGCCAACGTGTTGGCGTTGCGCGCGCGTTAGCGAACGAACCAGAGCTGCTGTTGATGGATGAACCTTTCGGCGCGCTTGATCCGATTACGCGTGATGCCTTGGGCGAGCGCGTGCGCGAGCTTCACGACGAACTTGGCCTCACCACAATAATGGTGACGCATGACATGGCCGAGGCTCTGCTACTGGCGGATCGCGTGCTGGTGATGGATCAGGGGCTGGTCGTGGCCGACCAAACGCCCGCTGAATTGCTCGCCGGGAAAGGCGGAGAGATTGCGCAGGGGCTGGTCTCTGTGCCGCGCGCGCAAGCAGAGAAGCTGGCACGGATGGAACGCGAAGGCAGCGCGCCATGAACGGGTTCTGGGACGCGCTGATGGGCCTTGGCCCGCAATTGTCCGCCCATGTGCTGCTTTCCGCATCGGCTATCGCGCTCGGCATTCTGGTTGCGCTGCCGCTGGCCGTTTGGGCCAGCCGGTCACCACCTGTCGCACGTGTTGCTCTAGGGTTTGCCAGCCTGGTCCAGACCATACCCGCGCTGGCGCTGCTTGCGCTGTTTTTCCCTATCCTGCTCAGTTTACGCGTCATCTTTGGCGAAGGCCTGCCAACGCTCGGATTCTTGCCGGCATTGCTGGCACTGGCGCTTTACGCTGTGTTGCCGATCTTGCGAAATGCTGTGACGGCTCAGGCCAATCTTGACCCCGGCGTGCTCGAGGCCGCCGATGGCGTGGGAATGACAGGCTGGCAAAAGCTGCGGCTGGTCGAAGCGCCGCTTTCCGCACCATTCATCATGGCGGGTATTCGTACGGCGAGCGTATGGACAATTGGTGCGGCGACACTCGCGACTACGATCGGTCAGCCGAGCCTGGGTGATCCGATCTTCGCCGGATTGCAAACGCAGAACTGGGTGCTGGTGCTCGCCGGCTGTTTTGCGTCCGCAGGCCTGGCGCTGATTGCAGACGCTCTGCTGGGCCTGATCGAGCGCGGGATGGCGAGCCGCAAACGCAGCCTGGCGTTTGGTGGCCTGTTAGTGGTCGCGCTGGGCATTGTCTCGGCGCTTTTCACACAATTTGGCGGAGGCGAGCGCGACCGCATCCTTATCGGAGCGAAGGGATTCTCCGAACAATATGTGCTCGTGCGGCTGATCGGACAGCGGCTGGAAGCTGAAGGATACTCGGTCGAGTACCGTGACGGGCTGGGTTCGGCCGTTGCACATAGCGCGGTTTCCAGCGGCGATATCGATCTGCTGGTCGATTACACCGGCACGATCTGGGCCAATCAGATGAAACGCAGCGATAACCCGCCTCGCGAAGAGATGCTCAGCGAGATTGAGAGTTGGGAGCGCAAAACAAGCGGCACACTCGTTCTGGGTCGTTTGGGCTTTGAGAATGCTTATGGGCTGGCAGTCCGGGAAGATGTTGCCAATGCGCGCAATCTTCACTCGATCGCTGATTTGGCAGCTGTAGCGCCCGGGATGACGATTGGCGGCGACCCCGAATTTTTTGAAAGACCGGAATGGATTGCAGTGCGCGATGCCTACAGCTTGCGCTTCGGCCAGACCCGCAATTTTGCCCCCACGTTCATGTATAACGCGCTCAGATCAGGCGAAGCAGATGTGATCAGCGCATATACGTCAGACGGGCGCATTGCAGCTGACAATCTGGTCGTTCTGGAGGATCCACGCGGTGCATTCCCCAATTACGATGCAATCCTGCTGGTCAGTCCCGAGCGTACAGATGACGCAGCGCTGCGCATGGTGCTTGAGCCGATCATCGGTGCAATTGATGTCGATTCGATGCGCGAGGCGAACTACGCGGTTGATCGTGACCAAGACAAGATGACGCCTGAGAAAGCAGCGCGGCTGCTGGCGAAGCGGATCGGAATCTAGGGCGCGAAGCCAGCTGCGCCAGTGGGCCATCCTGTGCCTGCAACACCCAATACTTTGAAAAGCTCACCCATCTGATCAGGCGCCGTCAATCGCATGGACTGCCGGTCAAGCACCTCTGCCTTGTCGGGGGATTGCCGTTTGAGAGCTGCGAAACGCATCTGCGCGCCCAAAGCAGCCAACCATTCGCCTTGCGTGGACAGGCCCAACACATGGGCCCCCTGCCGCGTCGCCACATCCCGCAGAGCGCCGAAATCGACATGCGCGGTCAAGTCCATCTCTCCCGGCTGCGCCAAGACACTGAATTTCTGGTGTGCTCTGATCGCCTGCAATGTCGAACCCGCTTGCAGTTCCATCGCGCCATAGTCGATTATCAGCGCAGCACCGCCCTGCGTGACCAGACGATCCGTTAGCTCTGACATGACAGCAGCCGCAGCCGCGCAGGTTTCCAGCACCGTGCCAACCTCGGCATCGGCCCGCGCCTGAGGAACAACAACGTCCATCGGTTTGTCCCCCGCAATAAATGCCAGTTCGCCTTCAGCAAGCCCGACCATTCGCTCTCGCCAACCGGATTCGACCCGCAGCAACTGCCGGATCGGCAGCGCGTCGAAGAATTCATTCGCGATGATCAGCAATGGGCCGTCTTCGGGTAGACTGGTGACATCGGCGTGATGCACTGCATGCGGCAACGCCCGCTTTTGAACTTTGCGTAAGGTTTCAGACCCCTCAACGAAATGTACCTTCGGCTGCAAGCCATGCTGAGCAGCCGCACGCAAGGCATCGCTGGCCAGGGTGCCTCGCCCCGGCCCCAACTCGACATAGTTCACCACCTCTGGCCGCCCCGCGCGCATCCAGATATCGGCAAACCACAGACCGATCAGCTCGCCGAAAACCTGACTCACTTCCGGCGCAGTGATAAAATCCGCATCACCGCCCAGCGGATCGCGACTATTGTAATAGCGCGCATTGCTCTCACCCATATATTGAGCCAGGCTGATTGGCCCGTTTTCGCGGATCAGGCGGCAGAAAGACTCGGCCAAATCCCCCTGAGATGGATCATTCATGCTTGCGCGGGGCTGTTGCCGCCTGAACCAAGTGGCGCTTTGCGCAGCGCGTAGACAATTACTGCGAATCCCAGAACAATCAGGGGGATGGTCAGCCACTGGCCTTGGCTCAGCCCCGTCTCAATGACGCGGTCAGCCAGGTGTTCGTCCGGCTCGCGGAAGAATTCGTTGATGAAACGCGCTGCGCTGATCCCGGTAACAAAGATGCCTGTAAGCAATCCGGGGCGAAAGCGCGCACTTGTCTTCCAGAACAAAAGTGTCATAGCGACGAGCAGCAATAGGCCTTCAAGTCCCGCCTGATAAAGCTGACTTGGATGGCGCACGACATCGCCACCGCCAGGGAATATCATGCCCCATGACACATCTGTGGCGCGGCCCCACAATTCGCCATTGGTGAAGTTTGCAAGGCGCCCCAGCATCATGCCCATCGGCACACCAACGGACACGTAATCTGTAACTCTCAGGAACGACAGCTTCCCGCGCCAGCTGACCCACATCATTGCAACCATGACACCCAGCAGCCCGCCGTGAAAACTCATCCCGCCATCCCACAAGCGAAGCAGATCCCAACTGACAAAACCTTCGCCATTAAAGCTGGTGAACAGTTCCGGGCGGTAGAATGTCGCATAACCCAAACGCCCGCCCAAAATTACGCCCAGAGTGCAATAAAAGAACAGGTCATCGACGTGACGCTGCGCCATCGGTGCGCCGGGCTGCTTGATCATTTTGGTCACATGCCAATAGGCAAACAACACGCCCAGCAGGTAAGCGAGCGAGTAGAATCGCAGAGTAAAAAAGCCAAGATCGATCCCCTCTGTAAAGCCCAGATCGGCCCAATAGATCGGATCAGCAGCGCCAGTGGCGGCAAGTAGTGACAGCACGAAGCGAACCTCTATATAGAAGACACGTCAACCGGACATGCCAGTTCGGAAAGCCGCTATTGGCACAGCCAGAGAATTGGGGAAACCCCGTTGGCTTCGAGCGTTAGCTTGAAGAAGGGTCTTCACGGCTGTGACCTGAAAAATTTGGAGAGAGAACCTAATGCCCACTGAGCTGGACACCGCGCTTGAACACATCATTGGCGAACTGACTAAGGAAGGCCAGCCATTCGAAACAATACCCTTTGACCGCAACGGCGTATCAATGCCGTCCTTCAAGAACGCGCCACCCAGCCTCGCACATTATTTTGCGCATTTCTGCAATGAAAACAAAGATTTGACATTCCTGGTTGATGGCGATGTACGGCTAAATTTCGGCGAAAGCTGGGCAGCGGCAAGCTGTGTCGCACACGGTCTTGCGACCAAACATGGTGTCAAGAAGGGCGACCGCGTGGGGATCGCTGCACGCAATTCATCAAATTGGATGATCGCATACATGGGCATCGTCATGGCTGGCGGCTGCGTGACCTTGCTGAACGGTTTCTGGTCAGGTGACGAACTTGCCTATGGCATTCGCCTGGCGGAATGCGATCTGGTGCTTGCTGATGCTGGCCGCGCCAAGCGACTCGAAGGTACCGATCATCCTGCGAAGATCGTTTTGTTCGAGCATGACAGCACGCCGGCATTAGGCCTGGCGGAGGTCTGGGCCGAAGGTGACACCGCGATGGCGATGTTGGCTACACTTGGTCCTGATGATCTCGCCACCATCCTCTACACCTCCGGCTCAACTGGTAACTCGAAGGCGGCATATTCTGACCACCGCGGCGTTGTAAGCGGCGTATTCAGCTACATCTCGCAAAGTGCGATGGCCAAGGTGTTGATGGAATCGCGCGGAGAAGACGTGAGTGCTCAGCCTTGCGCGCTGATCGCTGTCCCGCTGTTTCATGTGACCGGCGAAGTACCACTCTTCCTGCAAAGCTTTGGCATTGCGCGGAAACTCGTGCTGATGCCGAAATGGGACGCGCGCGAAGCGCTGCGCCTTATGGAAGCGGAGAAAGTGACGTACTTCGTTGGCGTTCCCTTGATGAGCTATGAAATCGCGACGCATCCCGATCGCGACAGTTTCGACGTATCAAGCTGTAAGAGTTTCGCCGCTGGCGGCGCACCCCGCCCGGTCGATCATGTGAACAAGATCAAGGAAGCGTTCCCCGAAGGCTTCCCCTTGCTTGGTTACGGCCTGACCGAAACCAACGCAGTTGGCTGCGGCAACTTCAACGAGAACTACATGGCGAAGCCGGGGTCTACCGGGAAGGCCAGTGTGCCGCTGGTTGATTTGGCCATTCTCGACAATGATGGAAACCCACGCCCTAAAGGCGAAGTCGATGAAGTCTGCATCCGTTCAGTCGCCAACTTCCTTGGCTATTGGAACAATGAGGAAGCGACCAGTTCTGCTTTCACTGATGACCAGTATTTCCGCACGGGTGACCTGGGCTATCTCGATGCAGATGGCTACCTCTTCATCGTAGACCGGAAGAAAGACATTATCATTCGAGGCGGCGAAAATATTTCCTGCATCGAAGTCGAAGAAGCGATCTATGGCCACGATGCTATCGCCGAATGCTCTGTGTTCGGCATTCCCGATGATCGGATGGGCGAAGTGCCTGCGGCTGTATACTACCAGAAGGACGGGAGCACACCGATCAGCAAGGAAGAGCTCCGCGAGTATCTGCTTTCACGCATCGCGCCATTCAAGGTGCCGCTGCCCGAGCATATCTGGGTATCGGACAAAGCATTGCCCCGCCTCGGAACACAGAAGATCGACAAACGCACCGTTCGAACCATGTTCGCCGGTGATCTAATGGACGCTTAGGGCTGGATCGAAGGAGCAGGCTCGCTTGAATTCCGTCAAAGTCCCGCGCCAACGCGCGATAATCGATCGGCGCAAGACCGCCGAGGCGATAAACACGTTGGTAGAGGGTAAGGGCGACAAGGCCCGGGCGGAAATCGTCTCACTGCTTCGCGAAAAGCTTGCTTCAGGTCGCGCTGAGATCGCCAGCCGCCTGCAGGAGAAGCCCTCTGCGGGGCACGAGTGCGTGGCTGCGCAAGCTCTGCTGATCGATCAGCTGATCCGGTTGGTGCACGACCATGTTGTCGAAAATGTCTATCCGGTTGCCAATCGATCCAGCGCAGAACGGATCGCGATTTTGGCCGTAGGCGGCTACGGTCGCGCCGAAATGGCACCGCATTCGGATGTCGACATTGCTTTTATCACACCTACAAAGCGCGCGCCCTGGTGCGAGCAGGTGATCGAGGCAATGCTCTATTTCCTATGGGATCTTGGTCTGAAAGTCGGGCAGTCGAGCCGTACTGTTGATGAAACCATCCGTATGGCGAAAGAGGATCTGACGATCCGCACTGCATTACTTGAAAGTCGTTTCATCTGGGGGGATCGCGGACTTTATGAAGAGACCGGTCAGCGATTCTGGGCGGAAGTCGCCAAGGGCAGTGAACGTCAGTTTCTTACGCAGAAACTGGAAGAGCGTGATGCACGGCACAAACGCATGGGCGATAGCCGTTATGTCGTCGAACCCAATATCAAGGAAGGCAAGGGCGGCCTGCGCGATCTTCAGACGCTCTATTGGATCGGCAAATATATCCACCGGGCCCGAAGCGCGGCAGAATTGGTCGATGTTGGACTGCTGACCAAGGCCGAATACAGTAGTTTTCGCCGTGCCGAAGGCTTTCTGTTGGCTGTCCGCAGCCACATGCACATTATAACCGGGCGCGCCGAAGACCGGCTCACCTTTGACCTTCAACGCGAAGTAGCCTCCCGGATGAACTTCGCGGATCGCCCCGGCAAAAGTGCGGTCGAACGCTTCATGCAGTTCTATTTCATTCAGGCAAAGCGGGTTGGCAGTCTGACCGGCGTGTTCCTGTCTCATCTGGATGAGGAATTTGCCAAGAAACGCGCCCGCACTGGCTTCTTCGCCGGCTGGAAGCAGAAGGCACGCACTCTCAAAGGCTATCGGGTTTTTGGCGGAAGGATCGCCGCACCATCTGATTATTGGTTCAAGAATGATCCAGTCCGGTTGATCGAAATCTTTCAGCTTGCTGAGGCCAACGGTCTGGAAATCCACCCTGACACCATGCGTCAGGCAGACAGAGACAGCACGCTAATCAAAGCCGACATCCGCAATGACGAACGGGCCAATGCGTTGTTTGTTGAATTACTCTCTGGTCGCAACGACCCCGAGATGGTGCTGCGCTGGATGAACGAGGCCGGCGTATTCGGACGATTTGTACCGGATTTTGGCAAGGTCAACGCGCAGATGCAGTTCGACATGTATCATCACTACACAGTCGATGAGCACACTATTCGCGCGATTGGTTTGCTCTCGCGGATCGAGAAAGGCGAGCTAAAGTCTGACCATCCACGCTCTTCTCGCCTGATTCACCGGATCAATTCGCGCCGTGCGATATATGTTGCCGTCCTGCTTCATGATATCGCCAAAGGACGCGGCGGAGATCACTCTACACTCGGAGCTGAGGTGGCAGAACGGCTTTGCCCACGTTTTGGATTATCCGAAGACGAGACAGACTTGGTAGCGTGGCTGGTTCGGTATCACCTGCTGATGAGTGCGACAGCATTCAAGCGAGACTTGACCGACCCCAAGTCGATCGAAGACTTCGTTGGAGAAGTCCAAAGCCTAGAGCGCTTGCGCAATCTGATGATCCTGACAGCAGTCGACATCCGCGCGGTTGGACCGGGAACCTGGAACAGCTGGAAGGGACAACTGCTGGGCAGTCTTTACGATGCCGCGCATGAACGCCTGCGTCTTGGTCATATGAAGCATGGTCGGGATCAACGCATCGCCGCCAAGCAAGAGGCAGTTTCCGCTTTGCTGGGCGATAAGGTCGAGCTCTTGGATGAAGTCGGCAAGCTGTTCGATGATTCATACTGGATCGCCGAACCAGAAGATATGATTGCAAGCAATCTGATCCAGTATGAGGTTGCGCGAAAAATCGAAGAGCATCTTTCGATTCATTGTGAGTTTGACGAAACCCGCGGAGCAACTTTGGTCAGCGTAATTGCGGCTGATCACCCGGGCCTGTTCTTTCGCATCGCGGGCGGAATCGCGCTGGCTGGCGCGAATATCATTGACGCACGCATCCATACTACGCGCACCGGTTACGCGGTCGACAACTTCCTGGTGCAGGATCCGCACGGTCAGCCATTTGCCGAGGGCCAACAATTGAATCGGCTCGAAAAGTCAATTCGGGAAGCTCTTGCCAATCAGGGCGAGTTGGTACCGAAGCTTGCTGCTCGGCCCTTGCCAATTTCCCGTTCCAAGGCATTCAGGATCGCCCCGCGCGTCACCTTTGACAACAACGCATCGGGCCGTTTCACAGTGGTTGAGGTGAATGCTCGGGATAGACCGGCGTTGCTCAATCGGTTGGCCAGAGCGTTATTCGAAAGCAGCCTGGTGATACATTCCGCGCATATCACCGCCTATGGCGAACGCGCCGCTGATACGTTCTATGTCACTGATCTGCTTGGCTCGAAAATCACCAGCAATGATCGCTTGAAAGAGATAACAGAAAGATTGCTGCACGCAGCCAGCGACGAGCGACAGAAGCAGCTTGAAGAAGCCTGATTGGCGTTCGTCTGCTATTAGTTGCTTTTCAAGACTTTCGCGCTAATAGCGCGCCTAGAGGACTGAGAGGAGACCCCCCCAAATGAATACCAAATTTTCTTCATTGAAGACGCTTGCCCTGCTTGGCGCCGGCATGGCGATGCTGCCTGCATCTGCCTACGCACAGGACGCTGAAGAAGAGGAAGAGCAACAGACTGGCCGAACCAGCATTGCCGATGCGACCAACGTGATCGTGGTGACCGGCACTAAAACCCAGAACGCCGAAAACGTGCAGGATGTCCCGCTTGCAGTCACCGCATTCAACGCGGAAAGCCTAGAAGCACTCAAGGTTCGTGACGTTCAAAGCCTGACCTATTCAGCGCCCAACGTATCGCTCGACCAGATTGGCACCAGCCGCGGCACAGCCAACTTCTCGATCCGCGGTCTAGGCATTAACAGCTCGATCCCGTCAATCGACCCGACAGTGGGCGTGTTTGTTGACGGCGTTTACCTCGGGTTCAATGGTGGCGTTGTTTTCGACCTGTTCGATTTGGAAAGCGTTGAAATTCTGCGCGGCCCTCAGGGCATCCTGTTCGGCCGGAACACCACCGGCGGCGCGGTGTTGATCAACACCGGCAACCCGACTGACTACCTGACCGGGAAATTCCGTGCGGCGGTCGATGGACCGCTGTTGGATGGTGGCCGTGGCGGCGCAAATTATACCGTTAGCGGCGTAGTTTCAGGTCCGATCGTTGAAGACACCCTGCTGTTCAAGCTGGGCGGATATTACAACAAGGATGAAGGCTACTTCACTAACCTGTTCGATGGCTCGAACCACGGCAAGGCAGAGACCAAAATCCTGCGAGGAGCGCTGGAAGGTCGCTTTGGCGATCTTACGCTGACCGGCAAGCTCGACTATTTCACCAGCGATGGCGACGGCCCTTCAGGCCAGAACCGCGGTCTGTTCGAGCGTGACACTTTCGATCTGTCGATCGACGAGCGCGGTAACTACGACAACGAAATCTGGACCGGCTCTTTGACCGCTGAACTGGACATCGGCCCGGGCACGCTGACGAACATCTTCGGCTATCGCGAATATTCAGCGACAACGCTGGGCGATATCGACAGTCTGCCGATCTTCGGTTTCCATTCAAGCACAGAAACCGAGCAGGATCAGATTTCGAACGAGATCCGTTACGCGATCTCTACCGACAACTTCGATCTGACAATCGGCGGGTTCTACTTTGACCAGTCGATTGCCTACACCGAGACTCGTGACCTGCCGCCGCTCAGCCCGCTGACCTTCTATGGCGGCGGATCGCAGGACCACGAAGTCTTGGGCGCATTCGCGGCAGGTCAGTATTACCTGACTTCGGACTTTTCCGTTATCGCCGGTATCCGCTGGAGCCGCGAGGAAAAGAATGCGGGCGTGACTTATGTTCGCCCGCGTCCGGAATGTTCAGTTGTTGGCGGCACATGCCCAACCAGCGGCACAAACCCATTCATTCCGACCGAAAACAACGGTTTCGAAGATGGCCGCAGCTGGACCAACTGGTCGCCGAAATTCGGCTTCCAGTATGAATTCGACGACAGCCAGATTTATGCACACTGGACCCGCGGCTATCGCAGCGGTGGCTACAACTTCCGTATCACCAACGCGACGGTGTTTGAGACTGTAGTTGTTCCGGCAACTGGCGGTAACTTCGGCTTCGATGAAGAGCGCGTAGACAACTACGAGATTGGCGGCAAGTTCCAGACCAGCGATGGTGCATTGACCGTCAACGCTGCCGTCTATCTGACCAAGATCGATGACATGCAGCGCGAAGTGAACCAGAGTTCGCCAACTGCTGGTGTCTCGCAGTTCATCCTGAACACGGCGGACGCCGAGATCCTTGGCTTCGAAGCTGAAGGGCGCGCGCGGGTAACCGACAATCTGATCTTCACGGCGAACCTTGGTATCATCGATGACGACTACAAGAGCGTAGCCTTTGATATCTCCAGCGACGGCGCGATCGACGATGCAGACACTGCTCTGCGTCTGCCACGTGTGCCCGAAATCACCTGGGGCGTCGGCCTTATCCATGAGCTGATCTTGCCTGCAGGGGCGATCGTCAGCCGCGTGAACTATCAGTTCCGTGACGAATTCGCCTACACGGATAACAACTTCGGCTGGATCCAGGCTGCTGACAACCTTGATGCCAACATCACTTGGGAAACCCCGATGGATGGCCTGTCGGTATCAATCTACGGCAAGAACCTGCTCGATCAGGTTCAGGCTGGCGGGGACACCCAGCTCCCGTTCGGCGGCCCGCTTGGGAACGGCGTAAACCGTCCATTCGATGCCTACCCAGCTGCAGGCACTCTGTCGCCGCTGTCGAAGGGCCGCCAGATCGGTGCGGAAATGACCTTCGAATTCTAATTCGAGCAACATCGGAGATTATGGGAAGGGCGCTTCTTCGGAGGCGCCCTTTTCTTTTGCAGGCTATCTCTGCTCTGCGATCAGGAGCAGCGCGATATGCTTGTCATCAAAGCAGACAAAACCCCATTCCACGCTGACATTTGAGATCGGGTTCCACAATCCGTCATAACGGTTCGAGACAACTGTCAGCGAAGAGCTGTCGAATGCTGACAAGAAGTCCTGAGCGCAGCGAGACGCAGCGGTGAAACCAAGCCATTCCTTCGAGGGGTTGGAGATGTCGTTTGCGATCGCCTTTGTGATCTCGCCAAACGCTGTACGCGGGCTATCCGAGTCACCATGCGCATCAAGCAGTTCCCAATTGAAGCCGATGGGCAAGTATCCGTGCTTCTGTACAAATGCGTCAGCCACCGCAGAATGTAGTCCTGCGTCAGGTTGTGTCAGCCCATGTTGAAACGAAGTGCGAGCGCCTGCGTTCAGGCGAGGCAGCCATTCGGCTTCAAACCGCGCCAGCGCCTCACTCACTGCTCTTGCTTCCGCCGCTCGCCAAACAGAGCGGTCCCAACACGCACATGGGTCGAGCCGAGCATCACAGCGGTTTCGTAATCACCGCTCATGCCCATGCTCAGCTGCTCAAGGCCATTGTCGGAAGCCAGCTTGGCCAGATAAGCAAAGAATGGTGCAGGCTCGATGTCGAGAGGTGGGATACACATCAGGCCCGCTATCGGAATGTCGGCAGAATGCGCCAGTTCAATCAGCGAAGGCAAATCGGAGACTGCGCAACCGCCCTTTTGTTCTTCCTGGCCAATATTGACCTGGATAAAACACGGCACCCGCTTGCCTGCCTTATCCATGGCTTTGCCAAGTGCTTTGACAAGGCTCACTCGATCCAATGCGTGTATGCAGTCAAATAACGCTATAGCATCTTCGGCCTTATTTGATTGCAGCTGACCAATCAGATGCAGCTCGACCCCGGGATAGGCTTCGCGAATTGCCGGCCATTTCTGTTGCGCTTCCTGAACCCGGTTTTCCCCGAACACGCGATGCCCAGCTTCCAGCAGGGGTGAGATCTTCTCTGCAGGATGAGTCTTGCTGACTGCAATCAGTGTGACGCCATCAGGATCGCGGCGCGACGGCTTGCACGCCTTTTCAATATTGGCGCGGACATCTTCCAGGCGAGTTGCAGCTTCATTTGCCATGACGGCGCGCTATAGCGTGACGATGGCACAGTTCCAGTCCCTACCTGCGCTTTGGCTGCTTTCTGACGAACGCAACGATGCGGTTCTTGAATCCGCTTTGGCGCGATTGCCGCGCGGTTCTGGCTTCGTTTATCGCCATTATCATCTAGGCGATCCGCAGCGCTGGACCCGGTTTCGGGAACTAAAGCATAGCTGCCGAGCTTATGGCCATGCAGTCATTCTGGCAGACAGCGCATTGACGGCGCGCGAATGGGGAGCAGACGGGATCTACGGATCACCGCGCGCGCTATATCCGACCAGGCAAGACTTGCTGACGATCGCGACGGCGCACGACATGCGCGAGATTGGGGACGCGCATCGGGTCAAGGCCAATGCAGTGATGCTGTCACCTGCGTTTGCCACCAACTCGCATCCGGGCGCGCCGTGCCTTGGCACCAGCCGGTTCAAGATGCTCGCCCGGCACTCTCAAGTGCCGGTTATTGCGCTGGGCGGCATGAATGTTCGCAATGCCAAGCGCCTGAAATGCTCGCGCTGGGCGGCGATCGACGGGCTCAGTTAAGCAATCAGCATTCCGCACTTCGCTTGACCGCGAGTCCGGGAAGATTCATGGTGTGTTCTTACAGGAGATTTTGGCACCATGGCGACACGCTCGATGCGCAAAAAAGGACAGGCAGATTGGCGGGCGGCATTTCGTCGCTCGATGCGCCGCGCTGCGCAAATGGCGGGCGCAGGCGGCCTGCTGATCCTGCTGGTCTTTCTGACTCTGGCAATGGCCAGCTATACACAGACTGACCCGTCTGGTTCTACCGCCGCATCAGGCACTGACATTCGCAATTGGATGGGCGCGAGCGGGGCGTGGGCTGCGGACAAGGTCCTGGGCACATTCGGCATCACGTCAGTGCTGCTGCTGCCGCTCATATACATTGGCGCGCGCAAGCTGTGGCAAGGGATAGAGCACGAGGACGAAGAAGACACGACGCGCTGGTGGCTGCCGCTGGGCATGCTGCTGATCGCAATGGTGCTGCTTTCAACCTTCCTTTCGCTCGTCTTTGAAGGCCCCAACAGTACCTTGCCAGCCCAAATGGGCGGTATTTCGGGCCTTTTAGGCGCCAGTGCCATAGATGCCATCGCGAACCGATTTGGTGATGATTTGTCTGGATGGGTCACTGGTGGCCTGGTGGTTACCTGTCTTGCAGGCGGCATCGGCTTAACCACAAGGGTTTTCGCAATTGACTGGAGGAGCTTGCTGACTCTGCCTGATTTTGTTCGCGGTCTCTTGCCGGAGCGTTCAACGCGCGAAATCACCGATGACAATTCGGGTTCAACGATCAAGCGCGTCAAGGCCAAGCGCGCGAAGTCTGAAAACGAAGCGGTGCCGGAACCCACGCCGCGCCGTTCGCCAACGATCAGCGATCCCACGGCGGCGCCGAAGAAAGCCGTGCTGGCCAAGGCCAAGCAACGCGACATGTTTGCGAATTTCGATCTGCCTAATCTGGATCTGCTAGAGGACATGCCGGAGGATAAGGCGGTCAAGCTCGACAAGATGGCGCTGGAACGTAATGCGCGCCTGCTCGAGAACGTGCTCGACGATTTCAACGTCAAGGGTGAGATTACCGCGGTGCGCACTGGTCCGGTTGTCACAATGTACGAGCTGGAACCGGCGCCGGGGATCAAGGCCAGCCGGGTGGTGGGACTAGCAGAGGACATCGCCCGCAATATGAGCGCTATCTCCGCGCGTGTTGCGCCGATCCCGGGCAAAACGGTGATGGGTATCGAGCTGCCCAATGCTGAACGGCAGATCGTCAGCTTCAAGGAACTTGCCGCATCCGCTGCCTTTGCTGAGAACAAAGGAACGCTGCCGATCATTCTGGGCAAGGATATTGCGGGCGAGCCGATCGTCGCAGACCTCGCCGCGATGCCGCACTTGCTGGTCGCCGGTACCACCGGTTCTGGTAAGTCGGTTGGCCTCAACGCGATCCTCTTGTCGCTGCTCTATCGTTTCACGCCAGCCGAATGCAAGCTGATCCTGATTGATCCTAAGGTGCTGGAATTAAAGAGTTATGATGACATTCCGCACTTGCTGTCGCAGGTGGTAACAGAGCCGCACAAGTCGGTTCGTGCGCTCAAATGGGCGGTCGAGGAAATGGAGCGCCGCTATCGCATGATGAGCAGCGTCAATTCGCGCAATATCGGCGGTTTCAATGAGAAGGTGCGCGCTGCCGCAGCGAAGGGCAAGCCGCTCGGCCGGCGGGTGCAGACCGGCTTTGATCCGGAAACGGGCGAGGAGCTGTATGAGGAAGAGCAGCTCGATTACGAGCCACTGCCGATGATCGTGTTGATCGTTGACGAGCTGGCCGACCTGATGGTCACCGTCGGCAAGGAGATCGAGGTGCTGATCCAGCGGCTGTCGCAAAAGTCGCGCGCGGCGGGCATTCACCTGATCATGGCGACACAGCGCCCTTCGGTCGATGTCATCACAGGTGTGATCAAGGCAAACCTTCCCACCCGTATCAGCTTCAAGGTGACCAGCCGGATCGACAGCCGCACGATCCTGGGCGAACAGGGCGCGGAGCAGCTGCTGGGGCGTGGCGACATGCTCTACAAGCCGAACACGGGCGCGCTGATCCGCGTTCACGGGCCCTTCGTCAGTGATGACGAGGTGGAACGGGTTGCCAACTATTGGCGCGGCCAGGGCAAGCCCGAATACATCGACGCGGTCACCGAAGAGCCCGAAGATGGCGGCGGGCTTAGCTTCGAAGACGAGTTGACCGCGTCTGACAGCCCGGAAGAGCGCAAATACCGCCAGGCGTGTCAGATCGTGATCGAGAATCAAAAGGCTTCTGGATCATGGCTGCAGCGCCAGATGGGTGTAGGCTACAACACGGCAGCCAAATGGATCGAGCGGATGGAAGCCGAAGGGCTGGTTGGCCCCGCAAACCACGTTGGCCGCCGCGATATCTACCGCGACCAAGACGGCAATCCTATTTAGCGTCTATAGAGCTGAAATTGGGTAGAAAGCGGTCATCAAGCGTGTAGGATTAGCGGATGACTGGTCGCCCCAAGTTTAAGCTTTCGAGGCTTCGTGAAATTGGTTGGGCGAAGTGGGACCCAATTGGACTGAGTGGGACCGAAGATTGGTCCGAAGATGAATACGACAGTTATCTACTCCAAGCGGCTGGGCGCTTGTGGAATGGCGAGAGCCGACAAGAAGTGACGAGCTACTTGGTCAGTATTGAAACTGAATACATGGGCCTTGGCGAGGCACCCGGCATTCATCAACGGGCAAATGAATTTGCTGACGCGCTGAGTAATTATGTAACCGAGCTCCGCGCCTGATGTCCGCTATTGGGTCGTTAGCGGACAATCGTGGATCGCACGGATCTTGGTATCCAATCACCCTCAAGATCATTGGTTAGCGGGTTTTGGCGGAACGCCGCATTGACGTCACAATTTGTGACGCTTTTGGAACTATTTTAACACCTTGAATAACCGATTTGGCTCACAAAATTGGGGGTCTGCTCGCACGGGGTGTATATACCCGCGTGTATCGGGCGTGCGACCCGCGCATGGTTCGCGCGTGGTTTAAAATCAGGGTTAGGAATTTCTAAACGACATCTGCGTATTCGTGCGTAGATGACTAAGAACAAAGCCTACAGGGGGATAGGCCGCGCTTTCATGCTCGTCTTGAGCATCGCGTGCCTCGGTTTCACACCAGCAAGTGCCATGGCGCAGGAAGGGGGGTGGACCCTCGAGCCAAGTGCCCGCGTCGAAGCGGGCGTGGTCAGCGCGGAAACAGCGACACGTGACGAGCAGATCGTGGTTGACGGCGACGCGCTGACCTTCCGCAGTCAGCTCGCTTTTGATCTCGAGGACGAGGATACACGGTTCCGCCTGGAGGCCGACCGGATCGAAGTCGTTCGCCTGGGCGATGGCCGCCGTGACAGCAACCGTAATCGCATCACCGCGCAGTTCGATCAGGAACTGAACGAAGACTGGGATATCCAGCTCCGTGCCCGATACTACGACGATCTGGTGACCGCGGAATCCTCCGATACCGACGAGATTCAGGGTTCGGTGCAGGTCACCTACGAGCCGAAGCGCGCCCACCGCTTCCGCGCCAGAGCCACCTGGCGAGAGCGTGAATATGACAACGGGACCGGCGGCGCGCAGACCACCGGCGAAGGGCCGCGGCTTGATGTGCAGTATCGCCACCGTCTTGGCCGCTACCACTACGTGACCCTAGATGCGCGCGCCGAAGAGATCAATTCGGATGATCCCCGTCGCGGTTACCAGCGCCAGTCTGCCAAGGTTTCCTACACCCATCCGCTGACCCGTGACCTGCGCGTCCGGCCTGCGGTCGAATATCTCAACACAAAGTTCGACGGACGACTGACCGAAACCGGTGCGCGTCGCAATGACGAACTGTTCGTGCCGGAAGTCGAGCTGATGTGGTGGCCCGACCGCTGGCGCATCGAAGCCGAAGCCAAATATATCACTTCGAGCAGCAACCTCGCGACCCGTGATCGTGAGGGATACCGTTTCACTCTGACGGTTGGGTATGCTCTCTGAGCTGATCTCTAATCTACGCCGAGTGTGGGGGCGCGCCACGCCGCAAGTGCGGCGCCCCTTCTACATCGGCCTTGCCGTCGGGGCTGTCCTGGCGGCGCTTGTGCTTGCCGGTTTCCTGAACACCGGCAGCTTTTTCGCCATGCCTTCCTCCTTCGAAGGTACGGCAACCTCCTACGCAATCTGGGGCCTCAGACCATCCAACCTGTTGATGGTCTTGCCCTTGGGCGCGTTCCTCGTGGTGCTCGCCCGCAGCTTTGTCGGGGTGAAGGCGTTTGGTCTGTTCACCCCCATGCTGATCGCGTTGGCCTTCCTGCAAATCGGCCCGATCATGGGCCCGATAGTTCTGATTTCCTCGGTGCTTACCGGAATGATCGTAACCCCAACCTTGCTAAAATTGCGGATGACGCGCGTTGGCTTCCTGGGTGTGCTGATCTCACTCGTTGTGCTTGTCCTTGTGGGCCTACAGATCATCCTCGATACCAACTTGCAGGTGGACGCATTCCCCGTGATCGTGACCGCGCTGGTCGTTGAGCGCTGGTGGAAACAGTGGGAAAAGGACGGACCGAAAGAGGCCGCCTTCATCGCCTTCAGCACGTTCATTCTCGCACTGGTCATCCAGTTTGTGATGGTCTCGCAATTTGCGCTGGCTCTGATCGAGATGTCACCGCTGTTGATGCCGGCGTTCACCGCAGTAGCGATCGCGATACTCGGCCGATACCGCGGGTTGAGACTTTCGGAGATCAAGCGCTTTGCACCGATCTGGCTTGAACGGCGACGAATGGCGCGCGAGCAAGCACTGGAAGACGACGAAGTTGAAGAGCTGTTCAAACGGCGCGCCGGCATCGGGATTGAAGAGGCCAAGGAACGCGCGCCTCCGGTCGAAGGTATGTGGGTCATCCGCTCCGCGGAAGATCTGACTGATCGAAGGCGAAGGCGACGCGTGCCGCAGCCAATCCGGAAACCTGATAGCGGGGCTCAGTTTGAGCCTCGCATTGGCGCATCTGAGGCCAAGCGCAAACGCCCGCTTGTCTACAACGCGTGGATCGTCCGCGAAGAAGAGGACGTCTGACCCATGTTCATGGATTTGATGAAACGCTTTGAACGCAAGCATGCGAGCCCTGCCGCCGCTCCTGAAGCGCTGCGCCCGGCACACAAGCCCAAACCACAGGACCTGAGTGCTTTCGAGGAAATTCTTGGCATCAACCAGCGCAATGCCATCATTGCCAAATACAATCCGCGCATCGCGATCGAACGGGCACGTGACAAGGTCGCAGCGAAGGTGGCGCTGGAGGCCGCGGGGATCGCATGTACCGGGACAGTTGCGGTAATCGATGACTACCAGTCGATGATGGCGTTCAAGCCAGAGCGAGACATGCCTGATAGCTGGGCGATCAAGCCCGCCCGCGGCTCTCAGGGCGACGGGATCCTGCTGGCGCTGCGCCGAGAAGGGAATACGTGGTACAAGGGATCTGGCACGCCGATGACGCCTAATGACGTCATCAACCACATCAACAAGATCATCGACGGCGGTTTTTCAGGCGACTCTGCGAGCGAAGACGCCGCGCTGATCGAACCCTTGATCCGCGCCGATCCGGCAATCGCCCATCTGGTGCCTGAGGGGCTGCCAGATCTGCGCGTAATTTGCCTCCACAACACGCCGCTGATGGCCATGCTGCGCCTGCCAACCAATGAATCCGATGGTAAGGCCAACCTGCACCAGCGCGCCATTGGCGCGGGCGTTTCTCTCGAAACCGGGCGAATAACGCGAGCGCTCGTGAAAGGCGAAGTCATCACACATCACCCTGATACTGGCAAAAAACTGATCGGTTTTCAGGTCCCGCATTGGGATCGCGTGCTTGAGCTGGCCGGCAAGTGCGGACCTGCGATCGGGCTCGGCTACTCGGGCTCAGACATCGTATTAGACGTCAATGACGGGCCGCTAATCATTGAAGTAAATGCCCACCCCGGCATCGAGATTCAGAACATAAACCAGGAAGGCCTGAAAGCGCGTATGCATGCCGCCGGCGAGGATTTCAAATGAGTAGCGTTACTCCGCAACTTCGATGCGTATGTCACCAAGCCGCGTAGAACGGTAAGTCACGACATCACCCGGCTGAAGGAAATGTCCGCCTTCGAATTCGTTCTCTAAGAAGGCCTCGATGATTGTCGGTATCAGGCCCTCGCCACGCGCCCAGCCGCCCCCGAAAACCCAATTCGCGCCGCCTTCGATGATGTCACCGCGTGTGGGAGAAGTGAAGATGACCCCTTCCGCTGTACCCGACATCAACGTAATGCCCGCATCAATCTGCGATTGTGGCGTCATCTCGAAGTAATTCCCTTGATACAGGAAGCGCGCGGTACCCATCTCGCCAAACGCCTTTTCAGCCAGCTCACGAAAATCGAGTGTCATCTCACCGCCGCGGGCATCCTGGCGTGGCTCTCCATTGACGAAAGTCATGAATCGCTCACTAGCAATGAAGCTCTTCCAATCGCGTGGAATCACCAGGAATGCCCCTGAAGGATAGAAGTCCGCGCGGCTTTTGGAATCGCTGAAGCCGCTACCGGAATCGAGATTGTCCGGATCGACCATCCGTGTGAGCGTCGCGCGATCGGTAAAATCACCGCAAAGGAACACGCCCTTGGTCGCAGCATCAAAATCTTCAAGCGACGCGACAGGCCGATCAAAGCGCATGCACAGTTCGATCTCATAGTCGAGCAGCACATCATCACGCGCCTCAACCCTTGTCCGCGCCGGAGTGGCCATACCGAATTTGGGGAACATGAAGACCGCGCTGCTCGACGCCTCTTCGGCGTGCTCAGGGAAATTGGTGCCGGTCCCGATGTGCCGGTCACCGGCGGGTGCAGCCGGAAGCAGGTCGGACATCTGATAAACTGCCTGCAGACCGTCGAGCTCTGCAAGGGCAATCAATTGTTCGTCGGATAATAATGCCAACACCTCGAATGGATCTGCGCTCGAATTGCCTGTCGCTTGTGACAGGTTTACCGCGCGAATAGTGTCACCGGAAAAATCCGTCACCATTAGTGTCGCAGGCTGAGCGTTCGCCTCCATAGTCTGCGCTAAAGTGACCGCCTCATCCAAAGGGGCGATCTTCATTTCCAGTGGCGCGTCCTCGAAACTGGCCGGATTGAACCTGGGATCGGGTGACGTCGCCCATAGTGCCAGCAGTATCCCGCCCGCTAACAGGGTCAGTATTGCAGATGCCTTTGCCAGCTTTGCCATGCTTTGCCCTCCAACCGGTCTTGAGCCGAGCCTAACGTCATTCGCCGGCAAAGAAAACGCCGCCCTGCCATTGGGGGCAGAGCGGCGCCACTTTTGAAGCAATCGGGAGGGAGAGGGATTACTTCAGATCTTCGCCCGTCATCGGTGTGTATTCATTAACTGCAGCTTCGTTCTTGGCGCGCTCTGCATCCGGTGAAGGGACAAGGCCGATCTCGCTGAGCGAACCGCCCGGCCCCCAGCTCTTGGCCCACTCTTGCAAATACTGATCCAGACCCGGGATTGCATTGCGATGCGCTGCCTTCACATAAACGTATAGCGGACGTGCGCCCGGATATGAGAAGTTCGAGATGTTCTCATAAGTCGGGTCGACGCCGTTCATCGGCAGGCCCTGCACCTTATCCGCGTTTTCTTCGAGATAGCTGAAGCCGAAGATACCGATCGAACGCGGGTTGTTCTCGATTTTCTGAACGATCAGATTGTCCTGCTCGCCCTGGTCGACATATTTGCCGTCAGCGCGCACCTCGGTGCAGACCTGATCATACTTGTCTTCGTCGCTCTCCTTCAGAGCTTCCATCTCTGGATTGCTCTTACAGCCAACTTCGAGAACGAGTTCCTTAAGCGCATCGCGCGTGCCAGAAGTGGACGGCGGGCCGTAGACAAAAATCGGCTCGTTCGGCAGTGACGGATCAACGTCTGACCATGTTTCATTGGTCTGCTCGCCGCCATAGGGGCTTGCCGCCAGTGCTTCGTAAACGATCTTTGGCGAAAGGTTCATCATGATGCCGCCTTGCGCCGAGGCAAAGGCAAGACCGTCCAGGCCGACCTGCAATTCAACGATGTCTGTGACGCCGTTTTCCTGACATGCTGCAAATTCGCTCGCCTTCATACGACGTGATGCATTGGCCATATCTGGTGTGCTGGGCCCAATGCCCGAGCAGAACAGGTTCATGCCGCCACCAGTTCCGGTCGATTCAATCAGAGGCGAGTTGAATTCGGGGTTTGAGCGCGCAAAACTTTCCGCAACCAGCTTGGCGAACGGAAACACCGTTGAGGAGCCAACTGCGCGGATTGAATCGCGGGTTCCACCGCCGGCGCTTTCACCGCACGCAGCGAGCGCGAGGCTTGAAATTGCAAGAAGTCCAATAGTTTTAATGTGACGCATTGAGGTAGTCCTTGATTTGATCCCTGGAGAATTGTCCTCTGCCTAAGGGAACTGCGTGACAGGAATATGACAGTTGTGAGTCGGTCATGAGCCTATTCTCATGGCCGTCTCGATTGATCAGAAGTCGATCTGCGCGCGCACTCCGACGACATCTACGTTATAGTCCGTGTCGCCGGTTGCAGTCGGATGTACCGCATTCGAATAGTCGAGCTTGCCATAGTTCGCGAGCAGCATGGTGTAGTCAGTCGGCTTCCAGACCAGCGAGAGGAAATAGCCGTCCTGTGTCCCGCCAACGATCCCAGCGTCGCTCAAGTCGAGGCGATCATAGCGGGCGTTGAGCTGGACCGAGCCCATACCGCCTTCACCCACTGGATTGGCTGGCTTCGTACGGTCAAACTTGCCGCCTTTGTAGCCACGTGTGTCGCCTTTGGTGAGGAAGTAGCCTACCTCTGCGTAGCCGCCAAAGAATGTCGGGTCGGCCGCGCCCATCGGCAAATTCACATTCTGCCAATGCCCTTCAACCACGCCGTGGAACGGACCCGCAATGAATGCGCCTTCAAGTCCAAAACCGAACTCGCTGGTCGCGCCCAGATTGCCGGTGTTGACGAAGCGTTCCGAGGTAAAGTGGACCAACGGACGCTGGCGATAACGAACGGTCTCACCAGCTTCGAGGTCTGAATAATGCACTGAACCACCAAAGTGTAGCTGAGCGTCGCCCGCCTTGGGGCTGAAAACAACGCGGCCATCCGCGCTCCAGTTCTTGTTGGAGAGGTCTTCCATATTGTCCGTGAAAAGACCGGTCTGGATCAGAACATCGCCGCTGCTGAAAGTGGCCGCTGCACCTACACGACGCTCGAATCCGAACGCATCGGTGAATGCCGCACGTTCGATAAAGCTGGTGTGAAGCGAGCTGGTCAATTCTTCCAGTGACTGGAAATTGTTCATCTGGCCAACCGCGATTTCAGCATCGCCGGCTTCGTAAGAAATCAAGGCATCCGTCACGGCAACGTCATTGCCCGCGAAATCGACTTCGAACTTGTAACCGAAACCGCCAGGCATATCGCCTGAAACGCCCAAACGTGCGCGGCGCGCTTCGCTGCCAAAACCGTCACTACGCCCTGTCGAAGATGGCACCGAGGTGAAACCAGCATCATATTGCAGGCGCCCACGCGGCTTGAAGCTCCAGCCCCCATCCGCTTTGATCTCCGGCGCGCCTTTGAAGGCGATGCTTGCGCCAGCGCCAGCTGCAGCAACTGCCGCAGTTGCTGTCTCGCTTGCGGTGGATGCAGCTTGCGATGCTGCTGCGGCCTGCGTAACTGCGACGTCTGCCTTGGCTTCCGCCTCAGCCAGTTCCGCTTCGAGCGAGTCGATGCGTTCAGCCATTGCAGCCATCGTGGCGCGCATTTCAGCCAGTTCTGCAGCAAGTTCAGCGTTATCTTGCGCCAGAGCCGGCTGAGCAAACAACATTGCGCTGACAGAGGCGGCGAGAAGCAAATTACGTTTCATTTTTGTGATAATCCCGTGATCGTTCTGCAACGCACCTATGACGAGAAAATTACAGTTTTGAGACAGGGCAAAGCGCCGCATCTTCAGCGGACTTAAGGCTCGGAAATAAAGAGATAATAGTTTTTCACAGGGCGAGCTATCTTGAGCGCCAGGCGCGGTACTTTTTGGCCCGTCGCGCCGCACGCCATTGATCAGCAACAAGAGCAATTGTCGCTGAACCGCCGTCGCCTGGCGCCTTGCCCTTTGCCATTTTCTCAAGCTGCTGCTTGGTCAGCGCCATAGTGGCGAGGCCATTGAGAGTCGCGCTTTTGAATCCGGCCTGGGGAAGCGAAACTTCTGCGTTTGTACCTTCACGCCAATGCTTTGGCAGATTCGGATCGCTGGCCAGCGCACGCGCAATTCCCAGCAATTGCACCCCAAAACCCGCTTCATCTTTCGCCAGCGCTGCTTCAGCAACTTCCATCTTCGTGATGCCGCCGGTCACCATGATCGGCATATCGGCAACCTTCGCGATCTGACGGGCGAAATCGATAAAGTAAGTTTCCCGCTCTCCAGTTGAGCCTTCCTGCGGATTTCCTTGCATGGCAGGGCTTTCATAGCTGCCGCCGGAAAGCTCGACGAAATCCAGCCCGTGACCATTGAGCCATTCAACCACCTGGCGTGCGTCTTCGAACTCAAAGCCGCCGCGTTGGAAGTCCGCCGAATTGAGCTTCAGGCCCACGCCGAAGCTGAGCTTCACACGCTGGCGCACCGCTTCGACAATCCGCAGCAAGAAGCGCGCGCGGTTTTCAAGGCTACCGCCCCACTCGTCATCGCGCTTGTTGGTCAGCGGCGACAAGAATTGACTGATCAGATAGCCGTGAGCGCCGTGGATTTGCACGCCGTCAAAGCCAGCCTCCTCCGCCATCTCCGCCGTATCAGCAAAGCGCGTGATGATTGCTTCGATTTCGTCTACTTCCAACCGGCGGACCGGTGCGAAGAGCGAGGAAAATTTGCCAAGATTGAGCTCCACACCCGAAGGCGACACTGCGGTTTCGCCCAGGCTCTTGTACAGCTGGCGACCGGGATGGCTGATCTGCAGCCAAAATTGCCCACCATAGGATTGGCCGATCTCCGCCCATTCCTTGAACGGCGCCAAATCAGTACCCTTTTGCAGCACAACACCGCCCGGGCCAGTCAGCGCAGACGGATCGACCATGACATTGCCTGACAGCAGCATGCCCGCGCCACCAGCCGCCCACTGACGGTAAAGCGCCAACAGCTTCTCACTCGGATATTGCCCCGGCTGTACCGCCATGTTCTCCTCCATCGCCGCCTTGCAGATGCGGTTTGGGAGCGTGCTGCCGTTGGGCAGCGTTAATGGCTGAAACAATGGGCTCTTGGTCATGTGGCTTAATCCCCCGATAGCTGAAAGGGCGCTATCACTTCTGGGCGTACGCGCACAAGCCGCTGGGTTTGCCGATCAAGCATCGCCCATGTGGTGCGGGCAGACACGATGACCTTGCCTGTTTCGTTTCTGAAGTCGACCCGACGGTCAGACTTGGCGCCCTTGGCTGCGCCATCGATCCAGGTTTCACCCGTCACGCTTTCGCCAGCAGCGATATTGCCGCGATAATCAATCTCGTGCCGGATCACGACCCAGAAGTATTTCGCATTGTCTTCCGATCTCGCTGCAGTATCCCAATGGGCCGTCGCGATATCCTGAACCCAGCCAACCCAAACCGTGTTGTTGACATGCCCGAGCTCATCAATGTGCTCGGGCAATGCCGTGAATGTTCGAGTGAAAAGAGAGGTCAATCGGCCCCCTCAATGTCCGTCAGGCCCATCTGCCACAGGATAAAGGCGAATTCTTCCGCCACTTCATAGACCGAGTTCCAGCGACCTGATTTGCCGCCGTGCCCTGCGCCCATATTGGTTTTCAGCAGTAGCTCGTTGTCATCGGTTTTTAGGTCACGCAGCTTGGCAACCCATTTGGCCGGCTCCCAATAGGTGACGCGCGGATCGTTAAGGCCAGCTGTCACGAGGAGTGGCGGGTAGTCCTGTGCCGTCACCTGATCATACGGCGAATAGCTGAGAATGTAGGCAAAGGCTTCCTTGCTCTCGATAGGGTTGCCCCATTCCTGCCATTCCCCTGGGGTCAGCGGCAGGCTTTCATCAAGCATCGTGTTGAGCACATCGACGAAGGGTACATGGCTGACAACTGCGCCATATTGCTTGGGATCTTGATTGATGGCTGCGCCCATCAGTTCACCGCCGGCAGAACCGCCTGACGCCGTGACCTTGCCTTCGCTGGTATAGCCCAGCTCAATCAACCCGCGCCCCGCATCAACGAAATCGTTGAAGGTGTTGCGGCGCTCAAACATCTTGCCTTGCAGATACCAGCGACGACCCAGATCATCCCCGCCACGAATATGCGCGATGGCATAGGCAAAACCGCGATCAACCAGGCTGAGGCGTGTGGTCGAGAAGCCCGGCGGAACGGCATAGCCGTAGGAGCCGTATGCATAGAGATGCAGCGGGCCGCCCATCTCTCTGTCTTTGCGCATCACAATGCTGACGGGGACCTTGGTGCCATCCCGCGCAGTGATTTCGACCCGCTCGGTCGTATAGAGTGAGGCGTCATAACCGCTCGGGATTTCCTGTTGCTTCAACAGCTCAAGCTCGCCCGATGCGAGATGATAGTCGTAAACCGAATCCGGCGTAACCATGCTTTCGTAGGCAAGCCGCAGCTTGCTGACATCATATTCGGGATTGTTCGAAAGGCCGGTGTTGTAGCTGGCCTCTGGGAAATCGATCGACTTTATGTCGGAAGCATCGGCGTAACTGCGGATCTGGATCTGGTCCAAACCCTTCAACCGCCCTTCGGTGACATAGAAATCCTTGAACAGTTCAAATCCGGTCAGATAGAATTCGTCTGATCCGGCGATCACGGTTTCCCATTCGCCGGGGTTTTCCAGCGAAGCCTTGGCGAGGCGGAAATTGATGTGATCGTCGTTGGTCCAGATGAAAATTTCACCGTCGCGCACATCGACCGAATATTCGACACCTTTCTGGCGCGGTTTGATCAGGATCTGCTCACCGGTCGGGTTATCCGCGCGCACCAGCCGCACTTCGCTGGTCTCATTGTCGCCTGCACCAATGATCAGCCAGTCGTCCTGCGCACTGAGGCCGGACCCTACGCTGAAAGTGATGTCTTCTTCCTTGTAGATAATGACATCGTCTTCAACAGGCTTACCAATCGTATGCAGTCGCACATTGTCGACCCGCCAATTTTCGTTGGTCTTCCCGTATGCGATCATGGTGTCGCCCGCGAGCCAGATCAGCCCGGTACGCGTTTCGGGAATCTCGTCGGATAGCATCTCACCGGTCTGCAGATCCTTGATCCGCGCGGTATAGCGCTCGGCCCCGCTCGTGTCGGTTGAATAGGCCATAAAGCGGCCATTGTCGCTGATCGAAAGCGCACCGAGGCGGAAGTATTCATGACCTTCCGCCAACTCATTTTCATCCAGAATCATCTCTACATCACCGCCCGCGGCCGGACGACGATAGTGCTTGCGATACTGCGCACCTTCTTCGAATTCGGACCAATAGACCCAGTCGCCATCCTTTTGCGGAACGGTGCTGTCATCTTCCTTGATCCGCGCCTTCATCTCTTCGAACAAGGTATCCGTCAGCGCCTTCTGCGGTGCCATGCGTGCTTCGAACCAGGCATTCTCCGCTTTGACGTAATCAAGCACGTCCTCATCATCTATCGTCGGATAGGACTGGTCTTTGAGCCAGTGATAGGGATCGGAAATCGTGATTCCGTGATGCGTGTAAGTATGCTCGCGCTTTTCTGCGATTGGCGGCGCGGCGGGTGCCTCGCTGGTCACTATGTCTTTGTCCTCTTGATTGGCGGCATGGGCGGCGGCGATCGGCATCGCCATAAGGCAGGCCGCGATCGCACTCGACGCGATGCGTGTGAAACTCATGGGATTTGCATCCTTCCTTGCGACCCCGGCGCGGGTGGAAACATGCGCCAGGTAAGACTATGTGATGAGTCGTTTAGAGATTAGCGCGCATGCCGCAAGCATGAAGCGAACAACACGCAGGATCGATTATATGTTGATGCAAACCCACGAAGCGCGACTGGACGCACTCAGGCAGGAATTGAAGCGCCGCGAAATCGACGGATTCATCATACCCATTTCGGATGAGCATATGAGCGAATACGTCGGCGCCTATGCCCAGCGGCTCGAATGGCTGACCGGCTTCGGCGGCAGCGCGGGTAGCGCAGCTGTACTGCTGGAGACCGCAGCGATATTTGTGGACGGTCGCTACACTGTGCAAGTGCGTGAGCAAGTGGATGAAAAACTGTTCGAATATCGCTCCGTTCCGAAGGATACGATCGGCGGATGGATCGCTGCCAATGCCAGTGAAGGTGCGCGCATCGGCTATGACGCATGGCTGCATAGCCACGCATGGGTGAAAACAGTCGAGAAGCAAATGGCGAAGATCGGGGCAACGCTCGTTCCGGTTGACGGCAACCCCCTAGATGCTGTGTGGCAGGATCAGCCGGAGCCCTCGGACGCTGTGGCGATAATTCAGGATGACGAGCACGCCGGGCGTTCTTCAGCTGAGAAACGGGCCGAGATTGCCGATTGGCTCAAGGCCGAGGGGCATGATGCAGCGGTTGTATCCGCGCTTGATTCGGTGGCATGGTTGCTCAACATCCGCGGATCCGACATTGCGCATACACCGGTCGCACTAAGTTATGTCATCGCGCATGCGGACGGCACCGCAGAATTATTCATCGGCGAGGAGAAAGTGACTCCAGAGCTGACGCAGCATCTGGGCAATGCCGTCACAATCCGCGAGCGCGGCACTTTTGCTGACGCGCTGGGTCAGATGGCGGGCAAAAAAGTTGCGGTTGATCCGAACTATGGCGTGGCGGGGATTGCGCAGGCGCTGGAGGCAGGTGGCGCGACCGTCAGTTTCGACCGCGATCCCACCATCTTGCCGCGCGCGATCAAGAACGCGGTCGAGCAGCAAGGGCATCGAGATGCGCAGGCACGCGATGGTGTCGCTGTCAGCCGATTCCTGCGCTGGATCGAGGAAACTGCGCCATCTGGCGAAGTGGATGAGCTGGCTGCGGCCGCCAAATTGCTCGAATTCCGCTGCGAACTGGGCAACCTAAGAGATATCAGCTTCGACACGATTTCTGCCGCGGCAGGTCACGCAGCGCTGCCGCACTACAAAGTCGATGAAGACAGCAATATTCCAATTCCGCCCAGCTCTATCTTCCTGTGCGACTCGGGTGGTCAATATCCGGCGGGCACAACCGATATCACGCGCACCGTCTGGGTTGGACCCGGTGAGCCGACTGCTGAAATGAAGGACCGTTTCACCCGTGTACTCAAGGGCCACATCCAGATTGATCGCGCTATCTTCCCCCAAGGGACCTGCGGCGGTCAGCTGGATGCTTTTGCGCGGCAGTATCTGTGGGAGGCAGGTGTCGATTATGCACACGGCACTGGGCACGGCGTGGGCAGCTTCCTTTCAGTCCATGAAGGGCCGCAGCGTATCGCCAAACTTGGTGGTGGTCAGCCCGGAGCGGATGAGGAACTGTTCGAAGGCATGATCCTCTCCAATGAGCCCGGATATTACAAGGCAGGCGAATTCGGCATTCGTATAGAGAACCTGATCCTGACAGTACGGCAGGACATCGAAGGTGCAGAGGGCGACTATCTTGGTTTCGAATGCCTGACCTTTGTGCCGATCGACCGTGCACTGGTTGAGAAGTCCCTCCTGACCGCTGACGAGATCACGTGGTGGAATCATTATCACGCCAAGGTGTGGGACATTCTCAGCCCGCAGATGGAAGGCGAAGATCTGGCATGGCTTGAAAGGCATTGTGCTAAGCTTTGAGCTTGTAGCACACCGTATGTTCCCTTAATGTTCTCACGCTACAAGTCGCGACAGACGCGACTACACTGGGAGAGACATGATGATCGGATATGTAACGCTTGGCACGAACGATCTGCCACGTGCGGCCAAATTCTATGACGCGATTGCAGCAGAAATGGGCGTCGGAAGAATGATGGACTTCGATACGTTTATCGCGTGGGGTGCGTGGGATGGAGGCGCAGGTATTGCCGCTACCAAACCGTTCGACGGCAAGGAAGCCACAGTCGGGAACGGTACGATGGTGGCGATTGAAGCCAAGGACAAAGAACAGGTCCACCGGCTTTATGACATTGCCATGGCGCATGGCGGCAGCGATGAAGGCGCGCCCGGACCTCGCGGTGAACCCGATGAAAATGGCAAGGTCTTCTACGCAAGCTATTTCCGTGATCCGGACGGTAACAAGCTCAACGCATTCTTGATGGCGGACGCGTGATCCGGATTGCGGTCAGCTGAACGCACGGCGTCGCGCGATACAAACTGCGACAAATCTTGCGCTGAATGACAAAATCCTGCGACAAGCACTCGCTAGGATTCAGATACGAACTGCACAGGATCGGCGGGCGAACGTGACGACCCCCTACCCCAAGCTTGCCGGTCGGCTCCTGCGCAGTTCATCTGAATCACTCGCAGGAGAATTGCAGAATGCGTAAACTCACAAACACTCTCGCCGCCAGCGCACTAGCCTTGAGCACCGCCAGCATCGCATTGGCCGACGATCACCACGGCAAGCGCGGGCCCGATGCTAATGGAGACGGCGAGATCTCTCTCGAAGAAGCGCAAGCTCATAGCGCGAAGATGTTCGCGCGCGCGGATGCCGATGGAAACGGACAGATCGACGAAGCTGATCGTGCGGTTCGGCAGGCTGAACGCTTTGCCAGAATGGATGCGGATGGCGACGGAGAGGTCTCGCAGGCAGAGATGCAGGCTGCCCGTGAAGCACGCCGCGCCGAGCGCAAAGAACGCAAGGGCGAGCGTGCAGAGCGCATGTTTGCCCGCGCGGATAAAGATGGCAGCGGCGGCTTGAAAGAAGCCGAAATGCGCGCCGCCCGTGAAGCAAGGCGCGCACGTATGAAAGAACGCCGGGACCATGAAGGACGCCAAGGACGTCGAGGACCAGCACGCGCCATGGCTATGTTGCGTCGGGCAGACACAAATGGCGACAAGATTGTGACACGCGCCGAATTCGACACAGCAGTCGAGGCCCGCTTTAATCGGATGGATTCCGATGGATCCGGCGTTATTACCGCCGAAGAGCGAAAGGCGGCGCGTGAAGCTCACAAGGGAAAACGAGAAAAGCGCGGCGCACGCTGATAGCAATAATTGACTGGCATACGGTTGAGCCCAAGCGAATGCTACGGCAAGAGTGACGCAATATGTCTGAGCAAGCAGCGCCAAAAAAAATCCTGCTGGTCGATGATGAACCGACTTTGCGCGAGCCCCTGGCCGATTACCTGACCGGTCAGGGGTTTGACGTCATCGACGTAGAAAGCGCCGCTCTCGCCCGTAGCTATCTCATGCGCGAACATGCCGATCTGGTCCTGCTCGATATCATGATGCCGGGCGAAGACGGCCTGTCTCTAACGCGACATCTGGTTGAGAATGGCGACACCCCCATCATCCTCTTGACCGCGCAAAGCGAAGCCATGGATAGGATCCTTGGGCTTGAGATGGGTGCGGACGACTATGTCACCAAGCCTTTTGAGCCACGCGAGCTGGTTGCACGCATCCGCAGTGTCTTGCGTCGCGCCACAAAGAACGCAGACATGAGCGACGCCGAAGAAGATTGGCAATACGTGTTTGAAGGCTGGAAGCTCGATCCACTAAAGCGTCGCCTGACTGATCCCGCAGGGGTTCTGGTTCCTGTCTCTACCGCCGAATTCCGTATGTTGCGCGCCTTTCTCGATCGCCCTCGCATTGTGCTCGACCGCGACCAATTGCTCGATATGGTTCAAGGCCGTGAAGCACATCTGTTTGACCGCGCGGTAGACAACCAGATCAGCCGTCTGCGCGGCAAGATAGAAAGCGACCGCCGCAACCCGCAGTTGATCCTGACTGTGCGTGGCGGGGGCTACCAATTGGCAGCTGATGTGACCCGCGTACCAGCTGAGGCTAGCTGAGCATGCGTTTGTTACCCAAGAGCTTGCTCGGCCAGGTGATGCTGGTCCTCGCGCTGGGGCTGTTCATTGGCCAGGCGATATCCGGTGTCCTGCTGTTTCGTGCGGCGGAGCAGCGCCGCGATGAGATAGCAATCAACCAGATCGCGTTGCGCGTTATCAATGCCGAGGAGCGGGCGGCTGAACGACGAGCGCTGCGCAATGCTATGCAAGAAGAACGCAACAATGCTGTTTCACGCCAACCACAGCGCGCGCGCGCCAACGCATACTCCTGTTCGGAAAGTTCCCCTGTCAAGAACAGCGAAAAGCGTGTTGCTAGGTATGAAGAAGCTTTGCGCGAAACGCTTCTCGACCAAGAGATCCAGCCTCAGCAAGTTGTGGTCACAGTGCGGCGAGCAGGCGATGATCCAGCAATCGCGAACCGGCCCCGCTTACAGAAGAGGCTGGGCCCAGGCGATTGGTCGCGAAGACAGATAATCGTCGCCGGCATAGAGCGCGCTGATGGTTCCGGCTGGGACGTCGTTCGCCAACCTCTGCCAAGACGACCGGACGGAGCTGTGCGTACGATAATATTCCAGACTCTGGTAACCTTTGCCGTCCTGTTCGCCTTGCATTTCCTTGTTCTCAGGCGGATTACGCGCCCGCTCGCTGCCTTGACAACGCGCGTCAGCGATTTCTCGGAAAACCCGGACAAAGCGGTGCACCTTGAAGAGCGCGGACCGGCCGATACCCGCCGATTGATCGCCGCACACAACGCCATGGAAGCGCGGATTGCTGCCTTGCTCGACGAGAAGGACGTCATGCTTGGCGCTATCGGGCATGATCTGAAAACTCCGCTCGCCGCATTGAGAGTTCGCATCGAGTCCGTTCCTGATGAGACACAACGAGCGCGCATGGCTGACAGTATAGAGGATATCACCCGTACGCTGGATGATATTCTGGAACTTGCGCGCGTCGGCAGACCGGGCGAGCAGCTTGAGAATACGGAACTGAGTGCGCTGGTCGCTTCGGTTGCAGAGGAATATGAGGATCTGGGCAAGCCTGTCACTTTGGGAGATATCCCGCGTATTGCCTTGCCGCTTCGCTCTACTCTCCTGCGCCGCGCAATCCGCAATCTGATTGATAACGCGCTGCGATACGGCAAGGAAGCGCGCCTTAGTCTCGCAGAAGACGATGGGCATGCGATGATTGCAGTCGAAGATAATGGCCCGGGTATTCCCGCGCAGCAGATCGCCGCGATGCTGGAGCCTTTTCAGCGGGGCGAAGGCAGCCGCAATCGCGCCACGGGAGGCGCAGGTCTGGGATTGACGCTCGCGCGCGCCATTGCACTTCAGCACAATGGCCAGCTGACCCTTGCAAACCGGCCGGAAGGGGGGCTGCGCGCGGAGATCCGTTTGCCGTTTTAACGCATCAGACTGCCAAGGACATTTCGCACAAAAGCGTTGGCACCGGTGCGCACAGGGTCTGCACTCGATTTCTTACCCATCGCCGCGGCAACGCCGATTGACACAAGCGACCCGGCCGCGGCCTTGATCCCAGCTTTGCCGGCCTTCTCCCACCAGCTGGCAGTCTTTCGGCTGCGCTTGCCGACTTCCTCCTCGCCCTTCTCTTCGACTTCCTTGGCGGTTTCTGCGGCATCCAGCGCTTTTGCCGCCAGCACTTCTTCAGCGCTTTGACGGTCCACCCGCTCATCATATTTGCCTTCGACCGGAGAGATCGACTGGATGATCGCACGTTCCTTTACGGTAACCGGGCCAAGGCGAGAGCGTGGTGGCTTGATCAGCGTGCGCTGAACCACAGTAGGCGCGCCGTCTTCGTCCAATGTCGACACAAGCGCCTCACCAACCTTCAGCTCTGTAATCGCCTCAGCAACATCGAGATCGGGGTTGATACGGAACGTCTCCGCCGCGGCTTTGATCGCGCGTTGATCGCGCGGAGTGAAAGCACGCAGGGCGTGCTGCACGCGATTGCCCAACTGGCCCGCGACCTCTTCCGGTATATCGATCGGGTTTTGCGTGCAGAAATAGACGCCAACGCCTTTCGAACGGATGAGGCGGACGACTTGCTCGATCTTTTCTTCCAGCGCCTTGGGCGCGTCATCGAACAACAAGTGGGCTTCGTCGAAGAAGAACACGAGCTTGGGTTTTTCCGGATCGCCCACTTCCGGCAAGCTCTCGAACAGCTCAGCGAGCAGCCACAGCAGGAAAGTGGCATAAAGCTTCGGGCTTCGCATCAATTTGTCCGCGGCGAGCACATTGATATTCCCGCGCCCTTGCTCATCACATTTCAGGAAATCATCGATTTCCAGCGCCGGTTCACCAAAGAACATGTCCGCGCCCTGGCTTTCGAAGCTTAGCAGCTGGCGCTGGATGGCCCCCACTGATTGCTTTGAAACATTGCCGTATGTGCCGGACAGCTCCTTTGCGTTCTCTGCCGCCCACATCAGCACCGCCTGCAAATCTTCGAAGTCCAGCAGAAGCAAGCCGTTGTCATCTGCATGGCGGAAAATGATCTGCAACACGCCTTCCTGCGTGTCATTCAAATCGAGCAGACGCGAAAGCAGCAGGGGCCCCATTTCGGAAACAGTCGTGCGAATCGGATGGCCTTGCTCGCCGTAAAGATCCCAGAAAACCGCCGGATTGTCTGAATAGTCATAATCGTCCATGCCGAGTTCTTTGGCGCGGCCTTCCAGCTTGTCAGCATGCTTGAACTTAGGGGAGCCGGGCATGGAAATGCCCGACAAATCGCCCTTTACGTCCGCAACGAATACGGGGACCCCATTGGCAGAGAAGCTTTCAGCCAGTCCCTGCAAGGTCACAGTCTTACCCGTGCCGGTCGCACCAGCGATAAGCCCGTGCCGGTTCGCGCGGCTCAGATCGAGATATTGCTTCTCACCATTTGCGGCGAGCCCAATGAAAATACTGCTCATGATGTGTTCTTGCGTCCCCAACGCCTAAAGAAATTGCGCTAAACTGTCTGGCGCAGCCTAGCACAGGTGGTCAAGTGATAGACTTGTCGCCACGATTGGCTAAGGCTGCGTGAGCAATGGGACAGCCTACGCCTTTTATCTTGCTTGATGATGCTCGCCGGGAAGGCGGCGCGGCTGCGCATCTTTTCGAGAATCCGCGTCAAATATTTGTCGCAACCCGCGGGGATGAAGTCGCCAGTATTTTGCAGGATGCAGATAACGCGAGGCGGAGCAGCGGCGGGACGCTGGCTGGCTATATCGCGTATGAGGCCGGATTGGCGCTGGAGCCAAAGCTTGCCCCCTTGGTCGACACGCGCGGCGGTGCGGTTGGGCCATTGGTATGGCTCGGCCTGTTTGAAGATGAGCAAGAGATCGCCGCTGAGGATGTGCCGCAATGGCTCGCATCGCGCTCTGAAGGCTCGGGCTCGCTAGGCCCGCTTGAGCCGCAGCTGTCAACCGGGGGATATATCGAGGCTTTTGCGCGGCTGCAGGAAGCAATTCACGCCGGCGACATCTACCAGGTCAATCTGACGTATCAGCTTGATGGCGCCTATCGCGGCGATCCGGTGGCACTTTATTCCCAGCTGCGCCCTGCGGCCGAAGCGGGCTACGGCGGGCTGATCTTTGACGGTTCGCATTGGCTATTGAGCCTTTCGCCCGAGCTCTTCGTCTCGCTCAAAGGTGATGCGGCGAAGGTTAAGCCGATGAAGGGCACAAGGCCGCGCGGTGACACGGCTGAAGCCGATGAAGCGTTGGCTGACGAATTGGCCAATTCGGTCAAGGACAAGGCTGAAAACCTCATGATCGTTGACTTGATGCGCAATGATCTGAGCCGGGTGGCCGAGGCGGGCAGTGTGCGGGTGGAGGCACCATTCACTGTAGAGAGCTATCCGACCGTGCATCAAATGGTCTCGAGCGTGCACGCAAAGCTGCAATCGGGCAAAACCGCCATCGATCTGATCCGCGCGATTTTTCCCTGCGGCTCGATCACCGGTGCGCCCAAGATACGCGCGATGGAGCTGATCAACGAGGTCGAGCGCGATGCTCGCGGCCCTTATTGCGGGGCAATCGGGCGCATCAGTGCAAATGGTGATGCGGCGTTCAATGTTGCGATCCGCACGCTTCGCCTGACGCCGGAAGAGAACAATCGCGGGCGTGCGGTGATGGGCGTCGGCTCTGCGATTGTTGCTGATAGCGAAGCCATGGCAGAGCGGCGCGAATGCGAGATAAAAGCCGGTTTTGCACGCCGCCTGAGCGATTGCGATCTGATCGAAACGATGCTGTTCGACCCGGAAAGCGGGATTGATCTGCTGGAACTGCATTTGGAGCGGATCAAGGCGTCGGCTCAGGAACTGGGGTTCTCGTTTGATCGACATGCTGCGCGCAACCAGATTCAGGCGCTGTGTTTTGATCTGGAGCAGCGTAGCAAGGTGCGTCTGCTTGCTTCGCGGCGCGGGGAATTGGCGCTTGAGACTGGGCCCGTTCCTGATGCGAAGGACGATCCCATTAAGTGCATTGCACTGCCGATGCCGGTCGATCCGGGCGATTGGCGCTTGCGCCACAAGACGACAGATCGCGGCTTTTACGAAGAGGCGCTGGGCGCTGCAAAGGCCGAGGGCGCGAACGAAGCGCTGCTCGTCTGTCCCGAAGGTTTCGTGACCGAAGGTAGCTTCAACAATATCTTTGTTGAGCGCGATGGAGTACTATTTACTCCACCCGCCACTCTGGGCCTGCTGCCCGGCGTGCTGCGACGCTCGCTTTTGGAAAGCGGCAAAGCTCGCGAAGAGCAATTGACCCTAGATGACCTCGAAAACGGCTTTTTGCTCGGCAATGCTGTGCGCGGGCTGATGAAAGCTGAATTGATATGAATATCGAAATACTTTTCGAAGACGGCGAAGCGCTCGTGATCAACAAGCCAGCGGGGCTTCCGGTTGATCGCCCCAAGCGCGGCGGTCCCGCACTTTGGGACCATATCGAGCAGCTGAAGCTGGGTTTTCAACGCCCGCCGGTTGCCGTGCACCGGCTCGACACTGATACCAGCGGCTGCCTGATCCTTGCGCGCAACCCGAAGGCGCTGAAGCGTTTCAACAAGGCCTTCGAAGATCGGCTTGTTGGCAAAACCTATCTGGCAGTGATGGATTTTGAGCCATCCGAGCAATCCGGCACTATCGAGCTGAACCTTGCGAAGATCAGCTCTGCAGAAAAGGGCTGGCGCATGATTGCTGCCAAGAAAGGCAAGCCGGCCATCTCGCATTGGGAGCTGCTGCAGACGATCGGAGAGGGAGATCGCAAACGCTCGCTCATTCGTTTCCGTCCAGAGACGGGCCGCACGCACCAGTTGCGGGTCCACGCCTTGCAGGGGCTCGGCGTCCCGCTGCTGGGTGACCCGGTTTACGGACCAGTGCGCGGCCAGAACAAGGGCGCTCCGCGCACCATGCTGCACGCTGAAGCCATTCATATGACCCGTCCGGGCAAGGATCCGGTCAGCGCGTATGCTCCGTTCCCTGAGGATTTTATCCGCGCGGGGCTGACCGCGCCCGAACCACCCCCACCGCCCATCCGAATTCCTGTTTCCGACGATGGATGACGATCTGATCGCCCGCGCGCATGCTTTGGCCGAAGAGAGCTTTCTCGCCGGCAGTGGGCCGGGTGGACAGAATGCGAACAAGGTCGCGACTGAAGTTCAGTTGCGGGTCAATCTCTACAAGCTGCGCCTACCGCCGCCGGTATTTGCGCGCTTGAAAGACATGGCAGGGAGCAAGCTGACTGCGTCCGGCGATCTCCTGATCACGGCCAAACAGCATCGCACGCAAGAGGCCAATCGCACCGCTGCGCGGGGCAAGCTCGAAGAATTGCTCAAGAAAGCGCATGAACGCCCAAAGATACGCGCGAAGAGCCGCATAAACCGTGTCGGCAAGGCCCAGCGGCTCAAAGAGAAGAAAGCGCGCGGGGAAGTGAAGGCAAAAAGAGGCAAGATCAGCCGGTCCGATTGGTGAGTCATGCTTGACTTTTGCCCCAGAATCACCCAATGGCGCGCCTCTGGATGGCGGCGCTGCGCGTGCCGCCTGTATTTTTTCGGCTGAACATCAGCCTTTTTACAAGTTTTAGGATACCGTCATGGCGAAGCCAGCAACCGTCAAGATCAAGCTCGTCTCGACTGCAGACACGGGCTTCTATTACGTGACGAAGAAAAACCCACGTAACATCACAGAGAAGATGACCTTCCGTAAATATGACCCGGTTGTGCGCAAGCACGTCGAGTTCAAGGAAGCCAAGATCAAGTGATCTTGCTGAACAGTCGCAGAGCCACAGGTTCAGTGACAGTTCAACGCAGCGCGACTAGACAGCGCAGCATGAGCATCTTTGCATTTCTTTCCAAACGCCCGCTGCGCGCTGCGCTGGCGGGTGTTGTTTTGTGCGCCCTTCCTGCTTCGCTGGCGCCCACTGCCCCCGCAGTCGCACAATCCGAAGCCGGGGACCTTAACCGCGCGGTGAGCGCGCTCCGCCAGATTTCGACGTTGAAAGCCGACTTCTCGCAGACTGACCGTCTGGGACAGACCGCCAATGGCGTGCTGACGCTGAAGCGCGGCGGAAAAATCCGGTTCGATTATGGCGAAGATCAGGATCTGCTGGTCGTCTCGAACGGCCGCTCACTGTATCTGGTGGATTACGAAGTAAGCCAGGTGCAACGCTGGCCCATCCGAAATTCGCCTTTGGGTGCTCTGCTCGATCCAGAACGCGATATTTCCCGCTACGGCAAGCTGGTCCAAACCGGGAATCCTGACGTTGTCAGCATCGAGGTGCGCGATCCCAAACGTCCGGAGTTCGGTATGATTACCATGATCTTTGTCCGTGACGTGACGGCGCCGGGAGGACTGGAGCTCAATACCTGGGTGGCGCTGGATGCACAGAACAACCGTACAACTGTGCGGCTAAGGAACCATCGTTACGGCGTGACAGTCGCTGACAGCGAATTTCGCTTCCGCGATCCACGACAATCGTCTCGTCGCCCGCGCTGAACGGTTCAACTTCGCGCGGTTGTAAGAACGCGACAAGACGCAGTTCGCCATTCATTTACCTGAAAGCTGAGAAGAGGTAGTTTCCTCTTGTGAATCGGACGAAGGCGGGTTTCCCCCCTGTTGCCCAGCCTTCAATAAAGGTCCGTTTTGCCAAGCGTGACGAACGCTAACACTGAACCCTCGCGCCAATGCCCCCGGTGCGAGGGTTTTTGTTATCCGCCCTGTTTTGCGCACTCGACTCCGCGAGCGCGATTTCCTCGCGGCCTGCGGACAAGTCTGCGCCGCTGCGGGCGGCCGGTCGGCCTTGTGGTCTATCTACAGATAGCCCGATCCAGTTCTTAGATTATCACCTTGGCCTCTTAGTCATCCCATCCAAACGCGTTGACAATTATGTCATAGATCACGTTCTGCTCGATAACGCCGCGCACACGCTCTGAACCGGGGCCATGACCATAAAGCGCAACATCTTCGCCGCCATGCGTTTCGCTGCTGGTGGGGATCGCAGCCTGTTGCCGCGCCTGTACGCCGGTGTCAGGAACCGGCCGCTCCGCCATATTGGAGATAGCCCCGGGGCCGTTGTGGTATCCCAGAGTGGTGTAAGGCTTGCCATCGGTTGCCGTTGTGGCCTGAGCCAGTTCTTCAGAACCGCCTTCGGGTGGAACTACCAGGCCCAGGATGTCATTCCCGCGCCGCGGATAACCCGACATGGTGAATACATGGCTGTGATCCGCGGTGACCAGGATCAAAGTCTCCGCCGGATCGGTATTGTCGATCGCGTATTGGATCGCATTGGCAAACTCGACCGCTTCTTCGAGCGCGTAGCCCGCCTGCCCCGCATGGTGACCGTGATCAATCCGGCCCGACTCCACCATCAGGTAATAACCCTCAGGATCGCCCTTCAGCCGCCCGATCGCCTGCTGAGTCATCTCGGTGAGTGTCGGCTCGGTAGAATCTTCCGCGCGATCCACGGTGTATGTCATATGACTAGGCGAGAAGAGCCCGAATACGGGCTTGTCAGATGGTGCAGCGGAAAGCTCTGCTGACGTCGAAACGAAGCTTCCGCCTGTGCGCTGTACCCATTCGACCGGCAAGTTGGCATCTGCGTCGATACGTCGTCCGCCGAGATCTGCGCCGAAAAACGCAGCTGTGCCGCCTCCGAGGGCGACGTCGAACGTGCTGTTCACGAGCTGCGATGCAATATCATCGCAGCCTTTGCCTCGCTGATCCTCGGGAATCCACGCATCGGCCTCCCAACCGCGATCAGGTGAACGCGCATAGACACTTGCAGGGGTGGCGTGGGTAATCCGCGCGGTGGACACAATGCCCAGCGCCATCCCACGCTCGGTAACTTGCTCACCCAGGATCGGCAGCGCGTTAGCTTGTCCACTTTCGCAATCACCCGCCCTCACATCAGGGCCAACACCCAATACGCCGATTTTGGTCTTTACGCCCGTGTGCATCGCGCTCGCGGTTCCTGCGCTGTCGGGAACCTGCGCGTTGCTGTTATAAGTCTTGACCAGCGCGACATTGGCAAAATTCTCGAACGGCAGGACATATTCCTCTCCGCTTTGCCCTTGCTTTTGCCCTGCATAGATCCGCGCAGCCGTGACCGTTGAAACGCCCATTCCGTCACCGATAAACAGGATGACATTCTTTGCCTTCGGTTCTTGAGCTTCGACGGGCGCTGCTGATGCGCTGGCAATGCCTTGCTGTCCGTAACTGGCAGGCGAGCAGGCTGCGAGCGGCAAAGCGGCGGCAGCGGCAAGAATGATAGATCGGCGCAGGGTCATCGGGTTATCTCCTCTTGGGGCAGCACCGCTATCCCTAATCTTTGTGACGGGAAAGCTAAAGGTGTGCTGGACCGAAAAGAATCCCGCCCCTAAGTGCTGTGGCTATGGTTTCTATCTCGACTTGGAATATCAACTCTGTGCGGCTGCGGCTGCCAATCGTGGAACGCTTTCTGAAAGAGGAAGCACCCGACGTACTATGCCTGCAGGAAATCAAATGCCAGGAACATCAGTTCCCCGCAGCTGCCCTGGCAGAGCTTGGTTATGAGCACCAGGCTATACATGGCCAGAAAGGCTATCATGGCGTCGCCACCATCAGCCGTATTCCGCTGAAAGAGTTCAGCCGCCACGACTGGCAAGCAAATGGCGAGGCGCGGCATGTCGGTGTCGAGTTGCTTGGCCCCGGCAAGGGCATGGTGCTGGAAAATGTCTATGTACCTGCAGGCGGAGACGAGCCGAACCGCGCGAAGAACCCCAAATTCGGACAGAAACTCGATTTTCTAAGTCGGATGACCGATTGGGCTGCGCAGATTGATCGCCCGACCATGATTGTAGGTGATTTCAATATCGCGCCGCTTGAAAGCGATGTGTGGAATCACAAGCAATTGCTCAAAGTGGTCAGTCACACGCCGATCGAAGTAGAAACGCTCGCCAATTTCCAGGCCGCACATGATTGGGTCGATCTGGGGCGCAAGTTCATTCGTGATCCGGAACGCTACTACAGCTGGTGGAGCTACCGCGCTAAGGATTGGAAAGCGAATGACCGCGGGCGCAGGCTTGATCACATGTGGGCGAGTCCTGAGCTTGCAAGGCAAGCCAAGAGCCACAGATTGCGCGAAGATGCGCGCGACTGGGAAAAGCCCAGCGATCACATCCCGCTAATTACGGAGTTTGCACTCTGACGACGGATGCAGCCTCTCCCACCCCTTCGCGGCGTGTCGCGCAGGCTATTGATGCGTTGCGCCACGGCTGGCCGATTGCATTTGAAGACGGGCCCGTGCTGCTGCCCGCAGAAACCGCAATTGCGAGCAATGCCGTTTCGGCCAAAATGCTGATCTCGGCAGCACGTGCGGTCACGTTGAAGCTGGCCAATCAGCGCGAATCCGCGGTCCCAAATGCGCCAGCCCTTATCCGCAGCGGCGACCCGTTTGAATTGGCTGAAGCCCGCGCGGTGGCAGACCCGGCGTTGGATCTGAAACATCCCTTCAAAGGACCCTATAGGGCTGAGGCGTTCGAATGGCGCTCTATCGCAGAAGCTGCATTGGAATTGGCTCGGCTCGCAGGGATCCTGCCCGCGTTTCTGGTCGACCCCGAAAATGCCGGGGAAACCGTGCCGATTGCAGTGGGTGATCTTGAAGAGTGGTCTGATCGCGATCAGCTCGCGATTGCCACTCGGGCGCGCCTGCCGGTTTCCGCATGCGATACTGCTGAGATTGTCGCGTTCCGCAGCACAGATGACACTCGCGAGCATGTGGCGCTCATCATCGGAGAGCAACGCGGCGACAAGATACCGTTGGTTCGGCTGCACTCCGAATGCCTGACCGGCGATATTCTGGGCAGCTTGAAATGCGATTGCGGGCCTCAGCTGGATGCAGCGCTAGCTGCCATGGCCGAGGTCGCCAACGAAGGTGGTTGGGGCGCGTTGCTTTACATGCGGCAGGAGGGGCGCGGCATCGGTCTGATCAACAAGTTGCGCGCCTATCGCTTGCAGGATCAGGGGTTTGACACCGTCGAAGCAAATGAACGGCTGGGGCTGCCAGATGAAGCGCGCGATTTTCCAACCGCAGCGCGGATGCTGGACTTGCTCGGCGCCCGCACAATTCGCTTGATGACCAACAATCCAAAGAAGGTCTCGGCACTTGAAGCCGCAGGAATCACAGTCAGTGAACGTGTCGCGCATCAACTGCCGGACAATCCGCACAATGCGCGTTATCTAGCCACCAAGCGCGACAAGTCCGGACATTTGCTGAAATGAGCTTCTCCTATCGCCGCGAAGAGCCCGATGATCGGCGTCCGATTTTCAAGCTTACCGAGGCGGCGTTCAAGGACATGCCTTACAGCGATTGTGATGAGCCGGATTTGATAGACCGTTTGCGCAAGGACGGTGATTTAGCCCTGTCCTTGGTAATCGAAGCTTCGGAAGGGATTGTCGGGCACATCGCCTTCTCACCAGTGACAATCAGCGATGGCACGCGTGACTGGTATGGCTTGGGGCCAGTATCGGTCTGGCCGGAACTGCATGGGAAGGGGATCGGAACTGCGTTGATCAATCGCGGAATAACCGAAATGCGCATGCAGGGCGCAAAAGGTATCGTGCTGCTGGGCAGCCCTGAGTACTATTCGCGCTTCGGGTTCAAGTCTGATCCCAAATTGCAATACCCCGGCCCGCCAGCTGAATACTTCCAATATCTGGCGCTAAGCTCTTCTGTGCCCACTGGAGTGGTAAGCTACGCACCCGCATTCGGCTGAACCGCCACTCGACTCGCCGCATTCCCGACAAGATCTGGCACTTTTTGCCCTTGGCGACCCGCCGCTCCTCGCGCTAAGCCGCGCGCCTGCCGCGAGTTAGGACGCGGACAGCATCTTTAGGAGCTAACAACCATGAAAAAATTTGCATATTCACTGCTGGCTGGCGCGGGCGCGTTGGCACTAACCGCATGTGGCGGCGCAGATGATGCATCCATCGAAGCCGAGGCAGACACAGTTGAAATGCCTGCCGATGCCGCGCTTGAAGGGGTCTCGGAAGATGCGGTCGCCGATACCGAAGCAATGGTTGAAGACACCGCTGTAACCGATGAAGACGCCAATGAAGCAGCGGACGCCGCTGCTGATGTTGCTGCTGCAGCAGAAGAAGCTGCAAACGCAGCAAACGCAGTCGGCAATGCTGTCGATGCCGCGGAGAATGCCGTAAACTGATCGCCGCCTTAATCAGGTGAAAAATGCTGGGCGGACGGGTTGCCATCGGGCGATTCGTCCGCTTTTGCTTTTTAGCGAGAGGAAGCCTGCCAGATTGAGCAGGCGACATTACGCGCCTATCCCCCGATTGACCGCGTGAGCAGGAGAGGACCCAAATTCACATGTCGCAAACTGGAATGGACCCGGAAACCTTCGAACAATTCATCGAGCAGCTTGACCGCTATGTGCGGGAGCGGCTGATCCCGGCCGAAAAGGACGTGATCGAGAACGATCGCCTGCCCGATGACATCGTTACAGAGATGAAGGAAATGGGTCTTTTCGGCTTGACCGTGCCCGAAGAATATGGCGGCGCAGGGCTGAATACGACGCAATATGCGAGCACGGTGCGTTCCATGAGCTATGCTGCTCCCGCGTTCCGCTCGATCTTTTCGATCAACGTCGGCATGTTCAATTCCGCGATCAAGAATGGCGCGACCGAAGAGCAAAAGGCCGAATGGTGGCCGCGGATCGCGGCGGGCGAGATAGCATGTTTCGGCCTGACCGAACCGGGTTCTGGTTCAGACAGCGCCGCGATGCAGACCTTTGCCAAGCCCGATCCCAGCGGTAATGGCTGGGTTCTGAACGGCACAAAACGCTACATCACCAACGCCCCGCACGCGAATGTTGCGCTGATCATGGCGCGCACAGAGAAAGAGGCATTGCCCAAGAATGCCCATGTAAGCGCCTTCATCGTGCCAATGGATACGCCGGGGGTTTCAACTGGCAGTCCGGACAAGAAGATGGGCCAGTCAGGCGCGCACATCTCTGACGTGATGCTCGACGACGTGCATGTTCCAGGCGAGGCGCTGCTGGGCGGAGAGACGGGCAAGGGCTTCCGTTTTGCCATGATGAGCTTGGACAACGGACGCATTTCCGTGGGCGCGGCCAGCACCGGCTATGCCCGCCGCGCGCTCGACAGTGCGCTGCGCTATGCGAACGAGCGCAAGGCCTTTGGCGAGCCGATCGCGAATTTCCAGCTGATCCAGCAGATGCTCGCGGAAAGCGAGACTGAAATCTATGCCGCTGAAGCCATGATGGCGGATGTCACCGCGCGCGCTGACCGCGGCGAGAACGTCATTACCAAGGCAGCTGCCTTCAAGGTCTTCGCATCCGAGATGTGCGGGCGCGTTGTTGACCGCGTTGTGCAGATTTATGGCGGCGCAGGTTACTTGGCTGAATATGATGCGGAGCGTTTCTTCCGCGATGCGCGCATCTACCGCATCTACGAAGGCACTACTCAGATCCTGCAGCTGCAAATCGCCAAGCATATGCTGCGCGAGTGGAATGCGGTGCACGGCTGATGTATCAGCTACTCAGCGATCTTTCCGTCATCGAAGTCTCAAGCTTCGTCGCATCACCCACCATCGGGCTGTATTGCGCGCAGATGGGTGCCGAAGTGATCCGCGTAGATCACAAGGCCGGCGGGCTCGACTACGACCGATACATGCTGACCAAGGAAGGGCGTTCACTCAGTTGGGAGAACTTGAACCGCGCCAAGAAGTCGGTCGCGCTGGACTTGCGCACCGGGGAAGGGCGCGAGCTATGCGTCGAGCTGGCGCGCAAAACAGGTCAATGCGTTACCAACCTGCCCGAGAAAAGCTTCCTTAGCCATGCGGCCTTGTCTGACAGGCGACCCGACATGGTCAGCGTGCGCATCATGGGCTGGCACGACGGGCGGCAAGCAATGGACTTCACAGTCAACGCCGCAAGCGGATACCCGCTGATGTGCGGGCCCGAGGATTGGGATATGGCCACAGCACCTCCGGTCAATCAGGTGCTGCCCGCGTGGGATTTTATCACCGGGGCCTATGGTGCCTTTGCCCTGCTCGCCGCGTTGCGTCACCGCGATGCAAGCGGCGAAGGCAGCGAAGTGCGCATTCCCTTGGGCGATGTCGCCATCGGCACCATGGCAAACAGCGGATCGATGGCGGAAATGCTTTATCGCGGGGCAGACCGTGAGCGTTTGGGCAACGCGATCTGGGGAGCATTCGGGCGTGATTTCAAAAGCCTCGACAATCAGCGTTTCATGGTGGCGGCGCTCACCCCCAAGCAGTGGGATGGGCTCGTAGCCGCCTTTGGCCTTACCGGAAAGATCGCTGCGCTTGAGGCGGGATTGGGTGTGCGCTTCGCCGACGGTGACCGCCCCCGCTTCGAGCATCGCCACCGGTTGTTCGACCTGTTCCAGCAGGCGGCAGGGCAGCACGACTATGGCGATCTTGCCGCGCGGATGAGCGAGCACGGCTGCACTTTCGAGCGCTATCGCACCATGCACGAAGCAGCAAACGATCCTGAGTTGGTGGCCGACAACCCGCTGTTCGGGCCCTCGCCCGCAAACCCGTCTGGCTTCGAATATCCCGCTACGCGCAGCTTTGCGAATATGCCCGAGAAGCAAGTCGGTGACCCTGCGCCTGCGCCATATCTTGGCCAGCACAGCGAAGAGGTTTTGGTCGAGAGGCTTGGCCTGTCCTCTGGCGCGATTGGCAAGCTGGTCGATGCAGGCACGGTAGCTCTTTCAGACAAGGAAACACGATGACCAAGAGACGCGCAGCTATTGTTTCACCATTGCGCACGCCGGTGGGCAAGTTCCTCGGCACGCTCTCCCCGCTTGACGCGGGCAAGCTCGGTGCAGTGATCCTGAAAGCGCTTATCGAGCGCAGCGGAATTGATCCATCGCGGGTCGACGATGTCGTGTTCAGTCAGGGCTATGGAAATGCCGAAGCGCCCGCTATCGGCCATTGGAGCTGGCTGGCCGCTGACCTGCCGATTGAAGTGCCGGGATTTCAGTTGGATCGCCGCTGCGGCTCTGGTGTGCAGGCAGTCGCGACCGCGGCAATGATGGTTGAGACCGGCATGGCGGACGTCGTCGTGGCCGGCGGTTGCGAGAGCATGTCGAATGTCGAGCATTATACGACTGACCTTCGTCGCGGCGTGCGCATGGGCGATATGACGCTGCATGACCGCCTCAGCCGCGGACGGTTGATGAGCCAGCCGATTGAGCGGTTCGGCATCATCACGGGGATGATCGAAACCGCAGAAAATCTGGCCAAGGATTACAACATAACGCGCGAAGAAGCGGACGAATTTGCTGTTCGCTCGCACCAGAACGCTGCCAAGGCCTGGGAAGAAGGCAAGTTCGCCGATAATCTGGTGCCTGTTGAAGTGCCACAGCGGCGCAAAGATCCAATCGTGTTCAATCACGATGAAGGTTATCGCGCGGACGCCAGTGTGGAAACGCTCGGATCGCTGCGCGCTATCGATCTGAAGCGTGATCCCGACGCCATTGTCACTGCGGGCAATGCCAGCCAGCAGAATGACGCGGCGGCGGCATGTCTGGTGGTCGCTGAAGACAAGCTTGAGGAAATGGGACTTACGCCTTCACTGTGGTTCCATGGATGGGCAGCCGCAGGTTGCGACCCCAGCCGCATGGGTATCGGACCTGTCCCGGCAGTAGAGCGTCTTTTCTCGCGCACCGGTATGGGCTGGGACGATATCGGCCTGGTGGAGCTCAACGAGGCCTTCGCCCCGCAAGTGCTCGCTGTGCTGAAGGGCTGGGGCTGGTCAGATGATGACAGCCGCCGCGATATCCTCAACGTCAATGGTTCGGGCATTTCGCTAGGCCACCCGATTGGGGCAACCGGGGGGCGTATATTGGCCGATATGGCCGCTGAAATGCATCGACGCGATGTTCGCTTTGGTCTTGAGACGATGTGTATCGGGGGCGGGCAAGGGATCGCCGCCATATTCGAACGCGCGGCGTAATCGTGATAGAGTACCCGCATGACTGAGTGGGACAATTGGATCGGACGCGAGCAGGTTCAGCGTGACACGCTTGATACTGCGCTGGCGAATCGTTGGTTTGCGACCTTCGATTTGGAAGCTTCGGCTATCGGCATGATGCCACAAGGCATTCATTTGTGCTTGTGCACGCCGGAAGCGCCGCAGGCCGCGCTGGGTGGAGACGGCCACCCCGCCCGCGACAAAAGCGACGAGAGCTTCTTCCCGCCAATCCCGCTTCCTCGCCGGATGTGGGCCGCAAGCGAGATAGAGTTTCTCGAACCCATTCCCATCGGCGCGGATATCGAGCGCATCAGCCGCATCGCTTCGATTGCCGAGAAAGAAGGCAAGACTGGCAAGCTGGGTTTTGTTGATGTTGAGCATATAACCAAGGCCGATGGTGGCATTGCGGTGCGCGAAAAGCAGACACTGGTCTATCGCGATGCGGTGGCAGGCGATGCTCCGCTCAGCCCGCCCGAGCCTACCAGTGCAACATTCGATGCCGCTTCATGGGATCAGCATCAGCAGATCACACCCGATCCGCGGCTACTGTTCCGTTTCTCCGCGCTCACTTTCAACACGCACCGGATCCACTACGATCTGCCCTACGCGCGCGACGTTGAGCGCTATCGTGGCTTGGTCGTGCACGGACCGCTGATGGCGAGCCTGCTGCTGCAAATGGCCGCGAACGAGCTGGGCGAAAACAAGCTAAAGAGCTTCAGTTTCCGAGCCGTCAGCCCAGCGATTGCTGACGAGCCGCTGCATCTGGCGATGCGAAAGACAAGCGAAGGTTACGAACTAGGCACCTTCGCGTCTGATGGAAGGCAATGCGTGAAAGCATCTGCTACCATTTAGTCTTCTATATCGACGGGGTAGTTTTCGAGGGGCTGCAGCACTGAATAGCTCTCTGCTTGCGGTTCGCGGCCTAGCTCCGGAAATTCGAGCGGGGCAGGCTCGACGTGCATATCGGGTAGCCGGTCCAGCAAGTCGCGGATCAAGGTCAGCCGCCCCCGCTTCTGGTCATTGAAGTCCACCAATGTCCAGGGCGCCCAATCAGTGTGGGTTGCCTTCAGCATCGCTTCGCGCGCGTCGGTATAGGCATCATACTTGTCGCGTGCAGCCAGATCGATCGGCGAGAGTTTCCAGCGCTTGAGCGGGTCCTCCAGCCGCTCTCGCAGGCGTTCTTCCTGATTCTCCTGATCAGTCGTCAGCCAATATTTGAACAGCAGAATGCCGTCATCGACCAATTGCTGTTCAAACACCGGAGCCTGCTTCAGGAATGCTTCCACCTGAGCCTGACTCGCAAAGCCCATCACCTTTTCAACGCCCGCACGGTTATACCAGCTGCGATCGAAAAGCACGATTTCGCCCGCATGCGGAAGATGGCTTACATAGCGCTGGAAATACCACTGCGACTGTTCGTCTTCACTCGGCTTTGACAGAGCGACTGTCCGGCACTGGCGCGGATTAAGCCGACCACCAACCGCGCGGATCGCACCGCCCTTACCTGCCGTATCGCGCCCTTCAAAGATTACGCAGATACGCGCGCCGGTAGAGCGTGCCCAGCGTGCCATGGCAACCAGTTCTTCCTCTAACGGTTCAAGCAAATCCTCATATTGCTTGCGTTTAAGCTTCTCCAAGCGCACCTCCTGTTTGCACAGCCCATAGGGGCGTGGTATAGTTACAACTGAAACTATGGCTACACTTGCAGAACCACAGCAGGATTATTCGATCCTGCCCGATTTACCGGCGGATGTCTTTACTGCGCCGCTGAAAAAGCCTGCACATGTGGGCGATGACTGGCTTGAGCCGGCGCAAACTGACTACAGCTCGGAAGACCATCAGGTCTGGGATGACTTGTTTGCACGGCAAATGGAGGTGTTGCCCGGGCGAGCGGCAACTGCGTTCATGGATGGCCTCGAGAAACTTGATCTGGGACGCGGCGGCGTGCCTGAATTCGGCAAGATGTCGGAAGAACTGGGCGCGCTCACGGGCTGGAGTGTCGTGCCCGTCCCGATGCTGATTCCCGATCACGTATTCTTTTGGCATTTGGCCAATCGCCGTTTTCCGGCGGGCAATTTCATCCGCACGCGCGAGACCTTCGATTACATTCAGGAGCCTGACGTCTTCCACGATGTCTTTGGGCATGTCCCCATGCTGACCGACCCGGTTTTCGCAGATTATATGCAGGAATATGGCCGGGCCGGGTGGAAAGCCATGCGCTACAACCACTTGAAGGCTTTGGGATCGCTTTACTGGTACACAGTCGAATTCGGGCTGATTGAAGAAGCACCTGACGATATTCGCGCTTATGGTGCTGGCATCCTGTCAGGCCCCACGGAAGCTGTCTTTTCCGTCGAAGCGGAAAGTCCCAACCGGATCATGCTGAACGTCGACCGCGTCATGCGTACAGACTATGTGATCAGCGATCTGCAGCCGACTTATTTTGTGATCGAGAGTTTCGAAGATCTCTATCGCCAGACTGTCGAGCGCGATTTTGACCGGCTTTATCGCAGCCTTGGCCCCAGCTTTACCTATGCCAATACGGCCGTGATTGACGTCGATAATGTTCTACATCGCGGTACACAGGAGTACATGATGCGCGGCGGTCGAGGATCGGGCGCTACGCCCATCTGATCAAGATTGATTTCAACTTAGGCCGACTTACGGCTTAGTATCAACTTGCTCATTACTACGAGTAGCGCTGCGCCCAGTATCGATGCACCCAGCGCCGTCCAGCTCAGTCCACCCAGAAAGGCCCAATTATTCGCGAACAAACCCGCGAACAATGCCCCGACCAGTCCGACGCCGATATCACGCCGAATGCTGGGCACATCTTCAGTGCGCGTAATAATTGCGGCCAGCCAGCCGATCAGTGATCCGATAAAGATAAAGCACAGTAGAGACATAGTGGTTCAGCGCGTTTGGATTGGGTTCCAATATTATCTCAACACAGAGCTGAGGCAAAAGGTTCCAGAACTTAGAATAGGACCAACAGGGCGGCGCCGAGCAAAACCCGATAAACGACGAATACCATCATTGAAGCTTTCTTAAGAAAATTCATCAGGAAAGCCATCGTCGCGAATGCGGCAATAAAGGTGAAAACGCCCGTCAGCAACGCGTCCCATTGCATCTGTGCACTCGCTTCGGCCAGATCCAGAACCGCGAGCAATCCCGCGCCTGCAACCGCGGGGATCGCCAGGAGGAACGAAAAGCGCGCTGCCTCAACCCTTTTGTAGCCCAGAAAACGCGCCATGGTCATGGTGGAGCCAGAACGGCTCGTTCCCGGGATTAGGGCCAGCGCCTGGGCCAAACCGACCAGAACAGCATCGCGCAAAGTGACATCTTCAAAGCTCTTTTCCTGCTTGCCGAATTGATCGGCCAGTCCCAGCAATACGCCGTAGACAATCAGGTTGATCGCCACGAGATCAGTGATGCGGAAGCTTTCGAGATAGCCGCCAAGCTTCAAGAACAATCCCAAGGCGACCGCTGGGATTGTTCCAACCACCACCCACCAGAACAGCCGTCTTTGCAACGGATCATCGCCGATCCCGACAGCGGAAAATCCCCCCTTGGCGAGGCCCAATACATCACGCCAGAAATAGATGATGATGGCCAGCAAAGACCCGACGTGCACGGCAACATCTATCAGCGGGCCTTGATCGGGTAAATCCGTCAGATAGGGGATCAGGATCAGGTGACCCGACGAAGAAATAGGCAGGAACTCGGTGATCCCCTGAACGATCGCGATGAGCAATTGCTGGAAAAGTGTCATGACTTGCGCCTCTTGTGCGAAGGGCAGGACAAGTCAAGCGACTTGCCCTGCCCTCAAGCAGTTTTCAGGCTGCAACGCCTCCTACCAGATACGAATACGCTCTTCCGGCGGCAGGTATAACGCATGCTCTTCCGTCACGTTGAAAGCGTCATACCATGCATCCAAGTGACGCACCGCGTTGTTAAGGCGGAAAGTACCCGGCGGGTGATTTGCCGTCATCACGCGGTTACGCAGGCTCTCTTCGCGCTCCATCCCGCGCCAGATCTGCCCAAAGCCGAGGAAGAAGCGTTGGTCACCGGTGAGGCCGTCAATCACGGGCGCCTCTTCACCGCCCAAAGACAGGCGGTACGCGCGATATGCCATCTGCAAACCAACTACATCACCCAGCGTTTCGCCCATCGACTGAGGGCCACGCAGACAGACTGGGCCTTCCGGACTGTCAACCGGGCAGTAAGCTTCGATGAATTCGGCCATGCGCGATGTGAATTCCTCGAACCCGGCACGGTCCTCGTCCTGCCACCAGTTGCGCAGTTTACCAGTCGCATCATATTGCGACCCCTGATCATCATAACCGTGTCCGATTTCATGTCCGATCACGGCACCGATCCCACCATAATTTACAGCCGGGTCGGCTTCTGCGTTAAAGAATGGTGGTTGCAGAATCGCCGCCGGGAAAACGATCCGGTTGGTGAGCGGCGAGTAATACGCGTTAACCTGCTGTGGCAGCATGCCCCACTCTGTCGGGTCCACCGGCTTGTCGAGATCAGCAAGCGCATCGGCCTGTGCCCAAGCTGTGGTGTTGATGCGATTGGCAAGCGGATCATCGGCGCTGATCTCAAGACCTTCGTAAGTTTCAAACTCATCAGGGTAGCCAACCATCGGCACGAAGCCATCGAGCTTGGTCTTGGCTTCCGCGATCGTCGCATCAGTCATCCACTCGTTCTCATCGAGAGCGGCTGCCATTGCGAGCTTCAGATTGCCTACAAGCGTTTCCATACGCGCCTTGCTTTCCGGAGGGAAATACCGCTCCACATAAAGCGCTGCCAGCTGTTCGCCCAATTGCCCCTCAACCGCTGCAATAGCGCGTTTCCAGCGCGGCCGCTGCTCTTCCCGTCCACCAATAGTCTTTCCGAAGAACTGGAAATTAGCGTTGTCGAGTTCGCTCGATAGGACCGAAGCATTGTTGGAAAGAAACTGAGCGGCCATATTAGCCTTGATCGTCGCCAACGGTGTCTCTGTGAGCAGCTGCATCATCGCCGGCAAACCGCCACCGATCATGGCAAGTTGCTCGGGTGTCAGTTTGAGTTCTTCGATTTCCTCATCAGTCGGTGGCAATTGTCCCGCCAAGAAGCGCGTCTGACCATCGAATTTACCAGCTTTGAGCAAGGCCTCGATCGGGAAGTCGCCCGACATCGCAAGCAAGTCTTCCGGCGATAGCTCATTATAGGTCAGATTTGGGATACGCAGCATCTGCCGCGCCCATTCAAGTTCAGCGACCTTGTGTTCAAAGGCATAGACTGCCTCTGCGGCGGCTGCCGGATCAGCATAGCCTGCCGCCTCAAGCAGCGTCGTCAGATATTCCTTATAGGCCGCACGGATTTTGAGATTGTTCTCCGAATCGACCAGATAATAGTCGCGATCGGGCAGGCCCATACCGTCAAAGCCGATCGAAACGGCATGCTGTTTGGGATTGCGCGCATCGACCGTCACGCCAGCACTCACCAGAGCCGGATATCCTGGGGTCTCGAACAGCGTTGCCAGGCGAGCGAGGTCTGGTGCAGCGAAAATCTCGTTCAGATAGGGTTGCGCTGGAGCAAGACCCTTCGCGTCAATCGCGTCCATATCGAAATAGGCATTATAGGCATCCACGATGCGACGCGCAGTCGTGCCCGGTTCCGGATCAGAGGCGACAAGGTCGGCGATCAGTGATTCAACATCATTGGTCGATTTCTCGATCAACACATGAAATGCGCCGAAGCTCTGCCGGTCGGCCGGGATTTCGTTACTGGCAACCCAGATACCATTTACATAGGCATCAAAATTGTCGCCAGGTGCACGGCTCTGATCGATTAAATCCAGGCCGACACCCCAGGTCCCGAAATCCATCGTTGGAGTGGATGGTGCTTCTGCCGCCGCTTCGGTTTGAGAAGCGGACTCATCAGCCATTGCCGGTGTCGCGAGCACAAGCGCCATCGCGCTGGTTCCACTGGCGAGCAGTCGTTTAATCATGAAATTGCGTCCCCATAAATCATATTACATCAGGCGCCGGAGCACCTTCTCCGATTAAACGATCTAGCGGTAAAAAAGTTCTCGTGCTGCTGTTGGTCGGGCCGAAGCGCAGTTTGTCGAGAATTTTGGGCTTCAAGCCGCTTCGTGTGAGGCGAATTGCAGTTTCGCCAACCGCGCATATAGGCCGCCTGCACCGGATAGCTGCGCATGAGTCCCTTGTTCCGCGATTTGGCCTTCATCGAGCACGATGATGCGATCCGCTGCGCGCACAGTCGCCAAGCGGTGTGCGATAACAAGCGTGGTGCGATCCTTCATTAGTTCATCCAGTGCTTGCTGGACCAGCTGTTCACTTTCCGCATCAAGCGCGCTCGTCGCCTCGTCGAGCAACAGGATCGGCGCATCGCGCAAGAGCGCCCGGGCAATTGCAATCCGCTGCTGTTGGCCGCCGGAGAGGCGCGTGCCGCTCTCACCCAGGTAAGTGTCAAGTCCGTCGGGCAAGTCGCGCAAGAAACCTTCCGCGTTCGCCGCTCTGGCAGCTTCCCAAATTTCCTCTTCGGTTGCATCCCAGCGTCCGTAACGCAGATTGTCGCGCGCAGTGGCGCTAAACAGCACGCCATCTTGCGGGACAAAGGCAATCCGTTCGCGGACTTCAGCCGGATCAGCTTTCGTCAACGGGATACCATCCAGCCGGATGGTGCCTGCCTGCGGGTCATAAAAGCGCTCCGCAAGTTGAAAGATAGTCGATTTGCCAGCACCAGAAGGGCCGACGATTGCAACAGTTTCGCCAGGCTCGATTTCCAGCGTAAAGTCCTTCAGCGCAGCAGTTTCTGGCCGCGTCGGATACCGGAATGTTACATTGCGGAACGACAGAGCGCCGCGTGGCGGCACTGGTAGCGCCTGTGGTTTCACCGGCGGCGCGATAGTGGGCTTGGCATTGAGAAGCTCGTTCAGACGGCTTGCCGCTCCGGCGCCGCGCAGCAAGTCACCGTAGACCTCGGTAAGCGACCCAAATGAGCCCGCAACCAAACCGCCCGTGATGACGAAAGCCGCAATCGTACCGCCAGAGATCGCCCCTTCGGCCACAGCAATCGCGCCGCGCCACATTACCATCGTAATCCCACCAAAGATCAGCAGAATGACAATTGAGGTCATGGCGGCGCGCAATGCGATCCGGCGCCTTGCGGTGTCAAAGGTTCGCTCTACGGCGCCGCCAAAACGATCGCCTTCGCGCCCCTCCTGGCCAAAAGCCTGAACGATCTTCATGGATGACAGGACTTCGGTCACCATCGCGCCAACATCTGCCACGCGGTCCTGACTTGAGCGCGAGATACTGCGGATCCGGCGCCCGAAGAATACGATAGGTGCAATCACAACGGGTATTCCGATCAGCAGCCCCAAAGTCAGCGTGGGAGCCAGAAACAGCAGCAGCAGCGTGCCACCAATCGCAGTCAAAGTGTTGCGCAAAGCAATAGACACTGTTGTGCCAACAACCTGCTCGATAATCGCGGTGTCGCTGGTCATTCGGCTCGAAATCTCTTTCGGACTATTCTCTTCATAGAAACTGGGCGACAAGCGCAACAGGTTGCGCTGAACTTTTAGCCGTAAGTCGGCGACCACGCGTTCGCCGATCCAGCTGACGAAGTAAAAGCGCAGAGCTGTCCCGATACCGAGAACAACCACGATCATGAGCAAATACTGGAATGCGTGCGAAATATCGGAATTCGTCGCCGTGCCGCCAAAGGCCTCGTCAATAATAACCTTGAAGCGCCACGGAATCGCGAGCGTCGCCCCTGCCGTGATTAGCAGAGCTACGAACGCCAGCAGGATCTGACGCGGATATTTTGCCGCTTCGGCATAAACCATCTTGAGCGGCCCAAGTGTCTTAGCCTTGGGCGGCTCATCAGGATTCACCGTTTCGCTTTTACCCCGGCGAAATAGCCCTTTGCGGCCGCTTTCCGGTTCTGTTGTGTCGTTTTGCCCGTCCATTGCTTGCCACAATTAGTCATGCGTAGCGCAAATTTCACGTGATAATTCTGCATACTCGCCATGCGATTCCAATAATCGTGAAATATTGTGCATTGCACAATGTTCTTGATGGGTCCAAGAAGCCTCGCTCAACCGCTCGACAAGAGGCGGGATACCTAACAACATACAGGGGAACGCCTTGCTTTATCACGCCTACGAGTTGCAGAGATCATGGCTTAACAGCGCCAGCGCTGTTGCTTCGATCAGCGCTGAGTTCCTGACCAATCCGGCCAACCCGCTTTCCTATATGGGCGTGGGGCCAATGGCGGCTTCGGCGCTGGATGTTTTCGCGCATGCAACCGCGTCTTACAGCAAGCCCGCCTTTGGTATCGAATATGTCGACATGGACGGTGAGCGTCATCCGGTTGAAGAAGCAACCGTTGTCAATCGCCCGTTCGGTGACCTGAAACGGTTTCGCCACACCGGCCTGCCTGAAACTTCGCCGCGCCTGCTGATTGTCGCACCGATGAGCGGGCATTACGCCACGCTGCTGCGTGGTACAGTCCAGCGCATGCTGAAAAGCTGTATCGTCTACATTACCGATTGGGCTGATGCGAAACTGGTGCCGATGCATGAAGGCACGTTCGATCTGGACGACTATATCGATTACTTGATTGCGTTCCTTGAACAGATTCGCGTCGAGGGCCAGGGCGAACGGCCGCATATGATGGCGGTTTGCCAGCCATCAGTCCCCGCTTTCGCCACGACCGCGTTGATGAACCTGCACAAGGATCCGGCAACACCAAAAACGCTGACGATGATGGGCGGGCCGATCGACACGCGCGAAAGCCCGACCACGGTGAACAATCTGGCTATGGAACGCCCGATTGAATGGTTCCGGAATTCAGTGATCGCCACTGTTCCGATGAACTATCGCGGGTCAGGTCGGAAGGTTTATCCAGGCTTCATGCAGCTCGCCAGCTTCATGAGCATGAACTTGGGCAGCCACATGATGAGCCATTACGAGATGTTCAAGCATCTTACGGAAGGCGATGAAGACAGCGCGCAAACGACCAAGGACTTCTACGACGAGTATCGCGCCGTTTGCGATATGACCGCAGAATTCTACCTCCAGACGGTCGAGGAAGTGTTCCAGAAGCATTCGATCCCCAACGGCGAATTCCGCCACAAGGGCGAGATCGTCGATCTGCACAAGATCAGGGACACCGCCCTGCTCGCAATCGAAGGTGAGCGTGACGATATCTCCGGCCTTGGACAGACAAAGGCTGCGCTGGATCTGGCAACGGGCCTGTCAGCCAAGAAAAAGCAATACTACATGGCCGAAGGCGCAGGGCATTACGGCATCTTCAACGGCAGCAAATGGCGCAACAATGTGGCGCCGGTTGTCGAGGATTTCATTGCCACCCACGGGTGACGACTGTTCCGTCAGGGACGTAGGTCAGGATCGGCCTCGTCTTCGTCCTCCAGCTGTATGCCGAGAGTGTTGAGGAACATTGAAACCTGCGTGTATTGGCCAACCGTAAAGGCCAAATCCATGCGGCCTTTGGTCCCCAGCTCTTCGAGCGCTTCCCATGTCGCGTCAGACACGTGATGGTCTGACACCAGCTCATCAGCCGCTCTCAGCATCGCAGCCTCGATGGGTGTCCAGCCTTCGGCGTCAGGCCCTTGCTTGATCCGAGCAATGTCCTCGTCAGTCAGACCACACATCTTGCCAATGCGAGTATGCTGCGCAAACTCATAGCCTGATTTGCACAGCCAGCCGACCCGCAGGATCACGATCTCGCGCTCGCGTGGTGGCAGGCTGTTCCTTCGGGAAAGGATGTAGTTGCCCCACGCAAGAAACGCCGAGAGAGCGTCCGGCGCATGCGCCAATGTGCGGAAGATATTGAGCACGCGCCCGCCGCCAACCTTGTTGTCAGGGTCAGCGAAGGGGGCGAGTGCCTTTGTCTGCTCCTCGTCGAGCTGCTCTAGGTCGAGCGGCTCGACACGAGGAGACTTCAGCCGCATCAGATTGCACGCCTCAAATAGCGAAGCGGTAGGCGCATCAGAAGACCTCGAACATTCCGGCTGCGCCCATGCCGCCACCCACGCACATGGTCACAACGACATATTTCGCGCCGCGACGCTTGCCTTCGATTAGCGCGTGGCCAACGCAGCGCGCGCCGGTCATGCCGTATGGGTGACCGATCGAGATCGAACCGCCGTTGACGTTCAGAATGTCATTGTCGATGCCGAGCTTGTCGCGGCAGTAAAGCACCTGCACGGCGAAAGCTTCGTTGAGCTCCCACAGGCCAACCTCGTCCATCTTCACGCCGGTTTGCTTGAGCAGTTTCGGAATCGCGAAAACCGGGCCAATGCCCATCTCGTCAGGTTCAGTGCCGGCAACAGCCATACCTACATAACGACCGAGCGGCTGAAGCCCTTTTCGCTCCGCAACCTTGGCTTCCATCAGAACGCTGGCGGAGGAGCCGTCCGACAACTGCGACGCATTGCCTGCGGTAATGCACATGCCAGGACCCATGACAGGTTGAAGCGCTTGCAGACCTTCGAGCGTGGTCGAAGGGCGATTGCCTTCATCCTTGGTGATCGTGGTTTCGACCATCGAGACTTCGCCGGTCTCCTTGTCCTTGATGCCCATCGTGGTGGTGACAGGCACGATCTCGTCATCGAACTTGCCTGCTTCCTGGCCGGCGGCAGTGCGCATTTGCGATTGCAGCGCGTATTCATCCTGCGCTTCGCGGCTGATATTGTAGCGCTTGGCGACGGTTTCTGCCGTGCCCAGCATTGGCATGTACACGTCCTTGTGCATCGCGATCAGCGACTTGTCAGGTGCAACGCGCATCTCCGGTGTCTGGACCAGAGAAATCGAGTCCTGACCGCCGCCGACGACGATATCCATATTGTCGACGATGATCTGCTTGGCAGCGGTGCTGATCGCCATCAGGCCCGAAGAGCACTGACGGTCGATCGTTTGTGCAGCCACGGTAACCGGTGCGCCGCCGCGCAGAGCAACCTGGCGACCGATGTTGCCCGCTTGCGTGCCCTGCGTGAGAACAGCGCCCCAAACGACATCATCGATTTCGCCCGCGTCGATGCCGGAACGCTCGACAGCTGCCGCGAATGAGAACGAGCCGAGCGTTGCGCCCGGAGTGGCGTTAAAGCCGCCTTTGTATGCGCGGCCGATCGGCGTGCGCGCGGTAGAGACGATGACTGCATCACGTGACATAATGGGGGGGTCCTTTCAAAAGGTAATACGATCCAGCCCCGCTTTGGCGCGGGGCAAAATTCAAATTAAACTGCGGTCAGATTAAACGAAGAACTGCGTGATCCACTCGCACATCAGAGCGGGCTTATCCTCGCCTTCGATCTCGATGGTGATCTCTGCAGTTTGCTGCCACTGACCGGGGCGCTTTTCGATCATCTCGACCAGCTTCCAGTGGCCGCGAATGCGCTTGCCGACGCGCACAGGCGCGATGAAACGGGTTTTGTTGCCGCCATAGTTCACACCCATTTTGACATTGTCGATCCGGGGCATGTCGCTGTTCGCGGACAGATACGGGATCATCGACAGTGTCATGAAGCCGTGCACGATAGTGCCACCGAACGGCGTAAGCTTGGCTTTCTCTTCATCGATATGGATGAATTGGTGGTCGCCTGTCGCGTCAGCGAACATGTTGACCTTGTCCTGCGTCATCTCGACCCATTCGCTGGTGCCGATGTTCTCGCCGACTTTTGCGGCCAATTCCTGCGGGCTCATGATGTTCTCCTCTTCAAATGCGCTTTTGTGGCGAGACTCGCCTGTCATTTGAGAGCTTCATGGCGCATGACGGCGCCGAGCGCAATGAAGTTTCCGTAAACGTCAACCTGCCGTTACGGCATCGCGGTCCCAAAGAGGCACTCCCGCGCCAAAGAACTCGGGCAACCGCCATCGCGGCAGGAGTCCGGGTGTTAGCGCCCTCTTTACCTTGAGGCGCTAGCATTGGGCGCATGGCGAATTCTTATACTCAAGCCTCGCGCGCGCCGATCAGTCGGCATCCCGCTTTCGTGCCGCTTTGCGCCGTATGGCTCGCGGCTTTGTTGAGTGGATGTATTGCGGTCTTGCCAGATGGCCTGATCGCTTCGAGCATGGCGCAATTCGCAATCCCCACTATCGCCAAAAGCCAAGCGGTACTCGCCGCAGTCGCAGGCGTTGCAGGGGGGCTTGTTGGATGGGCGGGTGCAAAGGTCATTGCTTCGGCTCAAACTGACCGGCAAGCAGAGCTTGAAGGTTACGACCCGCATGTGATCGAAGAAGAGGCTGCAGTTGCCCTGGCAGACCACGAGGATGATCGCTATTCCATCGCAGACGATTTGCCTTTGGTCGAGGCCGAACCTGAAACAGAGGCTCCGTCGCCAAACGAGCTGATACCTGACGACACGTCAGTCCCCGCCGATCCAATTGTCGAAGTGATGGAGGCAAAGGAGCAAACCCCGCAACACGGCAAGGCAGTCAATCTGCTGCGCACGCAAGCGACTGACGCCTTGGCGATGCCGCAGCTGATAGAGCGATTTGCAGTCGCATTGGACGATCACCGCAGCGCAGTTGAAGACGCGGTGCATAGCTATTCTCCACCGACGCCTCCTGCTGAAATGAGCGACCGTCTGCGCGCGCTATTACCCCAAACACGCCTTACAAACTGAGCATCCCCCTCTGGAACCAAGTAGCATGTGCTAAAGTTCAACCTTTGGCGCCTGAAACTTTGCTAGCGCCTTCGCAGTTGCAAAAACCATTTCATGTCGCCATGAAAGCATCAAGCAATCACAAAGCTGCGTGAATCGGGCACCGAGATTGCACTTAATTGCCGGACAGCGCCTCGCAAGCGCGGTCGCGACAGACCGGCATCTGACAGGATGGATTTTGAATGGGATACCCAACGCCCCAGGGATTGTACGACCCGCGTAACGAGCACGACGCCTGCGGCGTTGGCTTTGTCGCGCACATCAAAGGCGAGCAATCGCATAAGATCGTCACGCAGGCGTTGGAGATTCTCAAGAACATTGACCACCGCGGCGCGGTTGGGGCTGACCCATTGTTGGGCGACGGTGCAGGAATCCTGCTGCAGATCCCTGATCCGCTGATCCGCAAATGGGCTAAGGCTCAAGACAAAAATTTACCCGATCCTGGCGATTACGGCGTTGCCATGTGCTTCATGCCGCAAGACGAAGCGGCGCGCGCGTTCGTTACAGAGCAATTCGAGAAATTTACCGCCAAGGAAGGCCAGAAACTGATTGGCTGGCGCGATGTCCCTTTGACACTTGATGGCTTGGGCAAGGCAGTCGTGGATTCGATGCCAGTGATCCAGCAAGCAATCATTGCCCGCGGCGATGACTGCGCCGATCAGGATGCATTCGAACGCAAGCTGATCGTGATCCGCAAGCAAACGCTTAACCCGTTGGGTGCACTGGCTGAGAAGCACGATCTACCGGGTCTCACGCAAACCTATATGCCCAGCTTCTCAAGCAGGACGATTGTCTACAAGGGCCTGTTGCTGGCCGATCAGGTTGGCGGCTTCTACGATGATTTGCGCGACCCGGATTGTATCAGCGCACTGGGTCTCGTCCATCAGCGCTTCAGCACCAACACATTCCCCAGCTGGCGCTTGGCGCACCCTTACCGGCTGATCGCACACAATGGTGAGATCAATACGGTGCGTGGCAATGTTAACTGGATGAATGCACGCCGACGGACGATGGAATCCTCGCTGCTTGGTGTAGACCTGGATAAAATGTGGCCGCTAATCCCGCATGGCCAATCTGACACGGCGTGCCTCGACAACGCGTTGGAGCTGCTTCTTGCGGGCGGATACAGCCTGGCGCATGCGATGATGATGCTGATGCCGGAGGCGTGGGCCAAGAATGAGCTGATGGACCCGGATCGGCGCGCATTCTACGAATATCATGCGGCCCTGATGGAGCCATGGGACGGCCCGGCGGCTGTCGCATTCACCGATGGCCGCCAGATTGGTGCGACGCTGGACCGCAATGGCCTGAGGCCCGCGCGTTTCTGCGTCACCAAGGACGATATCGTGTGCTTGGCTTCGGAAAGCGGTGTGCTGCCGTTCCCGGAAGAAGACATCGTGCGCAAGTGGCGCTTGCAGCCGGGCAAGATGTTGCTGATCGACTTCGAACAGGGCCGTATCATCGAAGATGCGGAACTAAAGGCCGATCTTGCGAGCGCGCAGCCATACGAGAAGTGGCTCAATCAAGCACAGTACAAGCTGGACGATCTGGACTTGATCGACCCTGAGTTCGCCGAACTGCCGCAAGATGAAAATCAGGACACGCCGACGCTGCTGCAAGCGCAACAGGCCTTCGGATACACGCAAGAAGATGTGAATCGCTTCCTTGAGCCAATGGCAGTGAAGGGCGATGACCCGATCGGATCGATGGGCACAGACACGCCGATCGCTGTGCTGTCAAACCGTTCACGGTTGCTATACGATTACTTCAAGCAGAATTTCGCGCAGGTCACCAATCCGCCGATCGATCCGATCCGCGAAGAGCTGGTGATGAGCTTGCTATCGATGATCGGCCCCCGTCCAAACCTGTTGGGCATGGATGCAGGTACGCACAAGCGGCTCGAGATCAGCCAACCGATCCTAACCAATGAAGATCTTGCCAAAATACGATCGGTCGAGGTCGCGCTGGACGGTGCGTTCCGCACGGAAACGATCGACATGACCTGGCGTGCCAGCAAGGGTGCCAAGGGCCTCAAGATGGCGCTGAAGGAAATGTGCTGGGCCGCAACAGAGGCCGTGCTGCAGGACAAGAACATTCTGGTGCTGTCTGACCGCAAGCAAGGGCCGGATCGCATCGCCATGCCAGCGTTGCTGGCCACCGCCGCCGTGCACCATCATCTGGTTCGCCAGGGACTGCGCATGCAGACCGGCCTGGTGGTGGAAACCGGCGAAGCGCGCGAGGTGCATCACTACTGCGTGTTGGCAGGTTACGGCGCAGAAGCGATCAACCCCTATATCGCTTTTGAAACACTGGAGGATCTTCGCGCGAAGAAGCATCCTAAGTTGACCTATGATGAAGTGCAGAAGAACTACATCAAGGCGGTCGGCAAAGGCATCCTAAAGGTCATGTCCAAGATGGGCATCTCGACCTACCAGTCTTACTGCGGCGCGCAGATTTTTGATGCGGTCGGCCTGTCGAGCGACTTCATCGAAAGCTATTTCACCGGTACTGCGACCACAATCGAAGGCGTTGGCCTTAAGGAAGTGGCCGAGGAAACCGTGCGCCGCCATGCGCAAGCCTATGGCGACAATCCTTTGTACAAGAACATGCTCGATGTGGGCGGTATCTACCAGTACCGCTTGCGCGGCGAGGACCACGCCTGGACCCCCGAGAATGTCGCGTTCTTGCAGCACGCAGTGCGCGGCAACAAGCATGACGACTACGAGTCATTCGCCAAGAGCGTAAATGAGCAATCAGAGCGGTTGCTCACTATCCGCGGGCTGATGGAATTCAAGAAGGCGGATGAGGCCATCCCTCTGAATGAAGTCGAGCCGGCAAGCGAAATCGTAAAGCGGTTCAGCACCGGCGCGATGAGCTTCGGCTCGATCAGCCATGAAGCGCACTCGACACTTGCTATCGCAATGAACCGCATCGGTGGCCGTTCCAACACCGGTGAAGGCGGCGAGGAGCCCGAACGCTTCAAGCCAATGGACAATGGCGATTCGATGCGTAGTCGCATCAAACAAGTCGCATCGGGCCGCTTTGGCGTTACGACCGAATATCTCGTCAATTCGGACGATATCCAGATCAAGATGGCGCAAGGTGCGAAGCCGGGCGAAGGCGGTCAGCTACCCGGTCACAAGGTGGACAAGCGGATCGGCGCGGTACGCCATTCGACTCCGGGCGTGGGCTTGATCTCACCGCCGCCGCACCACGATATCTATTCGATCGAGGATCTGGCGCAGTTGATCCACGATCTCAAGAACACCAACCCGGTCGCGCGCATTTCGGTAAAGCTCGTTTCCGAAGTGGGCGTTGGCACCGTTGCCGCCGGCGTTTCGAAGGCGCGCGCGGACCATGTGACGATTGCGGGCTATGATGGCGGGACCGGCGCTTCGCCGCTCACCAGCCTGACGCACGCAGGATCGCCATGGGAAATCGGCCTGGCAGAGACGCAGCAGACCCTGCTCTTGAACGATTTGCGTTCACGCATTGCGGTGCAGGTCGACGGCGGTCTGCGTACAGGGCGTGATGTTGCCATCGGCGCGCTGCTTGGTGCGGATGAATTCGGATTTGCCACCGCGCCCCTGATCGCTGCAGGCTGCATCATGATGCGCAAGTGTCACTTGAACACTTGTCCGGTCGGAGTGGCGACACAAGACCCCGTGTTGCGGGCGCGCTTCACCGGCCAGCCAGAGCATGTGATCAACTACTTCTTCTTTGTCGCGGAAGAGCTTCGCCAGATCATGGCGGAAATGGGCTTCCGTACAGTTGAAGAGATGGTCGGCCGTGTCGACAAGCTCGACATGCGCCGGGTTGATCGCCACTGGAAGGCTGCGGGCGTCAATCTGACCCGATTGCTCACGAAAGTGGACATCCCGGAAGAAGCACCGTTGCACAACTCGGAAACGCAGGACCATGGCCTTTCCGCGGCAATGGACAATGAACTGATTTCGGCCTGCAAGGATGCGATCACTGAAGGCAAACCGGTTCAGATTGACCGCGAAATTCGCAATGTGAACCGCACCGTCGGCACGATGCTGTCTGGTGAAATCGCCAAGGCCTATGGCCATGACGGCCTGCCGCCAGACACGATCCGGATCAATCTGACGGGTGTTGCGGGGCAAAGCTTCGCAGCATGGCTGGCACATGGCGTGACACTTGATCTGACCGGCGATGCCAATGACTATGTTGGCAAGGGGCTTTCAGGCGGTCGTGTGATCGTGAAGCAGCCGGGAGGCGTTGCCCGGGATCCGTCAGACAACATCATTGTTGGCAACACTGTGCTCTACGGTGCGATTGCAGGCGAAGCCTATTTCGAAGGCGTCGCGGGCGAACGTTTCGCAGTGCGCAATTCCGGCGCGATTGCTGTCGTCGAGGGCGCTGGCGATCACGCATGCGAATATATGACCGGCGGCGTAGTCGTGGTGCTGGGACAAACAGGCCGAAACTTCGCAGCCGGGATGAGCGGCGGCGTTGCATACGTCTATGACCCCGAAGGCAAGTTCGAACAGCTGGTCAATCCGGCTCAAGTCGACCTTGTGCCGATGACTGGCGCGCGCGATGAGGAAGACGGCACAGGCCGTCCCGCTCAACGCCCTGTTAGCGTGCACGATTTTGGCATGGGCGACATGCTCCGCCACGATGCAGAGCGTCTCAAGATCCTGATCGAACGTCACAAGCTGCACACAGGCAGTGCCAAGGCCGCTGCGATCCTTGGCGATTGGGATGCCGAGGTCAGCAAATTCGTCAAAGTCATGCCGCGCGACTATGAACGCGCATTGCGTCAACTCGAAGCCGAGCGCGAAGAAGCCGCTTCGGTTGCAGCAGAATAAAGTCAGGGAAAGCTAGAACATGGGCAAGGAAACAGGCTTCCTGGAACTCGACCGCCGCGATCGCGACTATCTCGATCCGACAGAGCGACTGGGCAATTACCGTGAGTTTGTCATCCAGCCGGATGATGTCACGCTGAAATCGCAGGCCAGCCGCTGCATGAACTGTGGAATTCCATATTGTCACAACGGTTGCCCGGTGAACAATATCATCCCGGACTGGAATCATCTTGTCTACGAGGGTGACTGGCGGAACGCGCTCGACGTGCTCCATTCAACCAACAATTTCCCTGAATTCACGGGACGGATTTGTCCCGCTCCGTGCGAAGCAGCGTGCACGCTCAACATCACTGACCAGCCTGTCACGATCAAATCAATCGAGTGCGCGATTGTCGATCGGGGTTGGGAAGAGGGCTGGATTACCCCTCAGGTGTCTGAAAAGAAGACCGGCAAGTCCGTGGCCGTGGTCGGATCTGGCCCCGCCGGCATGGCCTGCGCACAGCAGCTCGCTCGCGCTGGGCATGCAGTGACTGTGTTTGAGAAGTCGGACCGGATCGGCGGACTGCTGCGATACGGCATCCCTGACTTCAAGATGGAGAAGCATCTCATCAACCGCCGCGCGGTTCAGATGGAAGCCGAGGGGGTCGAATTCAAAACCTCCAAAGAGGTGGGTGTCGATGTTTCCTTCAAGAGCTTGCAGGAAAACTTTGACGCTGTGGTCTTGGCTGGTGGCGCTGAAGACGCGCGCGCTCTTGCCATCCCCGGTGCTGAGATGAACGGCGTACGCTTGGCGATGGAATTCCTGACCCAGCAAAACAAGCGCAACGCTGGCGATGATGAAGTGCGTGCGGCACCGCGCGGTAGTTTGCTCGCGACCGGCAAGAAGGTTGTCGTGATCGGCGGCGGAGACACCGGCAGCGACTGTGTCGGCACATCGAACAGGCAAGGTGCGGAAAGCGTGGTCCAATTGGAGATCATGCCCAAGCCGCCGGAAAAGGAAGACAAGGCGCTGACTTGGCCCGATTGGCCGCTCAAGCTCCGGACGTCCTCCAGCCATGAGGAAGGCGTAGAGCGCGATTGGGCTGTCCTGACTAAACGTGTGGTTGGCGATGGCGAAACCGTCACCGGGCTGGAATGCGTGCGTGTCGAATGGAAAGACGGCGCGATGCAGGAAGTCGAAGGCTCAGAATTCACCATCGAAGCCGATCTGATTCTGCTTGCTATGGGCTTTGTCGGGCCGAAAAAGGCGGGCCTGCTTGATCAGGCCGGGGTTGAGCTGACGGGCCGCGGTAACGTTGATGCGGATACAAACAGCTACGCGACCAGCGTTGAGAACGTGTTTGCTTGCGGCGATATGCGCCGCGGGCAATCACTGGTCGTGTGGGCGATCCGTGAAGGGCGACAGGCTGCTCGTGCCGTTGACGAAGCATTGATGGGTGTTTCAGAGCTGCCGCGGTAAGGCCGTTTATCGGACTGCGCAGATAAAATCTCCCGATGTCGGCCCTATACAATGCGGTCCGGCAAAAATGGTGCATCTCTCAAGCACTTGAACATTCACGGGTTTGGGGAAGTAAATGGTGGTCGCATTGGCTGCGCGGATTTCGCGCACGAAGCAGTTTATCGGTTGCGCCTTTGGCGCGGTGGCGATTGCAATGTTTTCGTCCAGCCCTGTTTTGGCTGAAGAGCCGCACAACCTTGAGTCGGCATACGGCAACGAATTCACGAAGGAAACGGGTACAGTCGGGCCGGTTGAATCCAGCAACGGCGCGAGCGTGAATTCGGATAACGCCGCGGCGCCAGCCGCGTCTGTTCCGCCCGAACCGCCTCAAACGGCTCCGGTCAAGTTCAAGCTGGTCACCTCTCAGTTCGTTGACATGCCAGCGCAGGGCAGCGCAGCCGAAACTCTGCGCTATTCAGGCCGGGCTGATGCATATCTGGACATATCCGGTAGCGCATTTGGCGGCGATGACAGCCTAACGCTAACCGTTCGTCCCGAATACACCTGGGGCAAGGATTCGAACGGCGAGATTGGCCTGATCCCGAACAATACTGCGTTGTTCCGCGGTGAAGGGCGTGGCGACTTTGATTTATCTGTGAGCGTTTCAAAGCGCTGGAATTCTGGCGCGAAGCTTATAGTGGGCAAGGTCAACGTGCTCGACCAAGGTGCCAAACTGCCAGTAGTGGGCAGCGACGGGCACTACGGTTTTCAGAACCTGTCGATGGCGCTGCCACCTTCCGCGATCATCCCTAATACGATCACCGGAGCACTGCTCGAAGTGCCGACAGAGAAGGTTCTCTATCGGCTTTGGGTCTACGATCCGGATTCACAGTACCAGCGCAGCGGTTTTGAAACAGCGTTCGAGAGCGGTGTGGGCTTTTTGGGCTCTGTGACTTTCCCGGTGAAGATCGGCGGGAAGCCGGGATACTATGCGCTAAAGCTCTCGGGCTCGACACGTGATGACATCAATGCTGACTCGCTGCCCTCTGTCCTCATCCCATCGCCGGGATCGGGTTTTGGCAAAAAGAAAGGCGAGTTCGCCGCGGTGCTCGCTGGATACCAGTACCTCGACGTTTATCCCGAGGCTCCCGGAAAAGGCTGGGGCATTTTTGGACAGGTCTATATGTCGAACGGCGACCCCACCTTCCTTGATCGCAGTGCGATGCTGGGCATTTCGGGCAACCCGCGTTTTCGTCCGCAAGACCGGTTTGGCGCGGCGTGGTTCCGATATTCGCTGACCAATCAGCTTGTCCGCGCGCTTGATCAGCGCCTTGCTCTGCAAGATGAGGAGGGCGTGGAGTATTTCTACACGCTCGGTCTGTCCAGCAATGTCCAGGTGACTGCAAACATTCAGGTCATCGACAGCGCGGTTGCCGCGCGCGACACCGGCGTGATGGCCGGGCTCAGGCTAACCACTCAGTTTTAGTCTTGTTGACGCGCCCTCGCTTGCACGGCTTCGCGCCGCGCTTCGACTTCCTCCGGTGTGACAGCTGAATTGGCGGCGGAGGACAGTTCGGCCTCCAGCGCCATTCCGTCGGAAAAACTTCGAGCATAGCCATCATCAATCAGCTTCTTGTACTGTGCAAGAAACGCCGGATCGATGCTTGCCATGTCATTGGCCAGCTTCCGCGCCAATGGCAGCAATTCGACCGGCTCCACCACATGATTCACCAGCCCCCAAACCTTAGCAGTCTGCGCATCGAGAAAATTGCCGGTAAAGCTTAGCTCTTTCGCGCGGCTGATCCCAATCATGCGGGAAAGCTTCTGCGAGAGCCCCCAGCCCGGCACAATCCCGACCCGCGCATGGGTATCGGCAAATCGCGCATTGGTGCTCGCGATCAGAACATCGCAAGCAATCGCGACTTCGAATCCGCCGGTGATCGCCACGCCGTTGATCGCACCTATCACCGGCTTCCGGCACAACTCGATCGCCTTGACCGGATTTTCGTCCGCGCCTTCCGCATTGGCGGCGCCCAATGCGCCCTCTTCACTGCCCAGCTCTTTCAAATCGAGTCCCGCAGTAAACGCGCGCTCGCCAGCTCCGGTAAGGATAACGGCGCGCACGCTATCATCGCCATCGACTTGCTTCATGACTTGATAGAGCTGCGAACGAAGCGCTTTCGAAAGCGCGTTCATTGCTTGCGGGCGGTTGAGCGTGACCGTGGCCACGCCATCCTCGATATCAAGCAACACCAGATCTTCGCTCATCATCTTGCTCCTATCCCGCCCCGCTCGCGCAGTTCACGCAATTGGCGACACTGGGATCATGCCTAAGCCGTTTCTCGGCGATTTCCTCCCCGCACTTTAGGCAATAGCCCCACTCGCCATCGTTGATCCGTTCCAGAGCGGCCGCTATCCGGGCACGCTCGGCCAAGCGTCGCCGCTCGGTCGCTTGCGCCATGGCTTGCTGTTGCATCGCATCCATTCGGCTAAGACGCCCGACACTATCTTGCTGAAGCTCAACGGTTTCGCGCGAATCCGCATTGGTGGCATCCTCCGCATCCAGCGCTTTGCGCCGTGCGAGCAAGGCTATTCTGGCATCATCCTCATTCATAACGACAAGATCACCACGCAATACGCCCCCGACCATGTGACTCAAGAAATGCATTCGTTTGACTGAACGGCTTCGAACCAAAGAAGCCACGGTGCGCTGACAATGGGCTGGGGTGCGGGCTCTTGATGATCAGGTGATTATTGCCGGCCCCAAGTCCCTGCACCCGACCAGCTTTCTTTTGTGCATGGCTGCCCCACAGGATGAACACCGTTGGCAAGCCTTGCTCCACAACTGCCGCCACACAGGCATCAGTGATCGCATCCCATCCGCGCCCGGCATGGCTGCCTGCTTGACCCGATTCGACTGTGAGTGTGTTGTTGAGCAGCAATACGCCCTGTGTAGCCCACCGGGTCAGGTCGCCATTTGCTGGGGGCTTTACACCCAGATCGCTTTCAATTTCCTGATATATATTGCGCAAGCTTGGCGGTAGTTTGACGCCCTCGCGTACCGAGAACGAAAGCCCATGCGCTTGTCCGGGGCCATGGTACGGATCCTGCCCCAAAATGACGACCCGCACTGAATCAAGCGGAGTCATTGCAAGTGCCGCCAGCCTTTCCCCGCGCGGCGGAAAAATCGCTTTGCCCGCCTCCTCTTCTGCGCGCAGCCAGCCGCCTAACTTGCGCGCTTCGGGCTTAGCCAGAACTGGCTCCAGCGCAGGCCTCCAACTGTCAGGGATCGCTTCACTCATAGTTTGAGAATAGGACTAGTTGGTCCGATACGTCACCACCCCTTTCCCTCTTTCCCCAATCGGCGTAAGGCGAGATCATATGGCTGTATATTTTCATGAAGAAGACTTGCCCGCCGACGTTTTGACCGGCGATGCGCCGCTTGCGGTGGATACTGAAACCATGGGTTTGATCACACATCGGGATCGGCTGTGCGTCGTGCAAATAAGCGATGGCAGCGGCGATGAACACCTGGTTCGGTTCGGCCCGGAAAGCCCCTATGACGCGCCAAACCTAAAGGCACTGTTAGGCGATCCCAATCGCTTGAAGCTCTATCATTTTGCGCGATTCGATCTGGCAGCGATCGAATATTACCTTGGCGTCATAGCCGCACCGGTGTTTTGCACCAAGATCGCCAGCAAGCTGGTGCGCACCTACACCGATAGGCATGGACTCAAGAATCTCGTCGACGAAGTCTTGAACGAAAATCTATCCAAGGTTCAGCAATCAAGCGACTGGGGCGGGCCAGAGCTGAACGATGCACAGCGTGATTATGCCGCATCTGATGTTCGTTTCTTACATCGCTTGCGAGAGGAGCTGATCAAACGGTTGGAACGCGAAGGTCGCATGGATATCGCGCAAGCCTGTTTCGACTTTCTGCCAACTCGCGCAAAGCTCGATATCGCTGGCTGGCCGGACCACGACATATTCAGCCACAGTTGATGGAAGAGACCGTATAAGCGCCTGTCATGGAACTTCACAGCCGCATAGAAACCCAGGAAGCCAAGCAGTTGCGCAGCCAGCGTCAGCATTTCGCTGCGCCTGGTGGTTCGCATGATCGTCTGGTCCGGTTTCTGAGCAAGGCTCTGCCGATGGGCGTCGGAATCGTCGCGGCGCTCATGGTGATCACACCACTTTCGCCGGGAAGCGAAGTCAGCTTCCTGCTTGATCGCAACAAGGTAGCGATGATCGATGAACGGCTCTCGGTATCCAACGCCATGTATCGCGGGCAGGATGACAGCGGGAGACCGTTCTCCTTGACCGCGGGCGAGGCGGTGCAACGCTCCAGCGCGGAGGGGATAGTCAGGATGCGCGACATGATGGCGCAGATTTTGCTGAGGGACGGGCCCGCTCGGATCAGTGCCGATGGCGGAGCCTATGACATAGACACTGAAGTCATGTCGGTAGACGGGCTGCTACGCCTTTCTTCTGCAGATGGATATTCCATGACGGCACGCGGTGTTTCAGTTGACCTGCAGTCCCGTGTGATGACGGGATCCGGGCGTGTGCAGGGCGAAGTGCCTGCTGGCGCGTTCGAGGCCGACAGCATCGAATTAGATATAGACGAGCGCAGAATATCACTGCGCGGCAACGCACGTCTGACCATGAGCCCAGGCGAATTGAGGGTACCGTAATGGCGCATTCTGTTCTCAGCACTTCATTCCGATCAGCCGCGATCGGCTTTGTTGCGACACTGGCTGCCTTCGGGGGGATACAGCTGCACGCGCAGGCTTTCTCTGGCCATAATTCCAACGCCCCGGTTCAATTCGATGCTGGCGACATAGACGTTGAAGATCGGGAGAACCGTGTAGTTCTGGTGGGCGGCGTGACGGTATCCCAGGCTGGAATGACTGTCCGTTCGCAGCGCATGCTCGTAAACTATAGCGACGACGGCGATCTTTCGATTGCCCGCATTACCGCCACCGGCGGGGTTGATGTCCAGCGCGGCAATGAGCGTGCGCGCGGCGATGTTGCTGTCTATGACTTGCAGCGCCGCATCATCACGATGGCAGGGAATGTCACGCTTAGTCGTGGTGGTGACAGCCTTAATGGCGGGCGTTTAACTATCGATCTCAACTCTGGGCGCGCCAGTGTGGACGGCCAAGCTGCGACCAATGGTGAAAGTTCAAGCGGGCGCGTGACAGGCACCTTCACTGTCTCTGAAAGTGACGAGAACTAGGGGTTATCGCCGCGCAGCAAAACGCGCGATTTCGGTCAGCCCCTGGGCCAGCAATAGCTCGGCAGCCTGGCTGTTACCGAGCAGATCCTTGTGCAGTTGCATGAGCTTGGGACCGAGCCGCTCAAGCTTGCGCCGATGCCAGCTTTGCAGCTGATCACGGATATCGCGTTCATCGCGCCAGAATATCCCAAGGCGCGCCTTTGCCCCGCGGTCCATCCCGTCCAGTGAGCCCCGCGGCCCCAACTGCGCGGTGATTTGTGCTAACTGAGCCGCACGTCGTTCTACCGCAAGCAGGACACCTACCGCATTCATCCCATGCTCGCGCATACGCTTCAGCTCAATATCCAGCTTGCCGCAATCACCTTTCAGCACTGCGTTGACAAGCGGCATGAATCCATCTTCTTCAGTGGCTGCCCCCACGGCATCCAGGTCCTCTGCCGTGAGCGCGACCGGTGATTGCGGCGAAGCATCGCAATAGGTTGCAAGCTTCGTAACCTCGGATTGTGCAAGCCGGACATCAAGCCCAGCCGCGCGCGCAATTCGTTCGCCCAGGTCTCCACTCAATCGCAAACCCGCCGCGTCCGCCATTTGCCGCACAGAGCCTGTCACAGACGTCAGATCAGGAGGCCAAAACATGGCTACCAGCGCGTCCTTGCGCTTCTCAAGCAGTTTGGCAGTGCGCGACTTATCCGTCGCTGATGTCGCGACTATCAGAACCGGCGCAGCTTCCCCGGCTCCGGCCTCGCCAGTCTCGATTAAAGTTTTGATTGCATCATGTGCTTCATCGCCACTAGCGCGGACATAGATGTATCGCTTGTCACCAAACAGCGATCCAGAACGAGCTTCATCGCCCAAAAGCGCAGGGTCCTTCTTGATGTCGGCACCGGACAGTTCGATCCGCTCACCTGCATCGGCCAGAAGTTGAGTCAGCGATTGCGCCGCCGCGGAAGCGCCGGCTTCATCAGGCCCGCAGAAGAAGAAGATGCCACATTGATCAACGGCGCGGCGAGCGGTGGAAGAAAAATCCTTTTGCGTTGCCTTCACTGCGCGCTCTCAGCTTCGCGCAGAGTCAGCGCGACCTGGCGAACCATCCGGTCGGCGACTTCACGTGCCAGATTCTCAAGCGCGGTTTGCTCAGCAGCAATGGTTGCATATTCGGATGAAACCACATCGATACCTGCGTCCGAACCCGATGTCGCATCAAGCAGGATCGCACCACTTGCCAGGTCAACCAGCTGATAACGTGCACGCAAAATGCGGCGTTCACGGCTGATCGTGTCATCATTGAGGACGCCCAGAGCCTCTAGCGAATCATCCAGCTGCACATCCAGCCGGTAGAGCGGCGATGCACGTTCACCGGTTAGCTGTAGCCGGTCATTCAGCGCATTACGCACCAACCAACCGTCGCGTCCCTGGATCGGCGCTACATCCACAGCGGCCAACCCTTGCGCCACCGGGTCGCTGGAACCACCCGAGTAAAGCGGTTGTAGCCCACAAGCAGATAGCGTGAGCAAAGCAAGGGAGGCGATAAATGTGCGCATCATCCTGTGACAATATTGACCAGACGGTCCGGGACTACAATCACCTTGCGGATATCGGCCCCGTCAATCGAACGCTGGACTTTGTCACTGGCAAGCGCGAGCGCTTCCAGGTCTTCCTTCGCTGCCCCTTTAGGAGCAGTCAGAGTATCGCGCAGCTTACCCATATGCTGCACCGCGATAGTGACTTCGTCCTCCACCAGCATCGCGGGATCGACTTCGGGCCACTCCGCTTCGGCAATCAGGCCATCTTTTCCGATCTTGGCCCAAGCTTCTTCCGCAAGATGCGGCATCATGGGGGAAACCAGCAACAGGATGGTACGGATCGTGAAACTCCGGTCCGCGCTTGGCTTGGCCTTTTCCGCCGCACCAGTGAGTTCATAGATACGAGCGACAGCCTTGTTAAAGCTCAATGCTTCAATGTCTTCAGCCACCGCGGCGATGGTCTGGTGCGCCTTGCGAGCCAAAGATTTGTCCTCGCCTTCCGCCGTTGCATCATACTGCCCAAAGAGACGCCACAAACGCTGTACAAAACGCGCACAGCCTTCAATCCCGGCTTCGGACCATGGCAGATCGCGCTCAGGCGGGCTGTCGGAAAGCATGAACCAGCGTGCAGCATCCGCGCCATATGTGTCGATGATGTTATCGGGGTCGACTGTGTTTTTCTTCGACTTCGACATCTTTATGACGCGGCCGATTTCAACCGATGCACCGTCTGCTTTCAGTGTCGCTCCGTTGCCGGTCCGGTCAATTTCCTCTGGCAGGTAATAGACTGAGCGCCCCTCTACCTCGCGCGAATATGTCTCATGCGTTACCATGCCTTGCGTGAAAAGGCTGGCGAAAGGCTCGGCAAAATCCAGCTTGCCCAACCTCTGCAAGGCGCGCGTCCAGAACCGCGCATAAAGCAAGTGAAGGATCGCGTGCTCGATCCCGCCAATATACTGTTCGACCGGAAGCCACTTGGCGACTTCTTCTTTGTCGAAGGGCTGGTCTGCGGGCTGACTGGCGAAGCGCAGGAAATACCAGCTGGAATTGGTGAATGTATCAAGCGTGTCCGTCTCACGCTCTGCTTTGTCGCCGCAAGTCGGGCAATTGGTGTGCTTCCATGTGGGATGACGCAGCAACGGATTGCCCGGGATCGAAAAGTCCACATCCTCGGGCAGTTCAACCGGCAGCTGATCCTTGGGTACTGGCACTACACCGCATGCTTCACAGTGGATGAAAGGGATTGGCGTCCCCCAATAGCGCTGGCGTGAAACACCCCAGTCGCGCAAGCGCCAGACGGTGGTCCCTTGCCCCCACCCTTCGCTTTCTGCGCGCGCGTTGACTGCGGCCTTGGCTTCTTCAACGCTCATATCATCCAGAAAGTCTGAATTGACGCAAATACCGTCACCCGTGTCGGCCTCTGTCAGCGGATCGCCAGCATTCTCTTGCGATCCGGCAATGACTCGGATGGTCGGCAATTCGTATTTGGTCGCGAATTCGAAGTCGCGTTGGTCGTGCCCCGGCACACCCATTACCGCTCCGGTGCCGTAATCCATCAGCACGAAATTCGCGATGAAAACGGGCAGTGCATCGCCCGTGAATGGATGGCGCGCGGTGATACCAGTCAGGAAGCCGCGCTTTTCCATGGTTTCCAGTTCGGCCGCGGTGGTACCGCCTTTTTTGCACTCTTCAATAAAACGCGCCGCATCGACATTGTCAGCGGCTACGCCTTGCGCGATCGGATGATCAGCGGCGACTGCAACAAAGCTTGCGCCGAAGATTGTGTCGGGCCGGGTCGAGTAAACCGGTAGTTTTTCACCGTTTGACAGATCGAAGCTGAATTCGAGACCGCTCGATTTTCCGATCCAGTTCTCCTGCATCAGTTTGACCTTGTCCGGCCAGTTGTCGAGCGTGCCAAGGCCTTCCAGCAGGTCTTCGGCAAAATCAGTGATTTTCAGGAACCATTGATCAAGCTTGCGCTTCTCGACTTCCGCACCCGAACGCCAGCCTTTTCCGTCAATCACTTGCTCGTTGGCGAGCACAGTCATGTCGACCGGGTCCCAGTTCACTTCGCTCTGGCGCCGATAGACCATTCCTGCTTCATACATGTCTATGAACAGCGCTTGTTCATGGCCGTAATATTCCGGATCGCAGGTCGCGAATTCGCGTGACCAGTCGAGCGCAAAACCGATGCGCTTCAATTGGCCTTTCATGTTGTCGATATTCTCGCGGGTCCATCCGCCCGGATGTACCCCCTTTTCCATCGCGGCATTTTCTGCGGGCATGCCGAACGCGTCCCACCCCATCGGATGAAGCACCTCATGGCCGCGCATCTTCTTGTAGCGAGCCAGCACGTCACCCATGGTGTAGTTGCGGACGTGCCCCATGTGGATACGGCCCGACGGATAAGGGAACATCTCGAGCACATAGCTTTTGGGTTTGCTGCTATCGGAATCGGCGTGGAACGTGCCGGCCTGCTCCCATGCACGCTGCCAGCGGCCGTCGGCCTGAGACGGATCAAATCGCGTATCGGTCATGACAAACCCGTTAAGGGGAAAAGGGTCAGGAAGACAATGTCTGTCGGCGCAATTCGCGTGCGCGCGTCAGGATAATGTCTTCCAGCTTCTGGACAGTCGCAGCCTGAACCGGCGCATCAACCCAAGTACCGCTTTGAGTAACCTGACGGCTTGCCGCCACACGCAACGCGTCTGCCCGTAGATCCTGATCAAGGATGGTTACCGTTACTTTGACCCGTTCTGCCGGATTCTGCGGATTGGCGTACCAGTCCGTAATGATCACGCCGCCCATCGCATCAGCCTGCAGCAGGGGCGCAAAACTGAAGGTTTCAAGGGCCGAGCGCCACAGGTATGAGTTCACACCAATCGTGTTGACTTGCGCCGCAGCCAAGTCGGCTTGCGGGCGCTCCCGGCCGCCACAGGCAGCAAGCGTAGCCAGCGCCGCACATGCAAGCGCTACACGGACGGGACGACGGGTGGCGGTCTCAATCAAACTCATTTTCGCAATATTCCTCACGCGATTTGGCCCTCAACAGACCTGTCTTTAGCTCTGCTCTATAACTCCCGCTGCGCAGGGAACAAGGCAACAATCCCTACCGCAACGCCAAGATGCCCGTATTTCTGTGCCCTGACCCGCTTTACATGCGCTGAACGGACGCCGTGCACAGCCAGTTTCGCTAGCTGTGGAGACTCTGCAACAGGTAAATGGCGCTAGCGCGCACTAACCATTGCAAGCATTGCTTCGTATAGAAAATCCGCCATATCATTCTGTATCACGACTCGAAGTCTTGTTTGAGGGATTCGTTTCGTGGTCATGTACGGTTCAGCAGAGTTGCGCTTAATAAGTTCGCAAACGCAGTGAAATACCG